>JBCBGX010000023.1:0-20447 GCA_038526325.1 Pseudomonadota bacterium | reverse complement strand
CGGACTGGTACGAGGCGCATAATGTGAACTGCCGGTTCGGCGAGAAAGTCGCGCACATAGATCGTTCTGCCAAGACATTGACCGCCGAAAACGGTGATGTTCTTCCCTATGACAAGCTGTTGTTCGGCACCGGCTCCAACCCGTTCATGATCCCGCTGCCGGGGCATGATTTGGAAGGTGTCATCGCCTATCGGGACCTTGAAGATACCGAGCGCATGATGACGCTAGGCCCAGATAACAAGGTTGTCGTCATTGGTGGTGGCCTATTGGGGCTAGAGGCTGCGGCGGGCATGGCTGCACGCGGCGTCGATGTGACGGTTGTCCATATCATGGGCCACCTGATGGAGCGGCAATTGGATGAGGCCGCCGGATACCTTTTGCGCAAAGCGCTCGTAGACAAGGGCATCACTGTTAAGTGTTCCGCAAATTCCAAGGAAATTCTGGGCGAGAATGGTCAAGTCCGTGCGTTGCTCTTGGATGACGGCACCGAACTTCCTTGTGATCTACTGGTCATGGCCGTTGGGATCCGCCCGAATGTACAGCTTGCTCAAGAGGCGGGCCTAGCCGTGGGCAAAGGGATCCATGTCGATGACCAGATGGTCACCTCAGATCCCGATATACTCGCCGTTGGAGAGTGCGTGGAACATGATGGCGCGATCTTCGGTCTCGTCGCTCCACTCTATGATCAGGCCAAGGTGGTTGCCAAAACCCTGATGGGAGAAACCGACACATTTGTTCAAAAGGAATTGTCAACCAAGCTGAAAGTTACCGGTTGCGATCTGTTTAGCGCTGGTGATTTTGCCGATGGGGAAGGACGCGAAGACATCGTGTTTCGTGATCCGGCCCGGGGTGTCTATCGCCGCCTGATCATCGAAAACAACGTGGTCATCGGCGCGGTGATGTATGGCGACACCGCCGATAGCAACTGGTTCTTTGGGCTCATCAAGGACAAGACCGACATTGCAGAGATGCGCGATACGCTCATCTTCGGGCCGGCCTATCAAGGGGGGACCCCCCTGGACCCTTTAGCAGCTGTTGCAGCCTTACCGCGTGATGCGGAGATCTGCGGCTGCAACGGTATCTGCAAAGGGGAGATCGAAGATGCCATTGCGGCAGGCGCCACTGATCTGGGCGCTGTGCGGGCTACGACAAAGGCATCAGGGTCTTGTGGCACCTGCACGGGTCTTGTCGAACAGGTGTTGGCCGTCAGCCTAGGTGACGATTTCGTCATGCCGACCGCGCAGCCGATGTGTGGGTGCACGGACATGACCCATGAAGACGTCCGCCGCATGATCAAAAGTCAAAAGCTGACATCGATGCAGGCGGTCATGCAGGAATGCGGCTGGAAAACATCCTGTGGCTGCCATGTCTGCCGACCCGCGTTGAACTTCTATTTGCTTGCCGATTGGCCGCTGGAATATCAGGATGATCCGCAAAGTCGCTTCATCAACGAACGCAAGCACGCCAATATCCAAAAGGACGGTACGTTCAGTGTGGTGCCCCGCATGTGGGGCGGGATCACCACACCCGATGAGTTACGCGCGATAGCTGATGCTGCCGACAAATACATGGTGCCAACCGTGAAGGTCACCGGTGGTCAACGGATCGACCTGCTGGGCGTCCGCAGTGAGGATTTGCCAAACATGTGGGCTGATCTGAATGCGGCGGGTATGGTGTCGGGCCATGCCTATTCCAAGGGTTTGCGGACGGTCAAAACCTGTGTTGGCACTGATCATTGCCGCTTCGGCACGCAGGACAGCACGGGCCTGGGCATCAAGATTGAAAAGGAGATGTGGGGGTGCTGGACACCGCACAAGCTGAAGATGGGAGTGTCAGGCTGTCCGCGCAACTGTGCCGAGGCAACGTGTAAAGATATTGGCGTTATCTGTGTCGACAGTGGTTATCAGGTCAGTATCGGTGGGGCGGCTGGTATGGACGTCAAGGAAACTGAATTGCTTGTGCAGGTCGCGACGGAAGACGAAGCGATCGACATCATCAAAGCTGTCACCCAGCTCTACCGCGAAAATGCCAAATATCTAGATCGCATCTACAAGTGGATGGCCAAGGTCGGTCTGGATTGGATTAAAGAGCAGATGGACGATACGCCGACACGGCAAGCTTTGATCGAACGGTTTGAGCTTAGCCAATCCATCTATCGCAAAGACCCATGGGCCGAGCATTCTGCCAAGAAAGCAGAAACCTACCAGCCCCTTGCAAACCTATCATTGGAGGCCGCCGAATGAGCAACTGGATCGATATCGCGGCCCTTGGTGACATCCCAAAGCGCGGGGCGCGCGTCGTCAAGACCTCCGAAGGCTGTGTCGCCGTCTTTCGCACCGCAGAGGATGAGGTCTTCGCACTCAACAACGCCTGCCCGCACAAGGCCGGACCTCTGGCCGAGGGCATCGTACATGGCAAATCCGTGACCTGCCCGTTGCACAATTGGGTCATCTCGCTCGAAACGGGCGAGGCACAAGGCGCGGATAGTGGCCGGGTGGCAACCTACCCCGCGCGGGTGGAGGACGGGCGTATCCTGCTTGATCGGTCGTTCCTGCGTGCACGGGCTGCGGCATGACGCTGACCCGCACCACATGTCCCTATTGTGGCGTTGGGTGCGGCGTTCTGGCCGGGGCTGACGGTACGATTAAGGGTGACCCGGATCATCCGGCAAATTTTGGCAGGCTTTGTTCCAAAGGCTCTGCCTTGGGCGAGACCATTGATCTGGACGGGCGGCTTTTGCATCCAACGGTGGGTGGCCAGCGGGCCAGTTGGGAAATGGCGCTAGATCTTGTCGCCGAAAAATTTAGCAATGCCATCGCACAACACGGCCCTGACAGCGTGGCATTTTATGCCTCGGGTCAGCTGCTAACCGAAGACTACTATGTCGCAAATAAGTTGATGAAGGGCTTTATCGGGTCTGCAAATATCGACACCAACTCGCGACTTTGCATGGCGTCGTCCGTTGCCGGGCATAAACGCGCTTTTGGCACCGATACGGTGCCTGGAACCTACGAAGATCTTGAACTGGCTGATCTGATTGTTTTGGTCGGATCAAACCTGGCTTGGTGTCATCCGGTCCTATTTCAGCGTATCGCCGCAGCCAAAGAGGCGCGGCCAGAAATGCGGATCATCAATATTGATCCGCGTCGGACAGCGACAACGGATCTCGCCGATCTGCATCTTCAGATCGCGCCTGACGGGGATGTGGCGCTGTTCAACGGATTACTAGCCTATCTCGCTGATCACGACCGCATTGATGCGGCGTTCACCTCAAAGCATGTAAATGGTATGGAATTGTCCGTCGCCTCTGCTCGGCAGTCAAATCCTGCTGATACTGGCCTGTCGGAACAGGAACTTGCGCATTTCTTCGCTCTCTGGAGCGGGACCGAAAAGGTGGTGACAGTCTATTCGCAAGGCGTGAACCAATCTCAGTGCGGCACAGATAAAGTCAACGCGATCCTGAACTGCCATCTGGCAACGGGACGGATTGGTCAGCCCGGCATGGGTCCATTTTCTGTCACAGGCCAGCCCAATGCTATGGGCGGACGCGAGGTTGGCGGTTTGGCCAATATGCTGGCCAACCATTTGGAGCTTGGCAATGAGGCGCACCAGGCGGCAGTACAGGATTTCTGGCAAAGCCCTACCATCTGCACCAAACCAGGGTTGAAGGCTGTCGATTTATTCAAGGCTTGTGCTGCAGGCGAAATCAAGGCGCTTTGGGTTATGTCGACCAATCCCGCCGTGTCACTGCCCGATGCTGATGGGGTGGCAGCCGCGATTGCAAATGTTCCCTTTGTCGTTACCTCGGACATCATCGAAAAGACAGACACAAGTGATCTCGCCCATGTCTGTCTGCCCGCCACTGGGTGGGGTGAAAAGGACGGCACGGTTACAAATTCAGAGCGCCGCATCTCGCGTCAGCGGGCATTTCTGCCAGCTCCCGGCAGCGCCCGCCCGGACTGGGCGATTGTTAGCGATGTAGCACGGCGGATGGGATTTGGGGCGGCATTCCGTTATGAAAAACCCGCTGATGTTTTTGCTGAATACGTTGCTCTTGATGCTGCCGTTTCGCAATTTCCCCGTGATCTTGACCTCAGTGTCTTTGCAGATGCCGACTATGCCAATCTGATCCCCACACAGTGGCCGCGCGATGACAGACGCTTTTTTGCGGATGGCCGCTTTTATCATCCCGATGGCAAGGCACGCATGGTCGCGGTGGCTTCGCCCGCATTGTCCACACCTCAATTTGCTCTCAATACTGGGCGAAATCGCGACCAGTGGCACACAATGACGCGCACTGGCAAATCAGCCAGGTTGGGACCGCATCTTGCCGAACCTTATGTCGAAATGCACCCGGGGGATGCCGCATTGCTGCAGGTCGGGCCGGGTGATCTGGTACGGATCGACAATATCTATGGCAGCGCGATCTTGCGTGCTCTTGTCACAACGCGTGTCGCCAAAGGTCAGCTTTTTGCGCCAATGCACTGGACACGGCAACGCACAACTTTGGGCACCGTAAACAGTGTGACTGCCCCTGTGACTGATCCGGTATCTGGTCAACCTGCACTCAAATCCGGCGCCGTGACTGCCAGTGTCTACAACGCAAAATGGTACGGCTTTCTGGCATCCACGCAGGAGATGACGCCGCAAACACCCTATGCTGCCATCGCGCGCACCCAGACTGGTTGGCAGGCGGAGCTTGCCGGGCGCAAAACCCCAGCCGACTGGGTGGCAGAGGCGCGCAAACTTAGTGGTTTGCCAGAGGGGGAAGCTGCGTTACAGACGGATCCAGCCACCGGCGATATCCGCATCGCAATTGAAGTGGACGGTGTGATTGCAGCCTTGCTGTTTGCCGCGCCTCGGCCGGTCGTGCTGTCACGCGCTGCAGCCATTGCCGCAGTTGGCACCGATATATCACCATTAGTCGCCCTGG
This sequence comes from Pseudomonadota bacterium, assembly GCA_038526325.1. GTDB lineage: Bacteria > Pseudomonadota > Alphaproteobacteria > Rhodobacterales > Rhodobacteraceae > Yoonia. The sequence goes on along the minus strand of JBCBGX010000023.1, from coordinate 15,514 downwards.
CGGGCCGAACCCCGGCCGATCAGCCCGATCCCGGAGCGACCGTTTGTGCTTGTTTCAATGTCGGGCGCAACACCCTGCTTGCGGCCGCCGCCAACGGGGCAAGTAGTGTAGCGGATTTGGGCGAGGCCACATGTGCGGGCACGAACTGCGGCTCTTGTAAGCCTGAGCTCGCGGCACTTCTGCAAGAGGCATCGGTGCCGATGGCTGCGGAATGAGCCTAGCCCCCTTTGTGCAGATTGTGGCGCGCGGCAAGGGCCGCGCAAGGCCACTAACAATGGACGAGGCGCAAGCGGCCATGGCGCTCATCCTGCAGGGGGATGCTGCGCCCGAAGCTGTTGGGGCGCTCTTGATGGTGATGCGCCTGCGCGGTGAGACAGCGGAAGAAATCGCTGGTTTCACGGCTGCGTTGCGAGCCCATGTGAAAGATGCCCTTTCTGCGGCCGATCTTGATTGGCCTTCATATGCTGCGGGGCGCAGCCGTGGCGCTCCGCTGTTTCTGCTGGCCGCCCGGCTTGTTGGGCAGGCTGGTTATACGATTTCAATGCACGGCTGGAATTCGCATCAATCCGCGACAGCCTCGGTGCGTGATGCATTGGCCCATGCAGGCCCCATGGTACGGTACACACCTTTGGAGACGTTAAGTCCTGCGGCATTTGCCCTATTGAAGCTGCGCGACATATTTGGATTGCGGTCCTGTTTCAACACGGTGTTGAGGATGTGGAACCCCTCAAATGCGCAGGCGACCGTACAGGGCGTTTTTCACCCCTCTTACCGCAGCCTGCAGGCGCAGGCGGCAGCACTTCTGGGGCAGCGGGATCTGACAATCATCAAAGGGGGCGGGGGCGAATTCGAACGGCATCCCGCCAAAAAGATTGCCCTTTACGGTCTGCGCGACGGGGCACACGTTCAACAGAACGCCCCGGCGATTATCGGCGAAACACGTCGTTTGCATCATCCCGACAGACCGATCGACTTAAATGCGCTGTGGCTGGGCGCACAACAGGATCCTTTTGCGATTTCAACAGTAACCAGCACCGCTGCACTGGCGCTTTGGACATTGAAAGCCGCCCCGACCATGGCCGAAGCCCAGGCCATGGCGGATGATCTTTGGGCGACACGCCATCGAAACGAAAGCCTGAGCGCATGAAAACCTTTCCAATGTTCCTTCAAATGGCCGACCGTCGCGTTGTGATTGTGGGCGGTGACGAACAGGCCGCCCAAAAGGCCCGGCTGATCCTCAAGACCGAGGCGCAGGTCACGATCCTTGCCCCCGCGCTGGATGATGAACTGGCAGGACTGGCTGCAGAGGGTCGGGTGACCCATCAAACCGATGCGATCACGCCCGCCAGCTTTTCTGACACAGCATTGGTTTTTGTCGCCACCGGCTGCCCGGGCGCGGACGTGGCGCTTCATGCCCTGGCCAAAGAGGGGGGGGCTACGGTCAATGTCGTCGACCAACCCGCGCTATGCGATGCGATCACGCCCTCTATTGTGGACCGCGATCCTGTTGTCGTTGCCATCGGCACCGAAGGGACAGCGCCGGTTCTGGCACGCCAGATCAAGACCAAGCTGGAAGAAACGCTGGAACCTCGCCTGGGCGATCTGGCCAGCCTGGCTGGGCGCTTGCGCGGTGCGGCGGCTGCTCGTCTTGCGCCGCGGGCGCGGCGTGATTTGTGGCGCTGGGTCTTTAACGACGCCCCCCGCAGGATCTTTGCCAGCGGGGCCGAGCGTGATGCGGCCCGCATAATTAAGACTGCGATTGAGACCGGAGAATTCGGGACCAAACAGGAAGGCAGTGTCAGCCTGGTCGGTGCCGGCCCGGGATCAAAAGACCTGATTACCCTGCGTGGTGTGCAGCGCCTGCAAGAGGCGGATGTGATCTATTATGACCGCCTTCTGGATCCCGAAATCCTCGAACTCGCGCGGCGCGATGCAGAGCGTATCTATGTGGGCAAGGCCCCCGGCTGCCACAGCTGGCCCCAGGAAAAGATCACCCAAACGCTGGTTGCCGCAGCTCGCCGCGGCCAACGCGTCGTGCGGCTGAAATGCGGCGATCCGGGCGTGTTCGGACGCAGCACCGAAGAAATGCATGCGTTGGCAGAGGCCGGCATCGCGGTAGAGGTTGTGCCCGGCGTCACCGCCGCCTGCGCCGCAGCTGCGGCCATGGGCGAAAGCCTGACCGAACGGGATGAGATCAACGCGGTGACCTTGACAACCGGCCATTTGCGCGACGGTCACGCCGTGCCTGAGGCGATCCAGGACCTTAAACCGGGCGCTTGCGTCGCGCTCTACATGGCCGTCGGTGCCGCCCGTGAGATTTCTACGCATCTACAACGGTCCCACCCCGGTATCCCGCTAGAGGTACGGATTGTCGCCAACGCCCAGCGGAAAGGGCAGATCACGGCCACTTGCGGCGCCTCGGATATCGCAGATACATTGGTCACGCATGAAATCGCGAATACAGCAATCGTTTTCATCCGCTGGCCGCTGAGCGTGGCAGATACGCGGGTAGTGGGGTGTGAGGGTGTAAAACCCGTTTCACTCTCCGCCTAGGCATTTGTCAGGTGGGTAACGCTCTTGCAAACGACAACTGCACGAGCATCCTCACACATAAAGATGATTGGTCTTTTTTGGGTAATTTGACGGCACCGGGCTCTACCCACAACCATAGAAAAGAACCTACCGGATCGTTTCTTTATCGGCGTTGACCCCACAAATCATACTCTCCCGCTTCCTCAACCTCGACTTTGACCACATCCCCAACGGCCAGCCCTTGGGTCCCTTCATCAATAAACAGGTTCCCGTCGATTTCCGGCGCATCCGCCCATGTCCGACACGTCGCGATGCCGTCTTCGTCGATGTCGTCCACGATGACTTCAAGGGTCTTGCCGACTTTGGCCGCGAGCTTCGCTTCTGAGATGGCTTGCGCCTTGGCCATGAACCGCTCCCACCGGTCCTGTTTGACCTCGGGCGCCACATGGTCGGGCAGGGCGTTGGATCGGGCACCGGCCACGTTTTCGTATTGAAAGCAGCCCACCCGGTCGAGTTGTGCTTCGTCCAGCCAGTCGAGCAGGTGTTGGAATTCCGCCTCCGTCTCACCCGGGTAGCCGACGATGAAGGTCGACCGCAGGGTGATGTCGGGACAGTCGGCGCGCCAGCGGGCGATCTCGTCCAGCGTTTTCGCCCCTGCCGCGGGCCGGGCCATGCGGCGTAGAACGTCGGGGTGGCTATGCTGGAACGGGATGTCCAGATAAGGCAGTACGCCGTTTGACGGATCCGCCATGATTGGGATCAGCTCGCGCACATGCGGGTAGGGGTAGACGTAATGCAGACGCACCCACGCCCCCAACTGCCCCAATTCGCGGGTCAGGTCGGTGATGTGGCTCCGTACCTTCCCCCCTTTCCAGGGGTTCACATCGTATTTCCGGTCCAAGCCATAGGCGCTAGTGTCCTGGCTGATGACCAGCAATTCCTTGACACCGGCCTCCACCAGTTTTTCCGCCTCGCGCAGCACCGCATGGGCCGGGCGGCTCGCCAGCCGCCCGCGCATATCGGGGATAATGCAGAACTTGCATTTGTGGTTACACCCCTCAGAGATCTTCAGATAGCTGTAATGCCGCGGTGTCAGGCTGACGCCCGAGGCAGGCAGAAGGTCGATAAACGGGTCGGGGGCAGGGGGCACATTGGCATGCACCGCGTCCAATACCTGTTCATATTGATGCGGACCCGTGACGGCCAGGATCTGCGGGTGATGTTCGCGGATATAATCCGGCTCGGCCCCAAGACAGCCGGTCACGATAACCTTGCCATTTTCTTGCAAGGCCTCACCAATAGCGTCCAGGCTTTCGGCCTTGGCACTGTCCAGAAAGCCACAGGTGTTCACAATCACCGCCTCAGCGCCCGCATAGTCGGCGCTTATCGCATAACCTTCGGCACGCAGTCTGGTCAAAATACGCTCACTATCGACCAAAGCCTTCGGGCAACCCAATGACACCATTCCGATGGTTGGTTGGCCGTCGCGACGAGTCTCGGTGACCTTGGCATGGGCAAGATCGGGGCGAAGATTGGGTGGGTTTTGGGTCATATGCGCGGTATACCGCGCAGTTACATGGTTGAAAATGGCCTTTAAATTACCACGTTTTCCCGCGGATTGGATGAATACTATCCCCAAATTTGCCGCAGTGCTCGACCATGTTGCCCATTGTTTCCAAACGGGCGATGTTGCGATCACAAAAGGGCTGTGAATTGCAATATGGCTTGTTTGCCCAAGACGATCTGCCTATGATGGTAACACTTTGTTAACCATGGAACAGGTGATTGGGGTGCTTATGAACAAACGTAATTTTTTTGGTGCTATTGCGACCAGTATAATGGTCACTGGTGCTGCCAACGCAGCAACACTTACATTTGAGGATTATTCTCACGGTGACGTGATCAATTCGATCAGCCTGGAAGGCGGCGTGACGGCGACGGTCACAGCGAATGGTCGTTCGTCATCTTCGCCTGACGAAGCTTGGATTTTCGACACATCCCTTGAGAACACGCGCGACCCCGATCTCGAGGCGCCATTTACGTCAGACGGTGTGACCTATGACATTCACACGGGCAATGCGCTGATCATCCAAGAGAACCCGAATACGGCGGCTGATGATGATGGGCGTGGCGGCTGGATTAGGTTCACGTTCTCTCAGGCGATCACGTTTCTCGGTTTCGATTTCCTCGATGATGGAAACGTCGTGGTGAGAGACAACAACAACAATGCTGCAAGTGTTGGCACACAGCGTGGCAGTGCGTTTGACAACTACTTCACACCTTCCGGGCTGTTGAACTGGACAAACGTGACGCAACTGACATTCAATTTCGGCCGCGACTCGGGTGCGATTGACAATATCAGCTACGAGGTTGCCCCAGTGCCGCTTCCCGCTTCGCTTCTGCTGTTGCTGGCTGGTATGGGCGCGCTTGGCTTTGCTGCGCGCGGTCGTGCGACAGCCTGACACTCGAATGAAATCTTTGGAAATCGGCCTCGCGTAACTGCGGGGCCTTTTTCTTTTAAGCTGGCTTTTCTTGCATTTTCCGTACCATGCTCAAGACGGCGCGACGGGGCATCCATGGTATGATCCAATTCAATAACAACCGAAGTCGCCCTTCGTTTATTGCTCTCAGCTCTCCGCGGCGCATCGCATCATAACCAAATTTCGCGACACTACGGGCCGAACTGCCAGATTTCACCAGATCAGTTCCTGTCAGGTCAGCGTGGGCGGCAAAATCGGTTTCGACATAGCCGGGTTCCAGTGCGGTTACTGTTATACCATCATTTTTGAGTTCCTCGGCCAATGCCTGGCTGAAGCTGCTGACATAGGCCTTTGTGGCAAAATAGGTGGCTTGCAATGGCCCCGGCAGGTAGCTGGCGGTGGAACTGACATTCAGTATTTTGCCACCCCCAGTGCGCACCATGTCCTTTGCGACAAAATGGGTCAGCGTGACGAGCGATATGATGTTCAGCTCAATCATCGCCAGGTCGCTTTCAAGGTCACGCTCGACAAACCGACCATGCCCCCCGAACCCGGCATTGTTGATAAGGATATCAATCTTTTGCCCTTGGATGGCATCGTAGAGCTTTCTAGCACCATCCGCGCCGCTCAAATCCAACGCAACCGTCATAACGCTGACATCATGCTTTGCTTCAAGCTCGCTCTTGAGCGTCTCTAATTCATCACCGCGTCGTGCTGCGATAATGAGGTCCCCGCCTTTTTCGGCATGGTAGCGTGCGAATTCGCGTCCAATTCCACCGGAAGCGCCAGTGATAAGGGCAGTATTGGGCATGTTTTTCGGTCACCACGTCTTTCTTAGGTTCATTCAGGATTTGGAAACCCGTCGTGGCGTTTTCAAGACCATGGCGGGCTATGCAGCGCTGCCCCCGCACCAGAAAGCTATGGCGTTGGACAAAAAAGGGCCGCATCATGCGGCCCTTTTCCCGATCTCAATACGACCTTACCGCCGCCGATCACGTCTTGAAGACATTGGTTGAAAGGCCACGCCAACATGTGCCTCGCAATATGGTTTCCCTTGTTGAACTGGCAAACCACAGAACCAGAAATCATCTGTTGCTGGGTCTCCAACAGGCCATTTGCACGTTTTCTCAGTCAACTCCATCAGGCTGATCCGTCGGGCGCTCTTTTCGACTTCGCTGACTTTTGCCAACGCCTCTGGGCTGATCTCGTTAGCGGACGGCTGAGGCGGTAAAGGCTGACCAGCCGGAATGATCGCACGGCGAGCAGCAGAGATTGGGATGCCATTCTCGTCCAATTCCGGCTCTTCTTTCGCGGCGGGCGCCGCAGGGGCTGCCTTCGCCTTTGTGGCGGTTGCCTTTGGCATGGGCTTTGTCGCAGTTGCAGCCTTTTCCTTCGCTGGCGCTTTGCTTGCCCCACCACCCGAGCCTGCACGGTTTGACAAACCCAGACGATGTACCTTGCCGATCACGGCATTGCGGGTCACACCACCCAGTTCTTTGGCAATCTGGCTGGCTGACTGGCCTTCGCCCCACATCTTTTTGAGCGTCTCAACGCGCTCGTCTGTCCAGGACATATGAATTCCTTTTGGTTCGGTGTCATCTGATAAAATCGTGACATCTGATTTTCACGTCCCTCATATTAGTGATAGGTTGCACAGATGTGAAGCCACGTGGTCGGGTTTTCCCGACTGGTGCGCGATTTCTGCTTGCCAAAATTGCGGGTCACCGTGGACACTAGCGCCGGGGGGATGCAATGACCGCACCTGATGCCGCGTTATCATCCGATTACATGAATTGGCAACGCCTGGCTATCGGAGGCTTGGGCGAAACCTGGCGTGCCACAGACATGATGACGCAACGGCCCGTTGTCATCAAGCTGCGCCCCCGTGATCCAAAAACCGAGACCGCTGCACAGCGAGAGTCTAACGTGCTGTCCGGTTTACGCCATCCAGGTTTGCAGCAGCACCTGTTGATCCGGTTGACCGATGATCACATCGCTCAGGTCTATGCCTTTGTCGAAGGTGTTTCAGTTGAAAAAATGTTGCGGGACAGGGGGCCGCTTATGCCGACCGAAGCGGTGGCGTTGGCGGATGTTTTGCTGGCGGCTCTGTCAGAATTACATGCGCGCAATGTGATCCACCGGGATGTCAGCCCGCAGAACGTCATCTTGGGCGAAGATGGCCAACCGGTCCTGATCGATTTCAACGCACTGGGGCACCTTACGCAGGCCAGCAAGATTGGCGCGACCACAGTTGGTGGTGAATATGCTGGCAAGCTGCTTTACATGACGCCCGAGCAGATCTTGGGGGCCCCACTGAGCGCGGCGGTTGATATCTGGGCAGTTGGCGCGCTGCTGTATGAAATGGTGGTTGGGAAACCCTATCGGCAGGGGCGGACACCAGCAGAACTATTGGCTGAAGCGCGCAATGTTGCAGAGCCTGATGTGTCTGCAGCCCCGGCAATGCTTCGACCTGCGTTGGGCGCCTTGCTGGCACAGGATGCGGGCGGCCGACCGGACACGACCAAGGCGAGAGCGATGCTGCAGGATGTGATGTTGCCGCCAGTTGCAATGGCCGAACGCGTTACCACGCCCAGCATGGCGCACGCCCCCCAACCCGCACCTGTCGCTGCACCTGCGCCCCCGCCTAAGGCTGCGCCGCGCAAATCCCATTCCTGGGTCTTGTGGGTGCTTGTCGGCCTAATCGCTGCGTTTCTGGGGGCGGTGGCAGCCTTTTTCTACCTCACCGGCGTGCTTGGACCTGCGCTTCCTGATGCATCGCCGCCACCGTCAACCCCGACCACCCCTCCTGCCAGCGCGTCCGATGTCTGGCGCGAAAGGCAGACGTCGCTTGCTTTGGTCATGCTTGGCATCGGTTTGATGAGTGTGGGATTGTTACTTGCCCGCTTGTTTCGCAAGCGTGCGGCATCGGTGCAATCGGGGTTGCCTTTCCAAGCAGCAAGCCTGATTGCGGAGCCCGATGCACGCAGTCAATTGACCAAAACGATCCTGGTTGAGATTGACGCATACCACGCCGCCGCTGGATCAGAACCCGATCGAATGCTGACGGTCACAATGGTTGCGCTGGCCAAGGAATATGCGGACGCCGAAACATCGGACGCGCGTATGAGAGCATTGTCGATGCTGCATGATCTGCACAGCAAGGTGGCCACGCGCCTGCGACCATGGTGGCTGGATTATGAGACCCTCGTCGCACGCGGAATATCCCTGACGGGACTTGGCGCCGGCCTGATTGCATTGTTTGAGGGGGTTCAAAGGTTGTTGTAATCGTCCACGTGATGGCTGGCATGTCTCGGGTAATGCGCTATGTCGGCCCCAAGAAAAAGGGCAAAGGACGATCAAGATGGCAGAGCAGATGATGGGTGTGCGCAGATTTGGACGCGTCAATTGGCTGGGGACGTGGACATTGATCCAGCGCGAGGTACGCCGTTTTATCAATGTCTGGTCTCAGACGATTATGGCGCCTCTGATCAATGCAGCGCTGTTTTTGATGATCTTCACAATCGCAATCGGTCCGCAACGCGGCGAGGTTATGGGTGTCCCCTTCATGACTTTCCTCGCACCCGGCATTTTGACCATGACGGTTATTCAGAACGCCTTTGCCAATACGTCCTCCAGTCTGGGGTCTGCCAAGGTGCAGGGCAATATTGTCGATACTTTGATGCCGCCACTGTCCGCCGCAGAATTGGTTGTGGGGTATTTGGGCGGTGCGGTCGCACGGGGCGCATTGGTCGCCATTGTCATCTCTACCGGAGCAGCCCTGTTTTTGGGGGTTGGGGTTCTGCACCTAGGCTGGGTGATTGTATTTGTCTTCCTGGGGTCGGTACTTATGGGCGGGTTGGGGATGATTGCGGGTATTTTTGCCAATAAATTTGATCAGCTTTCCGCGATTTCGAATTTTCTGATCACGCCACTCGCCTTTCTGTCAGGTACGTTTTACTCGATCGAAGCTTTGCCGCCGCTGATGCAAACACTCAGTCACGCAAATCCGTTCTTCTACGTGATTGACGGGGTGCGGTTTGGTATGATCGGGGTTAGTGACAGCAGCCCATGGATTGGCCTTTGCGTCGTTTGTGTTGCCTGTGGCGTGGTGGTGGGGATCTGCTGGCGCTGGCTGGATACCGGCTATCGAATGAAGGCCTGATCCTAGTATCTGTCTCTGACGGCGATACCGCGCTGGGCCATCACGTCCACCAAAATGTCCATCTCTGGAAGATCACCGGCAAACACCCCTTCTTCAGATCCATTCTTGTAGACGATCGCAATGTTTGTTTCTGCGCTTGCTTCGGTTGCGCGCAAATAAGCGATGTCATCCAGCCGGATCGCGCGTGGAAGCCGCCACGCCGATAAAATCAAATGGGTGTCATCAACGCGGATCCCGGCAACCGGTTTGGGCAGCATCATCCAGCACAAAGTCGCGGCGCCAATCGCCCAAACGAGCCAAGTCAATTCTTCTGACCCAGTCAATGTGATCGCTATCACAAGCATAACAACCGCAGAGGCTGAAAGCCATATCACCCCCCGACTTGGTGCTCTGCGATACTCGTAAACCTTATTCATAATGTCGCACGTAGTTGGAAAACATGGCCGCAATTTGGCCGATTACCTAACGTCTGTCAGCCGTCGTAATCAAGTGGCTTGCCTTTGCTCACGCCATGCCAGCAGACTCGCGCCTGCTAGGATGATGACAGCACCGATGACGCTGACTACATCGGGGACAACATCAAAAATAACCGCGTCATAGAGCGCAGCGAACACCAAGGTGAGGTATCCAAATGGTGTGACAAAGCTGGCATCGGCACGCGCCATGGCGCTGACAAAACATGATTGTGCAGAGGCCATCAATAGGCCCAGACACGCCAGTGATACCCATTGTGCTGTAGTGGGCGGTTCCCAGACAGGCAGCACGGCAAGCGTTGCAACCATCAAGCCCAGCGTGTTGTTGACCAGAAGAATCTGCAAAGCCGGCTCTTTATTTGCAAGTTTCTTGATAAAGATCAGTTCCATGCCCATCAGTGCGGCTGCCGTTAAGGCCAGTAACCCTGCCAATTGAAACGTTCCCATCCCGGGGCGCAACAGGACAAGCGCCCCGAGCAACGCCATGGCTGCGGCGATCCAGCGCCATCGCCCAACGCGTTCACCCAATAGCGGAATCGCCAACATCATTCCGAAAACCGGATTGAGAAAGCTGATTGCTGTTGCATCAGAAAGCGGAATAAACGCGACAGAGGCAAACATGCATGTTACGCCACCCCACCCAAACAGCGTTCGGCCGATATGAAGCGGCCAGTCTGGTCGCCTAAGCCCTGGTCGAATGATGACAGCAGCAGTGCTTATAGCCAGAAACGCGAAGAAAAACCTTCCATGGCTGATTTGTAAAGGATGCAGCGGATCGCCAAGCGCATCGGTCCCGAGCGCTTTGGCGATGAGCATCGTTCCTGCGATAAAGGCTGTTGCACAGCACATCAGGACAATTGCTAGGGGAGGGTTTTGCGCGTGTAAGGTCATCAGGCTGCCTTGTGATCCTGTATCGCTATCTTGGCAAGCTGCGCGCAATGCCAGCCAAATCGGTGAAATCACCCAAACATCCGACGACCGCCAGCCGCGCTCGGCAATTTATCGAAGGTAAATTGGTCTAATCCGCTGATTTTGCTTTCAGGCGGCTTCAAACTCCGCTATGCGGCAATAATGACAAACGCGACAATCATTGCAAACCGACGCCGACGCTAACCAGCGCGCTCTTTTGTCATATCTATACTAACCCCCTTAAATCATTGACACTCCCGTATGGTTCTGCACCAATCGGGCTGATCTGAAAGGATGATCACTATGATCGCATCTATTCTGCCAACCTATTCACGGGCCCCGCTGACATTCACGTCCGGGGCAGGCTCTTGGTTGACGGAAGCAGACGGACGACGTTTTTTGGACTTGGGCGCAGGTATTGCCGTGAACGCGCTTGGCCATGCACATCCCGCGTTGGTTGAAGCGCTGAACGCGCAAGCCGGTGCGCTTTGGCATGTGTCTAACCTTTACAACATTCCCGCGCAGCAGAAACTAGCAGATGCCTTGGTGGAAAAGACTTTTGCAGATACCGTGTTTTTTACAAATTCCGGGACAGAGGCCTGCGAGCTGGCGGTTAAAATGGCCCGCAAATACTGGTTTGACAAAGGCGAAGACCGGTCAGAGATCATCACTTTCAGCGGCTCATTTCATGGCCGTTCCAGCGCTGGAATTGCGGCCGCGGGCTCGGAAAAGATGACGAAAGGGTTTGGCTCGCTTTTGCCCGGGTTCACCCATCTCGACTTCGGCGATCACGACGCATTGACAGCTGCCGCAAATGACAAAGTGGCTGCGATCATGGTGGAGCCGGTGCAGGGCGAGGGCGGCATTCGCCCGCTGCCTGATGCGTGCCTGCAAGGGTTGCGCGACTTGTGCGACCAGCATGGCATCCTTTTGATCCTTGATGAGGTTCAATGTGGCATGGGGCGAACCGGCAGGCTTTTTGCCCATGAATGGGCCGGCATCACACCCGATATTATGATGGTGGCCAAGGGCATTGGCGGTGGATTTCCATTGGGGGCCGTGCTTGCCACAGAAACGGCCGCATCCGGCATGACCGTGGGCACACATGGTTCTACCTATGGCGGGAACCCACTTGCTTGTGCCGTGGGAGCGAAGGTGATGGAGATCATCGCCGATGAGGAATTTCTGGCAGAGGTAAACCGCAAGGCATCGCTTTTACGTCAAAAACTGGAAGGATTGGTGGCAAGTCATCCCGAAGTGTTTGAAGAGGTGCGCGGATCAGGCTTGATGTTGGGCTTGAAGTGCAAGGTTTTGAACGCCGATGTCGTCGCCGCCGGTTTTGAAAAGGGTGTGCTAACAGTACCAGCGGCTGATAACGTTATTCGCCTTTTGCCTGCGCTCAACATTCCAGACAATGACATCGGCACCGCGATCGAAAAGCTCGACGCGGCGGCCCTGCAATTGCAAAGGGAACATGCGTAACTACAGCTTTCGCAGATTGACCTCCGAGGACTTGCCGTTAATGCAGCGGTGGCTGCAAACGTCACATGTCAAAGTCTGGTGGCCTAATGCGAACAAGCAGATTGCGTTGATGCAGCAAGATATGAATAACCCTGAAATCACGATGCTGGTGGTCAGTCTGATAGATCATCCTTTTGCTTATATTCATGACCATGATGCGCGCAGCTTCGGCTTGCCCCAATTTGGTGATTTGCCTCCGGGGTCGCGCGTCATTTCTACCTTTGTGGGTGATAACGATTTCATGGGGCAGGGGCACTCGGCAGGCTACATTGAAGCGCGTTTGCGGGATCTACGATTGCGCCACCCTTTGATTGCAGCCGGTCCGAATACGACAGATACCCGGGCAATCGGCATCTATGCTCAGGCCGGCTTTCACAAGCGACGACTGGTATCGACCCGGGACGGAAAACTCGTCCAGGTAATGACCCACCATTAAATTGACCGGCCGGAAAAGGCCTGAAATGAGCGATACGTAATGACCCATTTTCTTGATATTCACGACACACCAAGCGAAGCGCTGCATCAGATCATTGACAACGCCCGAGCCATGAAACAGGCGCGTGCTGGGCTGCCAAAGGGCACGCCCGATGCGGAACAACCCCTTGCAAACCACATGGTGGCGCTCATCTTCGAAAAACCATCTACCCGGACGCGCGTGTCGTTTGATGTTGGCGTGCGACAGATGGGCGGCCAGACAATGGTGCTGTCTGGTGCTGACATGCAGCTGGGCCATGGCGAAACGATAGCCGATACGGCGCGTGTTTTGTCACGTTATGTGGACCTGATCATGATCCGCACTTTCGAGGAGCAGACCCTTTTGGAAATGGCCGAATATGCCGATGTACCTGTGATCAACGGCCTGACGAACCGCACGCATCCCTGCCAGATCATGGCGGATGTCATGACATTCGAGGAACATAACGGTCCGATAAAGGGAAAAAAGGTTGTTTGGTCTGGCGATGGCAACAACGTTTTCACCAGTTTTGCCCATGCCGCGAAGCAGTTTGACTTTGACCTTGTCTTTACAGGCCCACCTCCGCTTGATCCCGAACCGGCATTGGATGGGCTTTATACGATTGTGCGCGATCCGCATGAGGCCGTCCAAGGGGCCGACCTTGTTGTGACCGACACATGGGTTTCAATGCATGACCCGCAATCGGCGCGAGAACGCCGGCATAATCAGCTGCGCGGCTATCAGGTGAATGATGCACTGATGGCAAAGGCCAAGGAGGATGCGCTTTTCATGCACTGCCTTCCCGCTCACAGAGATGACGAGGCGACAAGCAGTGTCATGGATGGCCCGAATTCAGTTATCTTTGATGAAGCAGAAAACCGACTCCATGCTCAAAAGGCGATCATGCGCTATTGCGTGGGAAAATAAGCCCACACGACGGCGCGTTGCTGGCACGAAGTGTCATATCGACCGCAGGATGTCCTTTAGCCCGTCTTCATTGACCAATTTGATGGCCTTTTTTACTGATACCCAGCGCCTGCGTCTTTGGCCTGCCTCTGGGTAGTCATCGGTCATTGCTTTAACAGCCAATGGGTACACTGAAACCAAGCAGGGCGTCGTCGTCCCGTTATCAAAGCGTTTCTGTGTCATAAAGGTCGCCAACGGTGCCTTATCCACCGATCCTTCGGCAACACCGGCTTCTTCCCATGCCTCAAGCTTTGCGGCTTGTGCATCGGTATGCCCGTCCATTAGCCACCCTTTGGGCAGGATCCAGCGCCCGCGCGAAGATTTCACCAGCAAAACTTGCAGTCCCTTGTCACCCGCCCGTGTGCACAAGGCAGCGACCTGCGCCAAAACCTCTTGTTTTGGCGTCGGGTCATTGGCCCGCGGCTGGGTTGTGTGTCGCAACATGTTCATACAGAAACTGCCAATACGCTAATTTTGTTATGTTTTCTTTAACACGCGGCGAATCACTTAGCAAATCACGGTCATGTGCCGCGCGGTTTAGCGCGTAATGTCGGATCTGCTTGTGTTGGGTCCTCGGGCCAAGGATGGCGTGGGTAGCGACCGCGCATATCGCGGCGCACATCGGCATAGGAGGTGGCCCAGAACCCCACGATGTCCTGAGTCACTTGGACAGGCTTTTGTCCGGGCGATAAAAGTGTGATCCGGATTGGTGTTTTGCCAATGGTTGGATGCTGGGTCACCCCAAACATCTCTTGCAGGCGCACGGTGATCTCGGGCACCTCGCTTGCGTAATCAATGGGAATTTTCCGCCCCAAAGGCGTTTCGAAATGTGCCGGAGCGACCCGGTCAAGCGTTTGCATTTGTTCCCATGTCAGCATGCCGCGCAGGGCATCAATAAGATCGAATTGCCTCCAATCCTCGCGCGTGCGGATGCCCGGTAGATAAGGCAACAACCAGCCCTCTGCCGTGTTCAGCAGGCTTGCATCGTCCATTGCGGGCATGTCCGGGATCAGCGCAACGCGTGCCCGAAAGAGGGATGCTGCGGGGGAAAATCGCAGGCCCAGTTGCCGGATGCCGTCAAGCATCGCCCGTGCGACTGCGTCGTCCATCGCGTCGGTGCATACTCGATCCTGCAGCGTCACCGCACCCAGCCGTTCCTGTCTACGGGCCAGGACCCTGCCTTCACGACGCGACCATTCACAGATGTTGTGCCATTTGATGTGATCGCCCAAGACGTCCCGCAACTCAGCCTCGGATATGGCCATGGCTTGCCGGATGCGCGCCTCCCGTCGGTCGCCATCAAGATCGGTGGCGATGATCAGACGTTGCCCAGCCAGTGGGTCTCCCGCGTCCAGTATGGCACCCTTGCCCCCCGAAAGCACGTAGCGCGGGTCGCCGCCCTTGCGCCGTACCCCAATCCGGTCGGGATAGGCGAGCGCGACCTGAGCCGCCACTGGCATCTTCGGTTGGTCTGCCAGTCCTTTGCGAAGACGCGGGATTTCCGCCTTGATCTGCGCAAGTGCTGCATGGTTCACGGTGCCGTGTCCGTCATAGCGCCCCCCGACCGCGCGCAGGCGCAGCCCAAGGTCCACAGGTGCGCCCCGTAGCGGATCTCGACTGGATAGCAACGCTGCAACAGGGGCGGCCTGCGGGCCCGCAACCAACAGCATATGGGCAAGCCGTGGATGCAAAGGCAGTTTGGCCAGTGCACGCCCATGGGCTGTGATCCGGCCGTCTTGGTCCAGGGCGTTGAGGCTTGCCAGCAGCGCGCGCGCTTCTGCCAATGCGGAATGTGGCGGGGGCGTCAGAAATGCCAGATCTGCACTGCCCCACACGGAGAGGTCCAGCGCAAGCCCGGCAAGATCAGCCACCTCAATCTCTGCCGGGGCAAAAGCGGGAAGCGCGCCGTCTTCGCCCTTGGTCCAAAGCTTGTATGCATGGCCCGGTGCGACACGTCCTGCGCGCCCGGCACGTTGTGTGGCTTCAGCCTTGCTGACACGCTCTGTCACAAGACGCG
>JBCBGX010000022.1:0-20594 GCA_038526325.1 Pseudomonadota bacterium | reverse complement strand
GCAACGCAGCGATGAAGTTGGAAAACATAAGCCCAGCCAAAACGACAATCTTGATGATCGACTTGAACACTTCGAAAAGCTGCTTCATGGAAAAGATCCGGCCGAACCCTTTGGCTGGGCTTATGTTTTCCAACTTCATCGCTGCGTTGCTCGGGGCAAAGATGGTGCCAAACTGTAGATAGTTGGCAAAAAAGCCCGCGACGATCACAATCGCCAGAAGGGGCGCCAGGATGGCGACGCTTTCTTCAAATGCGAGTTCCATTCCCTGAACAGCTGCCGTTCGGAAATCGACTGTGTAAAGGGTGGTGATCTGGTCAATCAACGCAACCAGCCGATTGAACGTAGCATCCCAACTGAACCAAACATAGGCGATCGCGGCCATCAGTGACGCTGTCGTGACAACCTCTTGGCTACGGGCAACTTGGCCCTTTTGTCGGGCGTCGCGTTCCTTCTTTGGGGTGGGCTGTTCGGTCTTTTCTCCGGTGGAATTTTTGCTCACGGCGTGCCCCCTTCCTCACTGCGGAGGGCGCGACCGGTTTCCAAAATGCCATAAAGTGTTTCAGTCCATGTCGCGAAAAAAGACTGTTGGTCAGCCGCATATGGGAAGAGCAGGCTAACGTAAAAGATCAAGATTACAATTGCAACGCCGCTTTTGATGGGCATGGCGAGGATAAACACTTGGATCTGCGGGGCAAACCTACTCACCAAGGCGAGCGCGAATTCAGATAGGAACATGATGGCAACGACTGGGGCCGCCAGTACGAACATCACGCGCATGGCGTGGTCGAAGATGCGCAAGACCAATGCCGGGAATTCCGGTGACAGGATTGGCAGGGCTTCGGTAACAGGCCAAAGACTGTAACTGGTGTAGAGCACCTGCAGGATGATCAGCATGCCACCGATTGAAAAGAAATACGTGACAAATGCTTGCGAAAAGAGGTTGCCTAAGGGTGAGGTCTCTGTGCCTTGCAGCGGGTCAATACTGGAGGCAATTGCCGCACCCCGCTGGTTGTCGATCAGGTCCCCGACGGCGGTGATCATCCAAAAGATCCAACCGATCATGTAGCCAAAGACAAATCCAATCGCGAATTCTTTGGCAAAGAAATACGCGACCGAGGCAAGCGTGCGATCAATAGTGTCCGAATTGGCCAGGTTCAGCGGTAGAATCGGGATACACAGGATCAAAATAATGGCGTTTCGCGCAAGGCGGGGGACCGCGCCGGGGCTTAGGATAGGCGCCGTGATCAGAAAGCCGTAGATCCGGGGGATCGAGATCAAAAGCGCCAGCAGATAAGTTTCAAACTGCAGAAACAAGCTGATCAGGGCGTCCATCGCGCTAATCCGTCAGTTCTGGGAAGGTCGTGAATAACGTCATTGTAAATTGCAGCATTTCAGAACCCAGAAAGCCGGCTGTGGCAGCAATCGTGATGGCGACTGCAATCAGTTTGACCGCGAAGGACAAGGTCTGTTCCTGTACTTGGGTCAGTGCCTGAAGCAGGCTGACCAGTACACCGACAACAGATGCCACGATAATCGTTGGCATGGACAGGATCATGACCAAGACCATCGCCTCGGTCAGTGCGTGGAGTGCGTCACTTGGCGACATGATCGGCCCTTTCACACATATGTTTGCACCAGACCAAGGATCAGCCGCGACCAGCCATCCACCATTACGAAAAGAAACAGCTTGAACGGCAGCGAGATTGTCAGCGGTGACACCATCATCATGCCCATCGCCAAGAGGATATTCGACACGATCAAGTCGATGGCCACAAACGGCAGATAGAGAAGAAAACCAATCTCAAACGCTTCGCGCAGTTGCGAGATCGTGAAAGCCGGCAACAGAATCACAAGAGAGTTTTCATCCACCCGTTCTTGCATAGCAAGCGGCCACAAGTCTTGCGTTGCGGCTAGGAAAAAGTTGCGTTCAAGATCATCGGCATGGCGGTCCAGAAAGGCCACAAGCGGGCCCTTGCCTGCGTCGAATGCGGCCTGAAACCCAGTGACATTACCGAAATCAAAATCACCCGCAATCATAATATCGTAGGTCGCAACAGCCACCGGAGCCATGATGTAGCCTGTAAGGATGATGGCCAGTGCATTGATCGCCATGTTGGGCGGGATCTGTTGCACACCCAGCGCGTTGCGTACCAACATCAACACAACCGCAATCTTGATGAATGAGGTCGCAACGACGGCCAGAAAAGGCACAATAGCTGCACCCGCCAGGATAAGGATAAGATTGAGAGGATCCATCGGTCTTTGGCCCTAGGTCTGCTGGGCCAAGATTTGGCTGATACGTATGGCAAGGCGGTCATCGACTTGCACGACATCACCACGTGCGATCGCGCGTTCTCCACAACGGATCGTGACCTGCAGTCCATCCTGGGTCAGTTGATCTGGTAATGGTACGACAGCGCCGATTTGGTATGTCTCTAACTCGGCAAGGCTTATGCGGGCGCTACCGCATTCGAATGTCAAAACGGTCGAAACGTTGGCTGCGGCATCCTGCAAGGAATCTGTTTCTGACTTAGGAGCCATTGCAGTTTGAACGGCAGATGCGTCGGGTGTCTCGTCCATGTCAGAGATCCTTGTGGCGTGGTCAGGAGGCGAAATGTCGGTGCATCGCCATCCTTCATCAGTGGGTTCGAAGTGATAGTTATGGCCTTCACAGCGGATCAGCAGGCTGGTGGCAGCGGCCTGATCTGCGCTCACGATGAAGTCGCCGATCCCAAGGTGGCGCGCGTCATCAGCGCAGAGCGTCGCTTGCCCGATGACTCTATGGGTTACTGCATCAAGCTCCTCTCGCAATGCCGCGAGGACGGAACGGGGTTGCGCAAGCGTATCGTTGAGGTGGGCACAGATATCTTTTGCCGCGGAACCGAATGAGAAAAACACCGGTTCTTCTGCAAATCCATCCAATGCGGCAGCGAACCACTTTATATCAGTGCCTTCAGGTGGCGGCCCAGATCGCAAAGCGTCATGTTGCATTCGGCCCGTCAGTGTGTCCGGCAAGTTTTGCAACAACAACTCTAACGATCCTGCATAGATGGCGTCTTTCAGTTCTGCAGGGATGTGATCAGCTGCTTGCAGGTCCAGATCCACGCCCAATAGGTTTTGGAAAGGAAAGGCATCGATATGGACGTAAAGCGTCCCACCGCCTGCGACGTTTATGATATGCAGAGGTCCGGTGAGGCGAGGTTTTGCAATCGGGCTAAGGCGCAAGCCTAGGGCTGTTCCATCAATGGTCAGCCGCGTGCCCATATGGGACATCGCCGCATTCCAAAGCGGCAGATCTTTCGCGTCCACGCCGCTATTGGGCGGCAGCCATACCTGCGCGCTCATGGCTTTTTGGCGTGCGAAAACAGATCAGACAATCCGGGCCTATCAGCAGTTTCTGCAGTGCCCTGAACCGTGCCGACGCTGGCATCGTCGTCCTGCGAGATTTTTTCCGCCACTTTCACGGTCTTGGTCGGGTACCGACTTTGCAAGATCTGTGCGAGGTTTGCCGCGGCTTGTCTTATGTCATGCTGAGCCTGATCGGCAGCCCGCAGAACCGTGACTGTCAAAGTGCCGTCGTTCATCGCCACCTGGACCTCTTTCAAGCCGGTGGATGCATCAAGGGGGATAGAGAGCGACATTGGCCCTGATTGAACGGTTGGCCCGGCACGCAGGGCTGCATCCATCTGGCGTGACACCAGCTTTGCGACTTCATCTGTTTTGATGTCTTGGTTGCTTGCCGCTGCAGTTTGAAGGGCGGGTACATCCCGGGACGCTGCTTTATCAGGTGTCAGAGTTACGAGAACATGAGTATTTTCGTCATCATTCTGGTCTTTCCCGGAACCATCTTCCATCGCGTCATGACCGGATTTCTGGTGGTGCTGACCTTCGGCAATCAAGCTTTCTAACGCTCCCTGACTGACCAAGACCGAAGAATTAGACCGGTTTTGTCCACCCATCCCATGATTGGTTTGGCCCCGCTGGTGTTGCGCGGCTCCACCGTTCAGAAAATCACCAGTTTTGGTTTCGATCTGCTTTTGTTTTGCAGGATCAATCTGAGGTGGTTGCGGTTGGCCGTTGATTACTGTCATTTGCGTATCTCCTGTTTCTTTGAAAACAGGTCTTCAATCTCGGCGTCTTCTTTCGCCTCAGCTACACGAGTTTGGACACTCTCCAAGTCTGAGGTCACCATCGTAAGTTTTTCGTGGTGGCGTTGTGCTATTTGATACTCATTTCGGGCCGTATCGCATTCTGCCTCGTACCGGATACGTATTTGGGTCAAACGCTCTGCTTCGTCTTCCAGCGCTTGCAGGGCTTGCTCTAGCTTGCTGATCTTTTCCTTAGTCAGGTCAATGTCAGGCACTGATACTTTCTGAAGCATAATCTCGTCGTAAATGGCCGCTTTTTTTGCCGGTAACGCGGCGCGATTTTCGGTGACGGTTCGGCGCTGTGCCTCTTCTTTGTCCAAAGCTGCCGCGACTGCGGCCCGTTTGGCTCGTAATGTCTTTAGCTTGTTTTGTTCGCGCAACTTTTTGACATGGCATAGTGTTTTGAATTGGCTGATCATGACGCCACCTGCCCAAGCTTGGTGACCACATCGTCAAAACTGTCGAATTCGTCTGTGCGCTGTTTCAGAAAGGTGTTGATAGCAGCATTTTTGTCGATAGCACGGTCTGATTGCGGATCGCTGCCGCGCTGGTATTCGCCAATCTTTACGAGCAGCTCCACCTCTTGATAGGCCGCAAGCAACGCATTCACTTCACCCGCTGATTGCTTTTGCGCGTCATCCACAACGATATCCATCACCCGGCTTTTTGAGGCCAGAATGTCAATCGCCGGATAGTGATAGGCGCTGGCCAATTTTCGTGACAGCACGATATGCCCATCCAGGATAGACCGGGTTTCATCGGCAACGGGTTCGTTCATATCGTCCCCTTCGACGAGAACGGTGTACATCGCTGTGATGGAACCTTTGTCATTCATGCCAACCCGTTCCATCAGCTTTGGCAGGTTGGCGAAAACCGAAGGCGGAAAGCCGCGCCGCGTGGGCGGCTCACCCGCAGCAAGCCCGATTTCACGCTGGGCGCGGGCAAAACGGGTGACCGAGTCCATCAAAAGTAGGACCTTCTGACCTTGATCACGGAAATATTCAGCAATCGCCGTTGCAACAAAGGCCGCCTTTGCCCGCTCCATCGAGCTTTTGTCGGATGTAGCCACCACAAGCACGGTGTTTTTCATCCCCTCGGGGCCAAGATCATGCTCGATAAACTCGCGCACTTCGCGGCCACGCTCACCAATCAAGGCGAGGACTGTGGTATCGACTGCGGCCCCTTTGACCAGCATCGATAACAGCGTGGACTTCCCACCGCCTGCAGCGGCAAAAATGCCCATACGTTGGCCTTCACCCGTGGTCAAAAGACCGTCAATCGCGCGAATGCCTGTGGGCAATGGCGTATCGATGATGCGCCGCGTCATAGGATCCGGCGGATCCTGATAAACCGGATAGGTGGTTTCCGAGACAAAAGGAGTCTCTTTGCCATCAATGAAGTTGCCCAGCCCGTCTAGGACTCGTCCCTTTAGGCCCGGCCCAACAGGCACACGCTGTACGCGGCCCGTTGGGTACACTTCGGTCTTCGGTGCAACGCCCTGGGTTTCGCCAATCGGCGACAGCAGCGCCTCATTGTCTAGAAATCCCACCACTTCGGCCAACAGGCGTGCACCGGTTTCACGAGTGAACAGTTCAACAATTTCGCCCACCTGAACATCTTTGACGATGGCGTGAATGATGGTTCCGATCACTTTGGTGACCCTGCCGCTCATCTCATAGAGATCGTTTTTGGAAACGGCCTCGCGCAGGTCTGCGCCAAAACTGTTAACACTATTGGCGATCTGGTCCATGCGTGCCGTCTGCAGACGTTGGATATGCGGTGTAGGTGGCATATCAGTCAGGGGTATGGTCTGTTGCGGCGCGAGTGGTGGTGACCTGCGTTACGGTTTCTTCCAGTTGGGTAAGCTTGGCGCTGATGTCGCAATCAATCCGGCCAATTGCAGTCTCCAGCACGATGTTGGGTGCGGTGAGACCAGGATCTTCGACGATGTCCATGAATTCGATATGGGGAAATGCAGTGCGCAAACCGTCAACACGGGCGCGCAGCCCTTCAGACAATGCCTCCGGTATTCGAATTTGCACGCGCTTTTCACGCCGGACCTTGGTCAAGCCGCTCTTTATCAATGCCTCAGCCAGGCTGATATCGTCGAAGTCGTGGATGATTTTGCGGACGGTCGCCAAAACAAGACGGGCAAGGCTAGCGTCTATCTTCGCCAAACCGGCATCCAGCGTAGCCTGTTCCTGCATCAGACGGTCCAATGCGGCTTGCTGTGCTGCTTTCTGACCTTCGGCAAACCCCCTTGCGCGCTCGCTCTCGTGATGTTCTTTTGCGTCTTTAACTATTTCGGCCGCCTGCGTCCGAGCGGCGACAACGATGTCATCTGCTGCGGTTAGCTTGCCCGTATCAGCAGCTTTGATGAGCCCTGATCCTGCGGGCAATCGAAAGCCCAGTTCTTTGAAACGGTAGACATCCATTACTTTGGTGTCCTTACTTTGGCAGGGGTTTTTGCAGCCAACAGCTTGGCAAATGAGCTGCGTTGGCTGTCGCTAAGCTCAACAGGATCAGACAAATTGTCTGCGGGTAGGCGCCATGCAAATATCTGGGCAAGCCCGGGATCGACAGATGACATATAGCTATGTGTTAAGGCCGCACCCTCACCCATCAAGCTATCGGCCGATACATCAAAACTATACGTGTCTATGGCCGCTGCGAGATCAGTGTAAAAGAACGGGGCTTCCCGCAGCGCGGTTTCATAAGCAGTGTCACCCAGCAAATGTCTGACCTTTTCGCGATCTGCTTTCAGAACGCAGTTGCGGATGGCTTTCTGCAAACGCACCGCCGTCACTTCCAACAAGAAGCTTCGGAATTGCATCGGCGGCGCAATGACAAGATCAAACATATTGTCAGACCCAGTTGCGCATTGGCCTAGGTCAAGCCGGTCGACACCGATCTTTCGGGCGAGCGCTGCGTTTAACCTTTTGGCGATGGGATTTGCTTTGGCAAGCGCTGTCAAATGATCCTGATCAAGTCCAAAAGCGGTCACATGGTCAGGGTGAAAATGATTGATTGGGTCTGCAATTATCGCGGCAAGCTTTGCTAGCCGGGTCAGCCTTTGTGTCGCCCCTCCGCTCATTGCGGTGCCGAAATCACTGTGATGCACCGCATTCATTCGGCAACCACAGTTTGATCTTCAAGCGCCATCTCAGCATCGCGCTTTGCTTTGCGGGCTTTGGAAAATCTCAAAAGCGTGATGACATTCGTAAGAACCAGCAAGCCGACGGCACCAGCAACGCCCCACAACACCCACCAGAACAAGCGTTCATCGCTTTGAGAGATGTTCAAACCTGGCACGACCTCGACAGTCGATGCCGTTATTGGGCGGCTGGCGACATTGGGGCGCTCGCCCTCAACCAATAGGACAGTCACGTCATCATATGTGACACCTTCGATGGCGCTGCTGACCAAACGCCGGATTTGCGGAGTGGCAAAGTCCAAGTCCACGCCAACGCGGTGCTTGATAAAGACCGCGGCGGAAGATGGCGTCAGCTGTTCGCCAAAATCAGGCTCTTCCGGCAGCACGATATGTACACGTGCGGTTAAGACGCCATCGATCTCACTGAGCGTTTGCGCCACTTCTTCGCCCAAGGCGTAGACAAAGCGTACACGCTCTTCAAAAGGCGACGACATGATTCCGCTTTTTTCAAAAACGGTGCCCATGGTGTCACGTGTTTCACGTGGAAACCCACTCTGCTTGAGCACTTCGATAGCGCGGGGCAGGTCGTTTTCTTCCACCCGCAGTGTCACACCTTCATCACCAAGATATTCTTTGGTCACGTCAATATTGTTGGATATCAACACCGCCAGCATTTCATTGGCGTCAACCTCTGACAGGTTGCGATAGAGATCGGTCTTGCAGGCGGATAGCACCACAAAACAAAGCAAAAGAAGAATACGCCGCATGATTCCAAACACTCCAGCCAACCCGTGGTTACTGACCCTTCATCAACGTGTCGAAGGTCTGGGTAGATTTACCCGCCAGCTTTGAGGTGACGTCCATCAGCATTGAGTATTTGACGACCTCAAGCTGCAAATTGATCAGTTCCGAACTGTTGGTCAGGCGCGTGCCCGCCACATCAGCAGGGGAGATCCCCGTGATCGCCTGTTCTTGCGCATCAAATACACCGCGCAAACGCGACAATCCGTCAATGATACCCTGACCTGTTGTTGGCGCCTCAACCACTGGGGCGTCCTGCACTGGCGTACCGATTGTCCGGAACGTACTTATCCTGCTGGCTCCGCCCGGTTCCGATACAGGAGCCGTCTGCCCAATGCCCTCTGCCCCTGACCTTGCGCCATCCTGCGGGGTGGCTTGTGTTAACACGAAACCTTCTGGTCGGGCCTGTGCATTTACTGCTGGCGGAGCACTGATGCCTTCAGGTGCAAAATAGGCAACCTTTTCGGGCATGATGGCATCTGCTCGCGCCATTGAGTTTTCAAAGTTCAGTACCGATGTGGTTTTGTCGGCGGGGGCTCCAACAGACCCGACCGCCGCCGGCTCTAACGCCGGCCCGGCGAGGTTGTGTGACGATGTGACTGAAATAGGCATTAACTTTATCCTTGCTCTGAATTTAGTGGCGCCTGTAACTCAGCGGGCATGTGTTGAAATTGACGCGAGAGTGTCGGCGGCGATCCTGGCAAACGGTGTGTCACCGGCATGTTCGATCACAGATCGCAGCATGGTTTCACCTTGGCCGATATCGGATGACTGAACCAACGCGATCCCGAGGAAGGTTCTTACTGCATCGCTTTCAGGGGCAGACCTAAGCGTTTTGACAGCTGCCATCGGGTCACCGCCCAAAATGTCGATCATGCCCAACCCCAGATAACCTGCTTCACCCTCTGGACGGATCGCTTGTACCGCATTGAATATCGCTGCCGCATGATCTTTCAGACCCCGCGACACTGCAATAAAACCGATATCTGTCAGTAGTTTAAGGTCGTCTGTCTCTAACAACTCTGCCATGTCAACTCCTACATTAAGTGAAGGCAGCAGACTTCTTAGGAAGGGGATTCAACCCGATAGTCTGCGCCTTGTTGATCTTCGTCTAGCAAGCTTCATCGGGGCCAAGTGTACAATTTGGCACACTTCTTATCTGGCAGGTGCCGTAGAGAGACAGCGATGGCTCAAGGCCAAAATTTTCACCGTTCTCAACTGTCAGGTCGATCCGAAATGACGAAATTCCTGAATATGCTGTCTAAGCGCAACGACGTCGTGTTGGCTTTCTTGCTGGTTTGTATCGTCTTCATGATGATCCTGCCGCTCCCTACGATCGTCGTTGACGTCCTGATCGCGGTAAATTTGTGCTTATCGGCCATCTTGTTGATGGTTGCGGTCTACATTTCTGACGTTGTGCGGTTTTCGGCTTTCCCTTCTATCCTTTTGCTGACCACATTGTTTCGCCTTGCCCTGTCGATCACCACGACCCGTCTGATCCTTCTTCAGGCCGATGCCGGTGAGATAGTCGAAACATTCGGCAACTTTGTTGTCTCTGGAAATCTGGTCGTTGGGGCCGTGATCTTTTTGATCCTGACGATTGTTAACTTCCTTGTGATCACCAAAGGGTCAGAGCGCGTTGCCGAGGTGTCTGCGCGGTTCTCGCTGGATTCGATGCCTGGAAAGCAAATGTCCATCGACTCAGACATGCGCGCTGGCATGATTGAGATTGATGAAGCCAAGAAGCGCCGTGGCAAGCTGGAAAAAGAAAGCCAGCTTTATGGTGCCATGGACGGCGCGATGAAATTCGTCAAAGGCGATGCGATTGCCGGGTTGATCATTATCGCGGTCAACATCATCGGTGGCGTGATGATCGGAACTTACCAGCGCGGCATGACCATGGGCGAGGCGCTGGATGTCTATGCAATTCTGACCATTGGTGACGGCCTCGTTTCGCAGATCCCGGCTTTGTTCATCTCAATTACAGCTGGTTTCATTGTTACTCGGGTCGCCTCGGACGAGAACGAGGATCTGGGCAGCGATATTGCAACGCAAATTGTCAGCGAACCAAAGGCGCTGTTGATTGCGTCTGGCATTCTAATCGGCTTTGCCATCGTCCCTGGCTTTCCAACATTGGTGTTCTTGGGTCTTGCAGCACTTTGTGCAGTTGGCGGTTACTTGATCATGAAACGTCGAGAGCAAACCGCAAGCTCTGGGGCAGGGTCAAATGAGATGCCCGCCTTTGCACCCGCTATTCAGCCGCATAATACCCCACCATCCTTTCCCGATGAAAGTGATGACTTTGAAAAGGTGGAGCCTGTCACCTTTGCACTGACCGTTCCGTTGATTGTTGATATCGCCTCTAGCGTGCGCGCGGCGATCCGGCCCGAGAAGTTGGATAATGAAGTCGCGCGCGTGAGGCGGGCCCTTTATTTCGATTTGGGTGTGCCCTTTCCGGGTATAAACCTACGGCTCAATGATAATCTGAAAGACGGTGAATACCGGATCATGGTCAACGAAATCCCCGTTGCATCTGGCCAGGCCCGTCCAGGGTTCGTCATCGTGCGAGAGACCGAAGCAAACTTGAAGATGTTCAATATTCCGTATGAAATCGGTGAAGATTTCTTACCCAACACGCCAAGCTACTGGGTGGCTATGAAACATCATGGCCAGGTACAGCGCGCAGGCATTCAAGTTATGACATTGTCATCCATGCTAACGTACCATCTAGCCCATGTTCTCAAGAACAATGCGGCAGAGTTCATTGGTATTCAGGAAACGATGTACCTGATGAACCAGATGGAAAAAAACTATGGCGAGCTGGTTCGCGAAGCGACAAGGGCTTTGTCTATTACGACGATTACGGACGTGCTGCAGCGGCTTGTCAGTGAAGAGATCTCTATCAGGGATATGCGAACTATTCTAGAAACGCTTGTTGAATGGGGGCAGCGCGAAAAGGATCCGATCATGCTGAACGAACATGTTCGTTGTGCTCTGTCGCGCTATATTGCCTACAAGTTCTCAGGCGGCCAAAATATAATTCCAGCCTATCTTCTTTCGAAGGAGATTGAGGATGAGGTCCGCGGGGCAGTCCGGCAAACAAGTGGCGCGTCTTACCTTGCGCTGTCGCCCGATATTCATCGTCAGATTATCGCAGCACTGAAAGATGTTGCAGGCAACCTATCGGCCCATGGCAGCAGTCCCGTCTTGATGGCACCGATGGATATCCGACGTTTCATGCGTAAGGTAATCGAGCGCGATTTTCCAAGCTTGGCTGTGTTGTCATTTCAAGAGCTTACAGCAGACACGAACATCCAACCGCTTGAGCGGATCAAACTCGGCTCAGACGCTACGGGTCAGCTGTCATCGGTTGGATAAGCGCGTTCAAGTGCCGGATAGGCCCCTTGTTTTGTAGGGTTTGCCACAAATTGACCGGCTGATCAAAAAAATTTCAAAAAAAACGCTCCTGTACAGAATAATACAGTTCGTCGGCGCGTAGTGCATTAGAACGAAGGGCGTTTGCCTACAGGAAAAAGGACGAGAAATGGAAAACCCAATCTCTACCACAGCAGCGGTTGTAACGACCCCTTCGACATCGCAAGACACCGTTTCGCAAGCCGATCTCACAGATCAGAATGCAGCTTTGTCTAGTGACGAAAAAGCGCGGCAGTTTACTGAGATGCTGAACGAGCAACAGCAGATCACTGAACTGGGTATCAAATACGAAACAGCCGTATTTGATGCCGCTCAGGATGTTGTTTTGAACGCAACATATTCAGAGCCCGCAAAGGCAGCGAAACTCTAGATAGAATCGGTCTCGTAGATCATGGGTAAGCATGTAATAGATTGGTCCGACGAATTCTCCGAACTTCCGGGGCCCGTCAAAGAGTCGATCTTTTCCAAATCTGTTACACGCACATTCTCCAATAATGGTATTATCTATCTGCAAGAGGACGAAGCCACGAGTTTTCACTTTGTGATTTCCGGCCATGTTCGACTGAGCTATCTCATGGAGGACGGGACAGCGATTTTGTACACTGTTGTCCCACCTGGCCATAGTTTTGGTGAACTCGGGGTCTTTGATGGGGGTCAATATCCGGATACAGCTTCCGCAATCGGTCCTACAAAAATATTGTCTGTCAAAGCGTCAGCTGCAGCCGATGCCGGTCGAAATCATGGCCAGCTTCAAGCGGCGCTAAGCAAGTTAATTGCAAAGAGGTATCGTGCGTATATCGATGTTACCAAGGGCCTTTATCTAAAGAGCTTGCAGGCTCGGTTGGCGCAATCACTCCTTCGTCTGGTCGACAGCCTTGGCGAAACAGCCATCTACCGCGGAGAGCGGGTGGCCTGTCTGGGATCAGCAGTTAACCAGAGCGATCTTGGTTCGATGGCACGCGGTACCCGTGGAAATATCAACCGGACGTTGAAAGGTTGGGAGCTGAATAATTGGATCGCAATCGAAAGTAGGAAAATACTGATCCTGGATCGACAAGCTATTTTGGACCTAACCTTTGATGATTAAGACCCTCTCAAAAATGGATATTCACTATGAAAGATGAACAGGATTTTCGAATGACCGATTTGGAAGAGCGCCTCACATCGTCAGAGGGCGCAGCGCTCAAGACGGAAATCTTGAACCGTTTGGCTGCCTCTGGCGAAGAGATTACAGCTAAAATCAAGGCGGGATTGCCACCAGATGAGTTTGAGAAAGCGCAGGCGCTTTATGAAGCACTGGCCGCAGCACATGAGATTGTATCGGTCTTTCCCGTTAACACTCAACCAACCACGTAACTTAGAAAGGACTTAAAAAATGCCAACTATCTCAGGTTCTGCCGGTATCGATCCATCAGATTCCATCCCTGCCTTCGGAACCGATTTCAACTCCAATCGTGAAGGTTTCGATCTGATATTCCGTCAAAACCAGTTGCAGGGACAAATGGCTGCGATTGAGGAAAATATCCGGGAAATCGAACAAAACACAAACCTCTCGGATACGGAAAAGATGTTTTCAATGCAGATGGCGATGAATGCATGGTCAGCCGTTACCAATCTGCGGTCGAACATGCTCAAGAATGTTTCGGACTCGTTGAAAACCATCGCACGAAATGTCGCTTAAGGTTTGACGCTTTCTCCCCGTGGGGGCGGGGGCAAGCGCAGTGAAAAAGCGGGTGGGAAAAGTCGTGAGCCGGAGTGATTCCGCTCGGCTGTCTCCGTTTGCACAATGATAAGTGAGTTCTGCTCATGTCCAATGATAATTCATACCTTCTCAAGGTGCTGACCGGTGCGCAATCTGGTGCTGAAGTATCGATTTCTGATGCCGAATATGTGCTTGGGTCCGGCCCGGATGACGATATTCAATTCCTTGATGTCAGTCTAAAACCAGGACACGCCCGTCTCCGCTTGGAGAACGGCGCAATCATGATTGCGGGCGGTGCTGGGACAGTGCACACGCAGTCAGGGATCAGCATTCTGGCGGGAGATGAAACCTGGCAGGAAATTGATGCGCTGGATGTCATTACAATTGGGACGACATCCTTAGCTATTGGAGCGTTGACAGCAGACTGGTCGCGCGTTGAAGAGACAGCACAAAACCCCCGGATATCCAAATCTCCAACCCCACCACCAATTGTTACCCAGCCCAAATGGTCATTTGCGCAAATTGCGACCCTGTCCGTTTTAGTGGTTGTTGCAATTGTGGCAGCAGGGTGGGTCTCGCGCACAACGGTCGAAAGCCCCGACCAGACGGTACAGGTCGATGACCGATCAGAATTAGAAATAATCACTTCTGCTTTTAGCGATTTTCCCTTTGCGCGCGATATCTCGGTGACGCAGCAGGTCGACGGTGTGATTGAGGCAACGGGTTATGTTGACACTCCCACCGAACGGCGCGCGCTGCGCAATGCAATCGACGAGGCCGCAATACCGGTCCGGTTCCGGGTTTGGGCCCGTGCGGTCATTGAAAACGAGACTCAGGCAATCGTCGAAAACCAGCAAATACCAGTTCAGTTTTCTGTTGGTCGCGATGGCGTTTTGACCTTGCGTGGTGATGTGCTTGACGACCGGCGCGTTGACCGGTTGGTTGCGACAATCACGGAAAACGTGGCCGGAGTTGTGGATGTTGATGTGCAGGTGCAAACTGCCAACAGCTATCTACAGCAGGTCCGCGGTTTGCTTGAGCGCTCTGAACTGGATCAGAGCGTGATCCTACGTCTTGAGGGTACGATGATCGAAGCGAACGGGATCGTCGTCACCGACAAAGTGGACAATTGGGTTGGTTTTATTCAGTCTTTTGCGCGCCGCTATGCTGAACGCATCGCATTGCGGTCATTCGTGCAATTGGTTGATGCGAACGGCCAGGTGATTGCGGACCCTGTATCAGCACAACCGGGCTTGCCGGTGATAGTCGGCGAGGCGTCGGCGCTGGGGGAAGACAGGCTAGGGTCAGCAGGGACGGTACCAAATTCAGTGCTGAACTCATCAACACGCACTGTTGATGGCAATGTAAGTCTTACACCGGTGATGGCTGACCCGAATGGCGACATCGCA
The DNA here is from genome assembly GCA_038526325.1 of Pseudomonadota bacterium. Classification (GTDB taxonomy): domain Bacteria; phylum Pseudomonadota; class Alphaproteobacteria; order Rhodobacterales; family Rhodobacteraceae; genus Yoonia. Next base: position 5,945 of record JBCBGX010000022.1, on the reverse strand, counting down.
CGGCAGGCAAACGAAGTGGGGGTATTTCTTGATCTCACAAGATTGCGGGAGGGCTCATTCGGTGTTGAGGATGTCTTTGAAGGACTTAACGGTTCAGCGGCAGATTTGTCGGTCCAGGCACAAAATTCCGCTGTGCCAGCTAGCGACAACGAGCTGGCAACTGGACAAGCCGTTCAAACAACTGACCCTGTAAGCGGGGAGGCTACACAGCCGGAGTTTTTGACCCGGGCTTCACGGCCAGAAAGCGTCAGGGGTGCGCGTGTCTTGCGGGATATGGCCCGTGCTACCCTTATGGGTGAAGCAGCAGGGACACAGGAAGAAGACCTGATCAGTGAGCTTGGTGGGCTTACTGACGTGAATAGCACCCTCAAAGAGATGAAGCGTCTTTGGGGCCTGTCGTCGGATCAAGAGGCTGCCTATCTAAATCTGATCGTAAATGATAACGGTGCAGACTTTACGGAATGCTGGGATAACTCGGTTGCGGCGCTGGGCAACTTGCCCACCACATTGTTTTGGTTGGATTTTCTTAGCGTATCTGACAACATTGATGTAAGCGCGATCGACAAGGACGCGCAGGTTTTATTGTTAGAAGCAGCCTTGAACCCAAACCGGCTCACTGCCTGCGCATCCAGATTGAGCGCAAACCAAATATTCGATCTAGGAACACAGTCACTATACCTTCAGGAAACTCGACTGAATCCTGATTTTATCCAGTTTGTGGTCCGACAACTGGACCCACCGCCATTTGCGCTTTCAGGTGTGAATATTGGGTTCCAAAACCGCTATGCCCAGTTGACCAATGGTGTCCGACTGAACGAAAGTACAGCACCTGATCCGGGCAGCCTTTTGGTGAATGTTGGTGAGCTTGGTTTGCTGGTTAAGCAAAGAAATCAGCTTTTGGTGCTGGTGTACGATGCGTCGCTGAACTGGAAATCAGGTGGGTAACAAGTAACCTTATCAAATGGTGGCTTTGCAAAGGCGGGCATGGCGTCCGATTACCTTTACTTAAAAGGATGAAGGTCAAATGTATTCTCGTAAGCTTTCGTGGTGGATGCGGCACCTGCGACCGGTCTTTGTGATCGCCATGTTGGGGGGCTCTGGCTGCACCACGCTAGATGACGGTCGAGCAGCGCGGCTAGATCGGGATAGCATTGCTGACCTTGAAACCGGCGGCGATGGCACTTCGGGCCTTCAGATCAACACGCTCCTTGTGAACCGTAGCGGTGTGACCGGCCTGCAGGAAGATACCTTTCTGGAATTGGATTTCACAGAAAATGACGACCCATCCTTTGTTGCGCAACAGGCCCAGAATATCCAAGAATTGAACCAGGCTGGTGCGGAACCTTTCAATCCTGAGCAGCGCGTCGACATCCGGTTTGAGAATGACCCGCTGACGCTCGTTGTTGATCAATTGTTGGGCGGTGTCTTGTCAGCAAATTATGTCGCTGCAACACCGCTGGTTGGAACTGTAAATTTTGAGACACGCGAACCTGTCCTAAGGTCACAGATACCAACCATACTCCGCGATCTTCTGGGGGGGCAGGGCTACGTAATGAAGTTGATCAATGGTATCTACCAGATTGGCGCGCCCGAGACGATTGAGCAGCTTGAATTGAATGCTGCCGTCGGGGCAAGCTCAGAGTTTGAAACCAGGGTCATCCGCATTGAACGCGGTAATCTTGAGGAGATCGCAGATGTTGTGGCCCGGATTCTTCCGATTGGTGCAAGCGTCACACCTGTTCCGAATGATGGGTCGCTCATAGTCACGGCCAGCGCCGCCGACATCACTGCAGTCGTCAATTTGGTGAACACTCTGGTGGATACTGGTGTTGCAAGTGATCTTGTTGCCGTTGTCACCCTGCAGCGGAGCGCCCCCGAGGCTGTGGCTGCAGCGGTTCTTTCCTATTATGATCAGCGCGGCACGCCTCGTTCTCGTACGCCGATTGTCATTCCTCTTGAAAATCAGCAATCTCTTCTCATCGGGGCCCGGGACGCTTCGGTCATGAACAACACGCGCAGTTTGGTGCGCAGTATGGACCGGGATTTGCGCGACACTGCGTCGCTGCGCATCATTCCGATGACCCATCTGCCAGCGGCCGAGATTGCGGGCCAGCTCAACGAAATCTTTGACGGTGTCGCAGCGCCTAATACGGGCCTTGACCAGTCGGGTGCCAGCACGTCTGTTCCTGTTCCCGCAAATATTCGCAACGACGATGCACCAGATGCCAATGCACAGACCGAGACAGCGTTGGCGCAGGCGGCAGTTGCCTCGCCATCGGGCATTTCAATTGTTCCTGACAGCCGCAACAATGCCTTGTTGGTTTTCGCCACCTTCGAGCAATTTAAGCGTATCCGTGAGGTGGTTCAGGCGCTTGACCTCCCGCTTGCCCAGGTCGTGATTGAAGCAACCATCGTCGAAGTCGATGTGAACAACAATCTAAGCTATGGCGTGCAATCTTTCTTGAACCGAAGCAATTCCAGCTTGCGTTCCGCAAGAACAACGACACCCACGGATGGAGGCGAGGCCGGATTTTTCGGAAGTTTCTCGTCACTTGGGGGCGTGAATGTTGATGTTGTCCTGAACGCTCTGGAAGAGGTTACGGATGTCAGGATCATTTCCTCGCCTTATCTGACCGTGCTTGACGGAAGTGCTGCCCGCCTGTCCATAGGTGATCAGGTGCCGTTCCTGACCAGTTCCACCGACGCTGAATCTGACGGAACGACGACGACCACCAATGAAATCGAAATCCGCGATACTGGTGTCATATTAGAAGTGACGCCCAGCATCGGGGCTGACAATTCCGTACTTTTGAACATTGTACAAGAGGTCAGTTCAGTTGCGCCAGCTGGCGCTGGTGCCAATGACCTGACGCCGACAATTCAACAGCGCACCATCACATCAGACATAGTGGTCCAGTCTGGCCGCACCGCGCTCTTGGGTGGGTTGATCCAGGACAGCCAAATTGATGTGACAACTGGCGTTCCAATTGTCAGCGATATTCCCGTTGTTGGGGAATTGTTCAAACAGACTGACAATGACATCGCTCGGACAGAGTTATTGGTGATGATCACACCAAGGGTTGTTCGCAAACCGTCACAGCTTGACAATATCACGCGTCAACTGCGCGAGGGGCTTGGGCGCTAGGAATGAGTTGTGCGATCGGTGACTGACACTCATTGAGCGAATGTTCAGCCGACTTTGTTACCCTGGCTCCAGACGCCGCGAAGAAGTGGGGTTTGGTCCACTTGTTGCACGCGCAAGACATCGCCCCGTAGCCCCGGCTTTAGCGCGCCGCGATCATCCAAACGCGCTGCTTTCGCAGGATTGCTGGTGACCGTGGCAATCGCGCGAGGCAGGTCATTCCAAAGCTTTGCCAAGTAAAACGCTGATAACAGCAAGGCAGACGGCACATAATCGGATGACACGATGTCCAGCAGGTCGCGCTTGGCCAATGCTTCGGCCGCCACATTCCCAGAATGCGACCCCCCGCGGATCAGGTTCGGTGCGCCCATCATTACGGCAATGCCGTGGGCGCGACAGGCCTCTGCCGCGTCAACGGTGGTCGGGAACTCCGCAAAACCAACGCCGTTGCGGGCAGAGGTCACCACATGGTCCGCTGTTGTGTCATCGTGGCTTGCCAGGACCGCACCCAGACGGTTCGCTTCTGTCACTGCGCCAGCCTCATGTTTCGCACCAAAGCGCACTTGCAGCCCCAGTAGGTTTTCCACATGGTCCGCGAATTCAGCATCGTTCATGCCGCGTTTCTTAGCCACATAAGTCTTGAGCGCGGTCATATCGCGAAATTGTCGCTGACCGGGCGTGTGATCCATCAGGCTGACGATCCCAACGCGATCTTCCGTGCCAAAGGCGGCCAGTTCCTCCAAAAGCGTTTCTGAACAGATTTCGGCGCGCAGATGCAGAAAATGGCTGATCTTGAACATACCTGCTGCCCGGGCGGCCAAAAGTTCATCGGCCAGCTTGCGGGCATAATCGATATAGCGCCCCTTGCCGCTATGAATGGACCCGACACGCATCGCGTCGAAAACGGTCGTAATGCCGGTAGACGCCAGCTCCCCGTCATGGGCCAAAAGGGCGGGCAAATGCGGCCAGTCGACCTCGGGCCGAGGCTCAATATGACGTTCAACATTATCTGTGTGAAGTTCGACCAGACCGGGTAGGACCAGATCACCCACGCAATCCACCGCCCCATCAAGGACTTGGTCGCCTTCGGTGAGTTCTGTGATGACACCATCTTCGATCATCACCGCCCCGGTTATCACACAGTCAGGCAAAACCAGTTGGGCATTTGCAAGGCATAGCGTTCCTGACATGTCAGTGTCACATGTTCTTGTCAGGGATGAAGTCGGGAAAGGGGAATTCATGTCATACGCTCGCTTTGCGATTTACTACGTGCCGCCCGATGGGCCGTTGGCAAGTTTCGGTGCCACATGGCTCGGCTGGGATATTTTGCGCGGATACGCAGTGCCGCAGTTTGACATGCCTGGGCTTGATGACATCACCATGACACCGCGCAAATACGGGTTTCACGGGACACTGAAGCCGCCATTCCGACTGAATGATGGCCAAACCTTTGAAAGTCTGCAGGCGACCACGACGGCCTTGGCGGCATCGCTGGCCCCCGCGACCTGTACCGGATTGCAACTGGCCCGGCTTGGCCAGTTCTTGGCACTGACCCCTACGGGCGATTTGGACAGTCTGGGCAATCTGGCCGCCGCATGTGTGCGCGAGCTTGACGCCTTTCGCGCGCCGGCGACAGATGCCGAACTTGCCCGCAGGCGAAAGGCAGGGCTGAGCGCGCGACAAGACGCTCTTTTGATCCAATGGGGCTACCCTTATGTGTTTGAGGAATTCCGATTTCACCTGACCCTCTCCGGCAAATTGCTCCAAGACCAGAGCGACGATTGGGTCAAGGCGGCCCGGACCCACCTGCCGCCCTTGCCGACGCCCTTTGTCGTGGATCAGATTGCCCTTTGTGGTGAACGATCGGATGGGCGGTTTGAGCTGATCCATCGCTACACGCTCGCCGGTTGAAGCAGGGCGATGGCCCGCGCAACCGTCTGGTCCAGCGGCCCATCGTTGGACAGGGTGATGACCTCCAAACCATGGGGCAGGGGCTTGGGGGCCTCGGCCAGGCGTTTTGCAATCTGTGCCTTACTCTCACGCGCCCGCGCGGCCAAGCGTGCCGCCAAAGTGTCAGGCATTGCGGTGATGTTCAAAACCGTGAAATTAGGAAAGACGCAAGCAGCCTCTGCCAGCACCTTGCGGGAAAAATTGGCCAGGCAATCGGTGCCCTTGTTCAACTGGTACATCACGTTGCGCGGGATGCCGTATTGCAGGCCATGGGCCCCCCAATGCATCGCAAAGGCACCATTGGCTACCAAGTCCTGAAATTCGGGTACGGACACGGCATCGTAATCTTCCCCACCAAGATCAGGCGCGCGGGTGATCACGCGCCGCACCAGATGCATGCGCGGCATAAAGTCATGGACGCCACGCATCACGCTGTCCTTTCCCACTCCGGAGGGGCCGACGACCGCAATCAATCTGCCGGGCGTCATGCGGCCATCCCCGGCGTAAAGCGGCTAACGTCAATTTCGCGGTCGCAGACCTGCGCCCGCGCAGCTTCATCATGGAAGATCCCGACAATCGCTGCCCCCCGCGCCTTGGCTTCTGCGATCAGGGTCAGCACAATTTCGCGGTTGGTGGCATCAAGGCTCGCGGTGGGTTCATCCAGTAGCATGGCAGGATATGCATGGGCAAAGCCGCGCGCGATATTCACGCGCTGCTGTTCCCCGCCCGAGAATGTGGTGGGCGTCAGGGGCCGGGAAATCGACGCTGATGCGAATGATCTACGGCAATTACCTGGCGCAATCCGGGTCCATCCGCATTGGCGATATTGATCTGGTCCAGGCCGCCCCGCGCG
>JBCBGX010000021.1:0-20744 GCA_038526325.1 Pseudomonadota bacterium | reverse complement strand
ACCAAAGCGCACATGCTGTCCACCAGGCTGCATCGCAACGCCCAATTGCGCTTCGACCCAGGCGGTTCCTGCCGCAAGGTCCGTGCAGGCGACTGCCAAATGGTCCAATTTCAGCGACATAACCGTCTTGATAGGAAAAACAAACTTCTAAAAATTTGACCCACTGTCACCCTCGTGCTCCGCGGATCAGATGCAGAATGTCTTGCGCCGCCTTTGGAATATTCGTGCCTGGCCCAAAGATCGCCTTGACCCCGGCGTCGTACAGGAACTGATAGTCCTGCTGCGGAATAACCCCGCCGCAGATCACAATGATATCCTCCGCATCCGCATCTTTAAGCGCCTGCACCAGTTTCGGCGCCAATGTCTTATGCCCCGCCGCCTGAGAGCTGATCCCAATGATATGCACGTCATTGTCAATCGCGTCCTGCGCGGCCTCGGCAGGCGTTTGAAACAGCGGTCCCACATCTACGTCAAACCCGATATCGGCAAAGGCGGTAGCAATGACCTTGGCCCCCCGATCATGCCCGTCCTGGCCCATCTTGACGACCAGCATGCGCGGGCGGCGGCCTTCGTCTGCGGCAAAGGCTTCGACGCTTTTCTGAATAGCGGCAAAGCCTTCATCACCTTCATAAGCCGCCCCATAGACACCCGCGAGCGTCTTAACCTCGGCCCGGTGCCGTCCAAATGATTTTTCCATTGCCATGCTGATCTCTCCCACAGTGGCACGCTGGCGCGCGGCCTCAACCGCCGCCTCCAGCAGGTTGCCGCCCTCATCTGCGCGGCGGGTCAATTCGGTCAGCGCCGCATCGCAAACGGGCTGATCCCGTCCGGCCTTGGTCGCCGCGATCCGTTTGATCTGCGCCTCACGCACCGCCGCATTGTCAATGTCCAGAATATCAATCGGATCCTCTTTATCCTTACGATACTTATTGACCCCGACGATCACCTCGATCCCCCGATCAATCTCGGCCTGACGGCGGGCGGCGGTTTCTTCGATGCGCAGCTTAGGCATGCCGCTGGCCACGGCCTTGGTCATGCCGCCCATTTCCTCGACCTCTTCGATCAGGGCCCAGGCAGCCTCGGCCAACTCATGGGTCAAGCTTTCGACATAGTAGGATCCGGCCAAAGGATCGACCACATTGGTGACGCCGGTCTCTTCCTGAAGGATCAACTGGGTATTCCGGGCGATGCGGGCGCTGAATTCAGTGGGCAGGGCAATCGCCTCATCCAAGGCATTCGTATGCAGCGATTGGGTGCCGCCCAAAACGGCGCTCATGGCCTCATAAGCAGTGCGGATGACGTTGTTATAGGGGTCCTGTTCCTGCAAAGACACGCCCGAGGTCTGGCAATGGGTGCGCAGCATCGAGGACTTGGGGTTCTTCGGCTTAAACTCTGCCATGATGCGGGACCATAGCAAGCGGGCCGCGCGGAGTTTTGCAGCCTCCATGAAGAAATTCATGCCAATGGCAAAGAAAAACGACAAGCGGCCCGCGAATTGATCCACATCCATCCCACGCGCAATCGCCGTGCGCACATATTCGCGGCCATCGGCCAGCGTATAGGCCAGTTCCTGCACCAGGTTCGCGCCGGCCTCTTGCATATGATAGCCGCTGATCGAGATCGAGTTGAACTTGGGCATCTCCGCCGTGGTATATTCAATGATATCCGCGATGATGCGCATGGAAGGTTCAGGCGGGTACACATAGGTATTGCGGACCATAAACTCCTTCAGAATGTCATTCTGGATGGTGCCGGACAGGACATTGCGGGGATGGCCCTGCTCTTCCCCCGCAACAATGAAATTGGCCAAAATCGGGATCACCGCGCCATTCATCGTCATCGAGACCGAGACCTTATCCAGCGGAATCCCATCAAAAAGGATCTTCATATCCTCAACACTGTCGATGGCCACACCTGCCTTGCCCACGTCCCCTTCCACGCGGGGATGGTCACTGTCGTAGCCCCGGTGGGTGGCCAGATCAAAAGCAACAGAAACCCCCTGCTGCCCCGCATCCAACGCCTTGCGGTAAAACGCATTGGACTCCTCAGCCGTCGAAAACCCCGCATATTGGCGAATGGTCCAAGGGCGGCCCGCATACATCGTGGCCTTCACACCACGGGTAAACGGGGCCGCGCCGGGAATGCCGCCCATATGAGGCAGGTCTGCGACGTCCTCCGCCGTGTAAAGCGGCTTGACTGCGATGCCTTCCAGTGTGTCCCAGTCGAGGGCCTCCAATGGTTTACCCCGCAGCTCTCTTGTGGCGATCTCGGCCCATGTTTTGTGGTCGGTCATGCTCTCCTCCATGGGGTAAGTGCGTGGGGCAACATAAAATTCTTTGCGATGTTTTGTCCTTGGGCCTTAGCTTTTGCCAAAGCCGCCTCTATATCTGGAACTATGAGAGCGATGATGTTTATCCGTGCGGCAGCCGTTGTCAGCGTTTTGGCCGCGACCAGCCTGTATGCCCAGGCCACCACCGTGTTAGAGCGCTGGGAGGAAGATCGTACCCAGGTCTTTGACGCCACCGAAGTTACAAAGGCAGAGCTACAATGGATGGCCCGGCCACTGGTGGTGTTTGCGGACACGCCGAATGATCCGCGTTTCCAACAGCAGATGGACCTATTGACAGTCGGACTTGAGGATCTGGCCGACCGCGATGTTATCATCATCACCGACACAGATCCCGAAGCGGAAAGCGAATGGCGGATCGCGTTGCGCCCGCGGGGGTACATGATGGCGCTTGTCGGCAAAGACGGGCGCGTCGCACTTCGCAAACCCAGCCCATGGAGTGTGCGCGAGTTGTCCCGCTCTATCGACAAGATGCCGTTGCGCCAGCAAGAGATTTCTGACAGGCGCGCCCTGGGGCAATAGCCGCGTTCGCGCCCCGTTTTTGATGTCACAAGGGTGTTCATTCAAACTCCATGATAACATCATCCACGGCCAGACTGTCGCCTGCGCCCGCGTTGATCTTTTTCACCACGCCTTTGCGTTCCGCGCGCAGGATATTTTCCATCTTCATCGCTTCAACGGTGCAAAGCGCCTGACCCTCTTGCACCTCGTCCCCTGCCTCTACATCGACTTTCATGATCAGACCGGGCATCGGGCAAAGCAGGAACTTCGACGTATCGGGTGGCAGTTTTTCAGGCATTAGGGCGGCCAGTTCAGCCTGCCGCGGACTGCGCACGTGGACCTTCAGGTCCGCCCCGCGATAGCGCACGCGGAACCCGCCCGATATTTTACCGATTTTCAGAACCAGCGGTGCACCATCGACCAGTAGACGCGCCAGTGGATCGCCGGGCGTCCAGTCGCTTTCCACTCTTAGCGTTTGCTCACCGACCGTGACATCCGCACCCGTTTTGTCGGCGCTGATAGTGACCTCGTGAGAGTCCCCTTGGAGGCGCACAACCCAGTCGTTACCGACGGTGCGTTCGTGATTGTCCATCCGGCCGGAAATGCGCGCCCGCCGCACCTCGCCCAGACGGTGCATGGCAGCGGTTGCTGCGGCGATGCGTGCGCAAGTCTCTGCCGGCAAAGTCACACCATCAAACCCTTCGGGATATTCTTCCTCGATAAACGCCGTGGTCATATTGCCAGACGTGAATTTCGGATGGTCATAGACCGCCGCGAGAAATGGCAGGTTGTGCCCGATCCCCTCAAGCTCAAACCCGTCCAACGCCAGCCGCATCTCTTCAATTGCGGCGGCCCGGTCCGGCGCCCAAGTGCAAAGCTTGGCGATCATCGGGTCGTAATACATGCTGATCTCGCCGCCCTCATAGACGCCGGTATCGTTGCGCACAGCGAACTTCATACCTTCGCCGTAGATGCCCCCATGACTCATATCGGGCCAATTGCCCTTCTCCCACAGAGGACCACCACCAAACTGTTCAGGCGGGCGATAGCGCACCAGCCGCCCGATGGAGGGCAGGAAGTTCCGATATGGGTCTTCGGCGTACAGCCGGCTTTCCATCGCCCAACCGTTGATTTTCAGATCAGATTGCTGGAATGGCAGCTTTTCCCCCGCCGCGACACGGATCATCTGTTCGACCAGATCGACGCCCGTGATCAGTTCTGTCACCGGGTGTTCCACCTGCAACCGAGTGTTCATTTCAAGGAAATAGAAGTTTCGGTCGCCATCGACGATGAATTCCACAGTGCCTGCGCTGGTGTAGCCTACAGCCTGGGCGAGTGCGACAGATTGCTCGCCCATGGCTTTGCGCGTCGCCTCATCCAAGAAAGGCGATGGCGCCTCTTCGATGACCTTTTGGTTTCGGCGTTGTATTGAACACTCGCGCTCATGCAAATAGACCGCATTGCCATGGCTGTCACACAGCACCTGAATTTCGATGTGGCGCGGTTGGGTGACGAATTTTTCAATGAAAATCCGGTCATCGCCAAAGCTGCTCGCCGCCTCGTTCTTGGAGGATTGAAAGCCTTCTCGTGCTTCGTCATCGTTCCACGCAATGCGCATACCCTTGCCGCCGCCTCCGGCGCTGGCCTTGATCATCACCGGATAGCCGATGTCATTCGAGATCTTCACCGCCTCATCAGCGTCCTCGATCAATCCCATATAGCCCGGCACGGTTGAGACATTCGCATCCTGCGCGATCTTTTTAGAGGTGATCTTGTCCCCCATCGCCTCTATCGCCCCTTTCGGCGGGCCGATAAAGGCGACGCCCTGCGCCTCCAGAGCCTCGGCGAATTTCGGGTTCTCGGACAGAAAGCCGTAACCAGGATGCACAGCCTCGGCCCCGGTCTGTTTAATGGCATCCATCACCTTTTCGATCACGATGTAGGATTGGTTAGCCGGGGGCGGCCCAATATGCACGGCCTCATCCGCTATCTGCACATGCAGGGCGTTGCGATCTGCATCAGAGTAGATGGCAACGGTCTGAATACCCATCTTTCGGGCGGTCTTGATCACGCGACAGGCGATTTCGCCACGATTGGCGATGAGTATCTTTTTAAACATTACTTTCAGTCCCCAAAACGCAAAACCGCCGTCGGGAAGTGTCCCCGACGACGGTTCGATTGATGCAATCGCGCGTCAGACGCGCGGATATTCAGATTAGCGGCAGCCGTTGATGCCTGCGTCGTCACACAGCACGCCAGCTGCGGCACCGGCCAGGATGGTACCAGTACGGTCAGTGCCCAGAACTTCTGAAGCGACAAGACCAGCGCCTGCACCTGCGACACCGCGTTCGACGTCGCCTTCAAGACAACCGGCAAGGCCCAATACGGCAACAGCCGCAATAATGATGGATTTCTTTTGCATGATATTCTGCCTAACTCTTGGTTCAGTGTGACACCGGAATTGGCGCCTACTGGGGCAAACTCAATAGCTGAAAGGGCCTGATATCCAATATCAACCACTATATCTTTTGTCGATCGGCGAAAAAGCGCAATCGACCTGCCTTGGGACAAGGCAGGTCGATCTGGGGAAGGGTAACGTTTTAGACAATCGACAACGACGCGTTTGCTGGAACGCCTCATTGCTGACCTCATAATGTGATTATCTTGCTGACTTGCATAGCGGCGTATTCTACCCCCCCATAAATGGGCGAATTCTCGCTTAGATTGTATTTCCAATCTGTAGCTAACGTGAAAATTCCCCATTATGGCATCCCTTCGATGTCGGGAAAGCTGACGCGTGCCACAGCAATATTGATCCGCAACAACGCGTCATAGCTTGTTGCATCGAACGGATCCTCGGCAGGAATCACCTCGCGACCAAAGAGCCAACTCAACCGCCCCGCATCCAGATTTCCCCTGACAAAGGGGCGGTCACCAAATTGATCCCATAACGCCTGCATGAAACCGGCATCTGCCCGCTTGTCTGGTGGGCGTCGGTCAGCGTAACGCGTTCGTTCTGTCAACGGCGTGGCGACGCCGTTCTTATTCGCGCGCCGAATTGTAAATTGATAATCTGTACCAGGAAGTCGGCCTGGAAAGCCACGATGTTTTTCCATGTCACACATACCCCCAGATCAAGTATTTGTGGGGGGCGGGCCACGGGGCCCGCCCGCGACGTATATGACTAGTTAACAGCGCGGTAGAGATCCACCGCCTGAATGCGTGCTGTATCCGATGTAACCTGGAGCGTCGCACGATCGTAACTGCCCGATACAGCCACCAGCGCAAGCAGTGCTGCGAATGCAAAGGCCAGAATTCCTTGTACCATTTTTGTTGCCTGCCTCTTGTTTTGCAGGGATCGGACAGGTCGTTGCCAGCCTCCCCCCACGAGGGTGCGATCCCATGACCGCATACCCTAACATTAGGCAAAAATGCTTTATTTTCAAAGCCGTCTAAGGCGATGTCACAGCACTGTGACGTGGTGGCATCATGGGCAAGGATATGCTGATCGAGCGCGTCAACATGTTGTACCGCCACCACACAAGCACCAACATATTGGGTTTCATCCCGCAGCAAGCGCTGAAATAGAGATCGAGCGATAGCAGCAGTTTTTTGCCCAAAGCCGCGGGTTGGCCTATGGATATTTGGTGAAAACCGGCTCACAGCGGGATATTGTCGTGCTTTTTCCACGGTGTTTGCGCCTGTTTGCTGCGCAAAGACGCAAATGCGCGGCACACACGTTTGCGCGTTGAATGAGGCATGATGACCTCGTCGATAAAGCCTTTTTCAGCGGCAACAAATGGGTTGGCGAACCGCGCCTCGTAATCGGCAGTGTGTTGTGCGGTCTTTTCTGTGTCGTCCAGATCCGCACGGTGAATGATTTCGGTGGCCCCCTTGGCGCCCATGACCGCAATCTCTGCCGTGGGCCAGGCATAATTGAAATCAGCCTTGAGATTTTTGGATGACATCACAACATAGGCCCCGCCATAGGCCTTGCGCGTGATGACGGTAACCTTGGGAACGGTCGCCTCACCATAAGCATAAAGCAGTTTAGCCCCGTGTTTGATAACACCACCATATTCCTGGGACGTGCCAGGCAGGAAACCGGGCACATCGATCAAGGTTAGGATCGGAATTTCGAAGGCGTCGCAGAACCGCACAAATCGCGCCGCTTTGCGCGCACTGTCGATATCGATGCAGCCTGCCAACACCATAGGCTGGTTGGCAACCACACCCACGGTCGATCCGCCAAGGCGGATAAATCCGGTCAGGATATTCTTTGCGAAATCCTCCTGGATCTCGTAAAAATCGCTTTCATCCGCAACCTTCAGGATCAATTCCTTCATATCATAGGGCGTGTTTGGATTGTCGGGGATCAGCGTGTCCAAACTGTCCTCGACCCGGTTCACGTCATCAAAAAACGGGCGGACGGGTGGTTTTTCGCGGTTATTCAGCGGCAGGAAATCCACCAGGCGCCGCACCTCTGCCAAAGCCTCTACATCGTTTTCAAACGCCGCGTCGGCGACAGAGGATTTCTTTGTGTGGGTTGAGGCACCGCCCAGTTCCTCGGCAGAGACCATTTCGTTTGTCACTGTCTTCACCACATCCGGGCCGGTTACGAACATATAAGAGCTGTCTTTGACCATGAAGATAAAGTCCGTCATCGCGGGGGAATAGACGGCGCCACCAGCACAGGGTCCCATGATCACGCTGATCTGCGGAACGACACCGGACGCCATGATATTGCGCTGAAAGACATCACCGTAGGCGGCGAGACTGGCGACCCCCTCTTGGATCCGCGCACCGCCACTGTCGTTAAGCCCAATCACGGGGGCTCCGTTTTGCACCGCCAAATCCATGATCTTGCAGATCTTCTGGCCATGGGTTTCGGATACAGAACCGCCCATGACAGTAAAATCCTGGCTAAAAACATAGACGAGACGACCGTTGATTGTGCCCCACCCTGTCACCACACCGTCGCCGGCGGGCCGTTCCTTTTCCATGCCGAAATCGGTGCAGCGGTGGGCCACGAACATGTCAAACTCTTCAAAGGAGTCCGCATCAAGCAAAATCTCAATCCGCTCGCGCGCTGTGAGCTTTCCCTTTTTGTGCTGCGCTGCGATACGCCGCTCCCCGCCACCGAGCCGGGCCAGTTCGCGCCGGTTTTCAAGTTCTTGCAACACATCCATATCGTCACACCCCGTCTGTTTCAGGCCCATCATAGCGATAGTGACAGCGTGGCAGAAGGTTGAAGCAGTAAATTTGCAAATCTTAGGATTAGCTCAGAACCAAAATTGCAATACTGCAAATTTTACCGACGCAACAGCACAACCATGGACATGCTCTCAATCGCCGCTTACTGCTTGGGCATGAGCTCTGACGCAACGATCCGTTTTCTGGATCGGCACACACCACCACATATTTTCACGCTGGTTCTGATTACAGGCATGTCGGCGCTGAATATGTCGATTTTTCTGCCGTCACTTGCGGCCATGACCAGCTATTTTGACACCGATTACGCAATCATGCAGATTTCCTTGTCAGGATATCTCGCGGCAACAGCGATTTTGCAGATTTTCATCGGGCCGATATCTGACCGATATGGCCGGCGGATCGTTATCCTGTTCGCTATGGCCATTTTTGTCGTCGCAACCATAGGCACTTTGCTGGCGAACACCGTCGAGGTGTTTTTGATCTTTCGGATATTGCAAGCCGCAGTGGCGACCTCTATGGCGCTCAGCCGGGCGATTGTGCGGGATATGGTCCCACAGGAAGAGGCCGCATCCATGATCGGCTATGTGACAATGGGAACGGCGCTTGTTCCCATGGTCGGCCCGATGATTGGAGGGGCTTTGGAACAAATATTTGCCTGGCAGGCCACGTTTGTTTTTCTGGGCATCGCCGGGATCATGACATTCATATTGTGCTATCTGGATCTGGGTGAGACCGTGGCGGAAGGGGGCGTTGGCTTTCGCGAACAGGTCCGCACTTATCCCGAATTGCTACAATCCCCGCGCTTTTGGGGCTATGTGCTGTGCTCAGCCTTCAGTTCGGGCGCCTTCTTTGCCTTGCTGGGCGGCGCGTCTTTTGTGGGCGGAACGATCTTTGGCCTCTCCCCGTTCTGGAGCGGTGTCGCCTTGGGGGCCCCTGCCATAGGCTACGCCTTTGGCAATTTCCTGTCCGGGCGCTTCTCAATGCGGGTGGGGATCAACCGAATGGCGCTGATCGGAACGATGACGACCTGTGTCGGCATGACGATGTCTTTGATTTTGACGCTGTCCGGGGTGCATCATCCACTAAATTTCTTTGGGTTCTGCATCTTTATCGGGATCGGCAATGGTTTGGCCCTGCCGAATGTGATGGCGGGATCCGTGTCGGTCCGCCCCCATCTGGCAGGGACAGCAAGCGGTCTGGGTGGGGCATTTATGGTGGGCGGCGGCGCAGCACTTTCGCAGCTTGCCGGGTCCTTGCTAACGACGGAAACAGGCACGCTGCCCTTGCAGATTTTGATGTGGACTGTGTCTGTATTGGCGATTCTGTCGATCGTCTTTGTGATCTGGCGAGAAAAGCGGCTTGCTTGACCTTTGATTTGCAGTTGCTAAACCGGCATAGCAAAATTGCAAAGGAACGAGGATGGCGGTTCAAAAGCTTTATGCAGGTGCGAAGCTGCGCGAACTCCGCGGGCGTTTGTCGCTGACGCAAAAGGACTTTGCCGCAAAGCTGAACGTCTCGCTGCCCTATCTCAATCAGATGGAAAACAACAACCGGCCCGTATCGACGGCAGTTGTCCTCGGTCTCGCCCAGGAGTTCGGGTTTGATGTGACCGAACTGCAATCGGGGGATGAGGCACGGCTAGTCGGTGATATGCGCGAAGCGCTGGCAGACCCGGTTTTTACCGGACCGCCACCAGCGCTGGCCGATCTGCGTCTTGCCGCAGCCAATGCCCCAGCCCTGGCGCGCGCGTTTCTGGATCTGCACGCAGCCTACCGCCAAACCCATGAACGGCTTGCGTCACTGGATGAGGCTTTGGGCCGCGAAGATGCGCGCCTGCAACCCAGCCCCTGGGAAGAAGTGCGGGATTTCTTTCATTATTGCGACAACTACATCGATGCGGTTGACCGCAGTGCAGAGCATTTCGCCGCCAGCAAACGCGCTGATGAAACGATGGCGGATGCCGTGATTCGGGCGTTGTCGGCAAGCAGTATTACCGTTGTCTTTACCGACGATGATGTGATCCGTTCTTTTGATGCAGCGGCCCGGACTTTGGCCATTTCGCGGCTCAGCAATCCAGCCACCCAGACATTTCAACTGTTGCTGCAATTGGCGCTGATCACGCAGGACAAGCTGTTGGAAGCGACGCTTGACTTGGCACGGTTTCAGTCCGATGCGGCGCGCAATGTCGCCAAAGTAGGGCTCGCCAACTATTTCGCGGGTGCTGCCTTGATGCCCTACACCAGATTTTTGGAGGCTGCCCAAGCCACCCGACATGATCTGGAGATATTGGCCACCCGCTTTGGCGCGTCGCTTGAACAGGTCGCCCACCGCCTGTCGACGATGCAGCGGCCCGGCGCAAAAGGCATCCCGTTTTTCTTTGTACGTGTGGATCAGGCCGGAACGATTACCAAGCGCCACTCTGCCACGACATTGCAATTTGCGCGCTATGGCGGGGCCTGCCCTTTGTGGAATGTCCATCAGGCGTTTGAACTGCCTGGCCGGTTCCTGCGCCAACTTGCAGAAACACCTGACGGCGCGCACTATTTTTGTCTTGCACGGGATGTTAGCAAATCAGGCGGGGCTTACGGCACCCCCACGCGACGCTATGCCATCGGATTGGGGTGTGAAATCAAACATGCTCCGGCGCTGGTCTATGCCGATCATATGGATATCGGTGCCTCTGAGGCTTATGCGCCGATCGGCATCTCCTGCCGGATTTGCGAACGTCGCAACTGCCACCAACGATCTGTGCCACCGCTGGAGCGCCAATTGCGCGTGGATCCGAACCTTCGCGGCAACCTGCCCTATCAGTTGACGTGAGCCGGTGGAAAAAGGCCCAGAAGCAGAACGCCCCTAACTTGTCGGAATTACGTTGCTTTTTTGTGGGGGCCAATTGCATATTTCAGCTTAGACACCAAGGGGGGGACAGGCCATGGATTTAGCAGGCACAAAAGTCATCGCAGCAGATATCGATACTGTTTGGGCTCATTTGATCAATCCCGAAACGCTGCATGCCTGCATCCCAGGCTGCCAGGAACTAACCGGGACTGCGGATGAAGGTTTTTCCGCGATCGTCAAGCAAAAGGTTGGCCCCGTCTCTGCCACATTCAAAGGCGCGGTCACGCTTGAAAACGTGGTTGCGGGCAAAAGCTATACAATCACTGGCGAAGGCAAAGGCGGCGTTGCAGGGTTTGCCAAGGGTAGTGCGGATGTCACTTTGGCCGAGGTCGCTGACGGGACAGAACTGACCTATGCAGTCAACGCCAAGGTCGGCGGAAAGCTTGCGCAGCTTGGCAATAGAATCATTGGCGGGTTCGCCCGCAAAATGGCTGATCAGTTCTTTGAACAGTTTCAAGACACGGTCGAAGCCCGAGACACTGCGTAGTCACGCGTCGCGCAGTTGCGCCGCGATCTTGTCTTTGAGCGACATCCGCACTTTGCGCAATTCGGCCATATGCAAGTCGTCGGTCGGTTCAACATTTGTCTCGGCTCGGTGAATCGCACGGTTGACGACATGGTAGTCATCAAACAAGCGGGCAAAATGCGCGTCTGACCCTTTTAGCCTGTGGATCGCATCCGTTTTGTCCGGAAATTCTTCAATAAGCTCGTGCGGTGTGTGAGACATCTGAGCCTTCCTCGGCTGCGATCGCATCTGGGCTTTGCTGGCGATCTTCGATTTCCATTCTCTTTAACGTTTGCAGAATTTCTAACAATTTCCTGCGGGCTTCGCTGTTTTTACGCTGTAGCTGAAACAGTCTGAACTCATCAATGTGCGCAGCAGCTGCCCTCGTTAGGTCCGAACTTGCTTGATGCCAGTCCGTCAGCAATCGTTCGAAAGCTGCATCAACTTCTGCAAGTTGATCATCCATCTTTTCTTTGTTGGAAAACATATCGTGAGGAACCATATCAAAAAATCCAAACTAAACTGGGCTTTGATTTTGACCCACTTGCCCTGGACCGCCTTGATCCAAGTCAAGAAATTTCAACTTTTTTTTGCATTTTTTTTGGATACTCTATTCATGATTGCATTTCGCACTTTCGTATTTCCAGGAACCGCGTGGTCGTTTGGCTCTTCCCAACCATTCCCTAATTGTGGCCCCCTTACTTCAAGACGATAGAAGTCGTAATTTGGTCTGCTACCTTGCTAACGTTGCGAAGTCTGCCAATTGGGATGGATCCATGGTTCATCATTCACCGGTGGAAGGGGATTACGATGCAAGACGTGATCTGCAACTTTTTCGCCAACCATGATAGAGGGCGCGTTCAGATTGCCATTGGTGATGCGTGGAAAGATCGAACTGTCGGCAACACGAAGCCCCTCAACCCCCAACACCCTCGCCTGTGGGTCGACGACAGCCATTGGATCATCAGCCGCTCCCATCTTGCACGTGCCGCAAGGGTGATAGGCGCTTTCAACGTGGCTGCGTATGAAATCATCGAGGTCGTCGTCAGTTTGTGCGTCTTTGCCAGGCTGGATCTCATGCCCTCGATAAGGATCGAAGGCTGGCTGGGCGAATATTTCGCGCGTCAGCCGGATACAGGTGCGGAAATGCTCCCAATCCTGGGGCTCCGACATGTAGTTGAACCGGATGCAAGGGTTTTCGTTAGGGTCTGAAGATCGCAATGTGACCTGTCCGCGCGAGGCAGACCGCATCGGGCCGACATGGGCCTGAAACCCGTGCCCTTCGGGCGCGACCTTGCCGTCATAGCTGACCGCGATGGGCAAAAAGTGAAACTGAATGTCTGGGTAGTCGA
Organism: Pseudomonadota bacterium; assembly: GCA_038526325.1. GTDB lineage: Bacteria > Pseudomonadota > Alphaproteobacteria > Rhodobacterales > Rhodobacteraceae > Yoonia. Next base: position 7,927 of record JBCBGX010000021.1, on the reverse strand, counting down.
CACCCGCGCGCGACCTTATGAAGCCAGCACTTTCGAATTGGTTGGAACTCCCAAGACCTGTTTTCCAAAGCACCCATTCTGCCCCGATCCGCGCCTTGCCACGTAAGTTCCAATAGGAAAATAGGGTCACCGGCTTTGTGGCGGCTTGCTGAATATAAAGCTCCAGGTGGTCTTGAAGATTCTGGCCAACACCCGGACGGTCCGCGACCACATCAATCGCGTGCTCGCTTAGGTGGGCTGCAGGACCAATCCCTGACAACATCAGAAGTTTCGGCGAATTCAGTGAAGAGGCCGCGATGATAACCTCTACATCCGCGTGTATGATATCGACCTTATTGCCTCGGCTGACCTCAACACCAATCGCGCGTCCATCTTCGATAACAATCCTGCGCGCAAAGGCGCGGGTAATGGAACAGTTCGGCCGCTTTAATGCCGGGCGCAAATAGGCGTTGGCAGCAGACCATCGCCGCCCATGAAATATCGTCGCATCAAAGGGGCCAAACCCCTCTTGCTGTGCGCCGTTATAGTCTCCGGTAACCGGATAGCCCGCCTGTGCGCCTGCCTCGACAAACGCGCGGGTCAACGGGTTCTTGCGCGGTCCGCGTGTGATGTGCAATGGGCCATCCTTGCCGCGCCAAGCCGGATCGCCACCATGCCCGCCGTCATGCCATGTTTCCATCCGTTTGAAATAGGGCAAGACATCGGCATAGGACCATCCTTGCGCACCCTGCTCTGCCCAATGATCAAAGTCCCGCGCGTGGCCCCGCACATAGATCATGCCATTGATTGAGGAGGAGCCCCCAATAACCTTGCCGCGCGGTGTCACCAAAGTCCGGCCACCCAGATGCGGTTCAGGCTCCGTTTTCAGCCCCCAATCATACATTTTCATGTTCATCGGATATGAAAGGGCGGCGGGCATCTGGATGAAAGGCCCCGCGTCACTGCCGCCATACTCAACAACCAGCACCTTCTTGCCCGCTTCGGCCAAGCGATAGGCGATGGCGCAGCCCGCCGAGCCGGCACCAACAATCACATAATCTGCGCGCATCAACGCGCTCCGTGAGCTTGACGGCACTCGCGCCGGAGCAAGACGCGCGCGTGAGAGCTTTCCGAGCGGAGACTAGAACGGCGCATCCAGATCCCCCATCCGGACATACACGCCCTTGATCTGGCTGTAGTGTTCGATTGCTGCTTTGGAATTTTCTCGGCCCACACCCGAGAGTTTCATGCCGCCAAAGGGCGCCTCGACCGGGGCGTCATTATACGTGTTGATATAGCATGTTCCAGCTTCAAACCCTGCTGCCATTCGATGTGCACGGGTCAGGTCCGCCGTGAAGACGCCGGCGGCAAGGCCAAATTCAGTTGCATTGGCGCGGGCCAGAACCTCTTCTTCGGTATCGAAATCGAAAACCGACATCACGGGTCCGAAAATCTCTTCCCGCGCGATGGTCATGCCATCGGTGACGTCAGCGAAGACTGTTGGGTCCAGAAAGAACCCGTCTCGCTTTGCTCGTTTTCCGCCGGTGACAAGGGTTGCCCCCTCTGCGACACCTTTGGCGATGAACGCTTCCACGATGTCGCGCTGTCGTTCCGACACCATCGGCCCAAAATTGACTGCCGGGTCCTGCGGGTCGCCCATTTTAACATCCGATAGCCGCTCGGTCAGACGTTTGAGAAACGCATCCTTTATTCCGTGCTGGACAAAAACCCGTGTACCGTTTGAGCAAACCTGACCTGACGAATAAAAATTGCCCAGTATCGCCCCCGACACGGCATTTTCCAGATCAGCATCATCGAAAATAACAAGCGGGGATTTTCCTCCAAGTTCCATGGTCACGTGGCGCATACCTTCGGCGGCGCTGGCGTAGACCTTGCGACCCGTTGGTACAGACCCGGTTAGCGACACTTTATTGACCCGAGTGTCATTGATCAGGGAGGCGCCGACAGCACCATATCCCTGGATAACATTATACACACCAGCTGGCGCCCCGGCCTCATATAAGATTTCTGCAACTTTGAGAGCACATAGTGGCGTCGTTTCAGAGGGTTTGAACACCATTGCATTTCCGCAAGCGAGCGCTGGGGCACCTTTCCAGCAAGCAATTTGCGTCGGATAGTTCCATGCCCCAATTCCCACACAAACGCCCAAAGGTTCGCGGCGAGTATAGACGAAATCCTCACCCAAAGGGATGTGTTCGCCGGTGATACTTGCAATTAGGCCACCAAAGTACTCCAGTGCGTCCGCCCCCGATGTGGCGTCTGCGACACTGGTTTCCTGATAAGGTTTGCCGGTGTCGTAGGTTTCCAGAACCGAAAGATCATGGTTGCGGTCACGCATGATGTCGGCCGCCCGGCGCAACACCCGGCCACGTTCGGTCGCAGTCCACCCCGCCCATTCCTTTTGCGCGGCCTTGGCGGAGGTCAAAGCCTTGTCGACAATAGCCGGCGTAGCCGCGTGGAGTTTGGCGATAAGGTCGCCTGTTGCGGGGTAGATCACCTCGATTGGGTCACCTGTCTTGTCTTCGACATATTCCCCGTTGATGAAATGGCTGGCTGGTGGTTGTGTGTTCATAGGTTGAATGCCTCCGGCGGGAGTATTTTGGGCAAGATGATAAGGTTATTCGCCTCGTGGAAAGCGCTGGTTTTCTTCGAGTACGTTCAGGTCCATGTGATTGCGCATGTAGCGCTCGGATGCTTTTTGCAGCGGCTGGTAATCCCATGGGTAGTAGCTGCCATTGCGCAGAGCCTCGTACACAACCCACCGACACGCCTGGGAGTGACGCACATCGGCATCAAACCGGGCGAGGTCCCAGCGCGCCTCTGACTTGGCGCGCAATTGGGTCAGCGTGCCTTGATGGGCAGGCACATTTGCAAGGTTCGTCAGCTCATGCGGGTCGGTGTCCAGATCAAACAGCTGATCGGGGTCAAGCGCGCAGCGGGTGTATTTCCATTTGCCATAGCGGAGCGAGACAAGCGGGGCCTCGCTGGCCTCTGCGGCGTATTCCATGGCGACGGGGGTAGCCCGTGTCCCACCCTGCCCCAGCGAGACAAGGCTTTCGCCTTGCGTCCACGGCATCACTTCGGACATATCGACCCCTGCCAAATCACACAGCGTTGGTGTTATATCTATTGTGCTTACGGGTGTTTCGTTCACACCCGGCGTCATGTCGGAGGACGCTATCATAAGCGGAACGCGTGCGGAGCCTTCGTAAAAGGACATCTTGAACCACAATCCCCGCTCACCGAGCATATCGCCGTGATCCGAGACGAAGATGATCGTGGCATCCTGCCGTGTATCAGCAAGCGTCCCAAGGATCTCGCCAACCTTGTCATCAAGATATGAGATATTTGCGAAATAGGCCCGGCGGGCGCGCTGCATGTCGTCATCGGTGATGCTGAAATTGTCCCGGTCATTCGCGTCCAGGATCCGCTGGGAGTGCGCGTCGTGCTGGGCGTAGGGGATCGGTCCGACCTCGGGCATCAAGTGGTCACAATCGGCATAGAGGTCCCAGTATTTCCTGCGTGCCACATACGGATCATGTGGGTGGGTAAAGCTGACCGTGAGACACCAGGGGCGCGTATCTGCCCCGCGTGACAGGTCATAGAGCTTCCGCGTTGCGTGATACGCAACTTCGTCATCATATTCCATCTGATTGGTGATCTCGGCCACACCCGCCCCGGTGACCGAACCCATATTGTGATACCACCAGTCAATCCGTTCGCCCGGTTTGCGATAATCGGGGGTCCAACCAAAATCTGCCGGATATATGTCGGTTGTCAGCCGTTCTTCAAACCCGTGCAATTGATCAGGGCCAACAAAATGCATCTTCCCAGCAAGCGCTGTCTGATACCCTGCGCGACGCAGATGATGCGCGTAGGTCGGGATGGACGACGCAAACTCTGCCGCGTTGTCATAGACCCGCGTGCGCGATGGCAATTGGCCTGACATGAACGATGCGCGGGCGGGCGCACATAGCGGTGAGGCTGTGTAGGTGTTGGCAAAACGGGTGGAGCGCATGGCCAGTTTTTTCAGATTGGGGGCATGCAGCCAGTTAGCGGGGCCATCGGGAAACAGCGTGCCGTTCAGTTGGTCCACCATAATGATTAGAAAATTGGGCTTTGTCATTGCGCGCCACCTCGCAATTCTGCCCGCAAAAGGGCCAGCACGTGCTTTGTCGCAGCAGACCCGCCCCGGTCACGCGCGAGACCCTGCCGCATATATAGCCCATCGATCAGCCCTCCGATGCGCAAAGCTGCGCCGTTTGCTCGGCTGCCGATCAAAGGGCGCAGATTGTACAGCAGGTTGCTATGCAGCCGCCTTTGATAAATACGCAGCAGGCGATGCGCCTCTTCGGAATTTTGAGACAGGACATAAAAATTCAGCCAGGCCGCGATCACATCAGGTTGGAAGTTTGACGAGGTGAAGCCGGCCCGGATGATTGCCTCCAACCGTTCGTGATGATCGGTGGTAACTGATAACGCGCGTCGCACTTCCGCAGCATAAACCGCCAGTGTATGGCGCATGGCAGCAAGCAGGATCTGATCTTTGCCACCAAAATAGTGATGTGCGAGTGCCGAGGACATGCCAGCACGTTTGGCAATCTTGCTCACGGTGACATCCAGATTGCCGACTGCGCCGATCTCGTGAATCGTGGCTTTAACTAATGCGGCACGCCGGATAGGTTCCATTCCAAGTTTGGGCATTTGATCCTCTGATCAACCGGGCCCGGGCAGATAGATCGTTCTTTATTGACTAGTCAATCAATAAAAATAGGGAGACCGACATGACCTTGAAATCAACATTATCCATCTTGACCATATGTTGGGCTGCACCGGCTTTGGCCGACTGCGAAACAGTAACGTTTTCGGACGTGGGTTGGACCGACATCACAGCGACAACAGCGGCAACAACCGTTGTGCTGGACGCGTTAGGCTACGACACGGATATCAAAGTGTTATCGGTCCCAGTCACTTATATTTCACTATCGGAAGGCGACGTTGACGTATTCCTGGGCAACTGGATGCCGACGATGGAGGCGGATATCGCATCCTACCGGGAGGCGGGCACCGTAGACACGGTAAGAGCAAACCTTGAAGGCGCCAAATATACCTTGGCTGTCAACAGCGTTGCCGCCGATATGGGCATTGCGAATTTCGCTGATCTGGCGGCAAATGCCGAAGCGCTTGACGGCAAAATCTATGGGATTGAGCCCGGCAATGACGGCAACCGCCTGATCATGGATATGATTGCTGAGAATGCGTTTGGCCTAGGTGATGCGGATTTCGAAGTGGTCGAAAGCTCTGAACAAGGGATGCTGGCGCAGGTTGACCGCGCCTCTGGCCGAGATGAGCCCATCGTGTTCCTGGGCTGGGAACCGCACCCCATGAATGCGAATTTTGATATGTCCTATCTTGAAGGGGGCGACGACTGGTTCGGCCCCAACCTTGGTGGAGCAACAGTCTTTACGAACACGACCGCTGGCTTTGTTGATGCCTGCCCGAATGTGGGAACATTGCTGGCAAACCTTGAATTCTCGCTCGCCATGGAGAATGAGATCATGGGCGCGATCCTGAATGATGGAGAGGATCCTGACGAAGCGGCGAAAGCATGGCTAGCGGCCAATCCGGATACCTTCATGGCTTGGCTGGACGGCGTTACCACCAAAGATGGCGGCGACGCTGTAGGCGCTGTGAAGGCGTCGCTTGGACTTTGACCAAAAGCGGCGGCCCGCACCTGTCTTAGCCGGCGCGGGCCGCTGATTTTCTTTAACTCATCGGTGCTGGCATGGCCGCTTTCTGTGCATCAGGGGCAGCAGCCTTGGCCATCACGTTGATCGACACATGCGGCCAGCGAATAATCTCGCCTGCCGGATTCTCAAAGAAATCGAGCAAGATGAACTGGCTATAGGCCATGAGCAGATCTGGCTCTTCGTCTGTGCCGGTGTCAAGTTCCATAATCCAGAAGGTCGATTGCATTTCGGCCGCATTGGCCTGACGGACGATGAACGGAATGTTCCGAATGCCTGCCTGATCCAGTGTTGTATCGAGGTGCAGCACCGTGGTGCGTCGCACATTTTGGGGCAGGAACCCAAGCAGTCCATTCGGCAGAACCGGGTTGAAACCAGGAAACCCACCGCCTTCTACCCCTTTGAAAGGGTTGTCATCAAAATGCTTGTAAGGCGCGAGATACGGGTGATTGATATCCGTCGGGGCATTCAGCGGCAGCCCGCTAACCTCCGGGATAACAGGCGGCCCATCGATGATCTCTGACTGGCCGAGGGCCAGTGCGGCGTCACCATGCGGCACCGTTGCAAGACGTGCGATATCCAGACCATCGGTTCTAAAGTTGGTCATATGCAGAAACAGACCCGGTTCATGATGAATGGCCAGATCAGGGCCGCCTTCAAGGGTGCTTTCCGGACGGTCATCCGCTGCGATCTGTTTGATCATCTGCTCATAGTCTAGTGTCACCACCAACTGGTCGGTATTGGTGCTGGTGTCCGAACCCCGATTGGGCGCTCGATTGACACCTCTGTTCGGAACACCCTTATCGACAAGTGTAAATTTCAGCTCCTCATTGTACTGGTTGACCAAAACACGATAATCGAGCGGCCCCTCATCGCTGATGAACGGCAGCGCGATCATGTTCCATCCGCGGCCCTGCAGGTCATTGGTGTTTTTCCATGTCCCTGGCAAATGTTTCAGGGGCCCGAGATCCTCATCACCAGGCGTTGCGATATCAACATAACGTGCGTTGGACCGATAGCGTTTCTCAAAATCAGCACTCACCATTGCCAATCTCCTTAAAATACAGTTTGCAAAATAGCTCTGCCCAAAAAAAACGGGCGCGTGCACTATAGCATAGCAAGGACCGATTTCCTAACATCGCCCCCTCATGAGGCTGCGTTGCCGAATATAAAAAGGGAAAAAAGATGGATTGGCTGACCGAGAACAAGATCCCCATCGGTGACTGGGCTGAAACCATCTTTGATTGGATGAACGACAATCTGGGGTTCTTCTTTGACTGGCTGGCCGACACGATGGAGGCCTTGATCGACGGTATTCTCTGGGTGCTCGAAACGCCTCACCCTTTCATTATCATCGCCGCATTCGCTACGCTGACTTGGATTTTGCACCGGACGTGGAAGACCCCCTTGCTGATCATGGTCGGGTTCCTGTTCATTCTTAACCAAGACTATTGGGAAGAGACGATGCAATCACTCACCCTGGTCCTGTCGGCCTGTGTAGTTTGCATGGGGTTGGGCGTGCCGATCGGCATCGCGGCGGCCCATAGGCCACGGCTTTACAGGGCAATGGCGCCCGTGCTTGATCTGATGCAGACGCTGCCCACTTTCGTCTATCTGATCCCCGCCATTGTGTTTTTTGGCATCGGCATGGTGCCGGGGCTGATCGCCACTGTGATCTTCGTGCTGCCCGCGCCGATCAGGCTGACCTATCTGGGCGTGGTCTCAACACCCAAACCGCTTTTGGAGGCGGCAGAGGCATTTGGGGCCACCAAAACCCAATTATTGGTCAAGGTCGAACTGCCCTCTGCCCTGCCCCAGATCATGGCAGGGCTGAACCAGACGATCATGCTTTCGCTCTCGATGGTGGTGATCGCGGCGCTCGTCGGGGCCAGTGGGCTGGGCGTGCCGGTGATCCGGGCACTGAACACTGTCAACACCTCACTGGGCTTCGAAAGCGGCTTTGTGATCGTCGTTGTGGCGATCATGCTGGACCGGATGCTGCGGGTGAAACAGAAATGATCCCAACCGATGTTCAAGAGATGGGGATGATCAAAGGGGCCAACGGGTCATGAACGCGGTTGAATTTGACAATGTGTCCATCGTTTTCGGGGACCGGCCTGACACCGCCCTGCCCCTGATGGATGAGGGCAAGGACCGGGCCGAGGTGGAGGCCGCGACGG
>JBCBGX010000020.1:0-21291 GCA_038526325.1 Pseudomonadota bacterium | reverse complement strand
CATCGATTGGAAACGCACAGCCCTGGCGCATTCTTCAGGTAACAACGCCAAAGTTACGTGCGGCCGTGTTCGCCGCCTCAAAGTTTCGGGTCACAGCGGCACGTAACTTTGGCGTTGTTACCTGAAGAATGCGCCAGGGCTGTGCGTTTCCAATCGATGGTGCCAGGTCCATGGCCTGTTGTAAGCGACGTAAAATAGTGGGCTCGATTGGATCAGGAAGGAAATGCCGTACATCCCGGCGCCAGCGCAACAAGTCCTGTAACGCAGCGCGATGGGTATCGGTCATCCGCATTCAGATCGCTTTCCACCGGCCCTTTTGCGATGGCAAAAAGGCTTCAACCGCCGCTGTTGCAATGACGGCGGTCTCTGCGGTTTCGGGGTTGGATACGTTCAGCCCCCCTTTAACGGCCTGGACGGTGGCGCGACCGCGTGGCAAGCCCTTTGTCAAGGCGTGGGTGTCAATCTTGTCGGGTTCCTGAACCCCAACCGTCACCAGAACGCGCATGTCCGAATGTGGCAGGTCGATGCTTTCGAAAATCGGCAGAGTGGAATGGCGTATGGCGTCTTCAATGGCCCGTTCGGCAGCCTTTTGGTAATCCATTCCGTGCAGGTCATTGCCCATGCCCATTTCAATGATGATACGTTGGTCTGTCATGCGCGCTCCATCTCAAACGACACATTGATCGCTGCATTCGCGATGACGGTTGGGTTACCGTCAGGTCGCGGGATATCCAGCCCGCCTTGGGTTACGGTGATCGTAGGCTGCCCGTAGGGAAAAATGGTCAAAAGACTGTCCGCATCGACTGCCTCGGGCTGCTGGACGCCAATTTCAACGTCAATGAGCATCGCCTCTTTTTCAAAGCCAAAAAGTTCGGCAATGTTGATGGAATTGTGCCACAGCGCGTCCTGCAAGGCCCGGCGTGCGGCCTGGGTATAATCTTGCCGGCGCAGGCTGGTGCCCATGCCAAATTCGGTCAAGACGCGGTGTTTGGGCATCGGGGCCTCCTTTGCGAATAATCTAGGTTGAGAATTGACGGGCTTTTGCATCCCACACAAGACCCCGCCGCGCCATTCTGCGACAACTGTCATCAAGACCGATATGGTTGGTCCAGCGCGATAGCGACCGGATGGGGATGGCATGGATGTCGCCAAAGCCGTCGATCAAAACGCATTCGGTGGCCCCGAGCTTTTCGGCGCTATAGCGTTGGCCAAAGACAAAATTGCGCGGTTTCAGGTCACCGGCCCGAATATTCAGATCGTATAAGCGCGTAATGGTCGTATTGAGAAGCTTTAGAAAAGTTGCATCAAGCGGAGGATCTTCAAGAAGCGCCTGCAATGTCACGGCAAGGCCGCCCGTCTCATCCACCACTTTTTCGCTGAGGCTCCCCATGCCGAGGTCCGTTTCCACGAACCCATAGATACGGCCAATGGGCGGGTGAAAATCGAGCTGCGGATTTGACCGCACGATGCGCTGATATTCCAGATGTTCCTTACGGACCTGCCGGTAGCGCACAGAAGGAAAGGTCCGTTCCGCCCAATTGCCAAAGCCGGAACGTTTCTGCGTTTCCGGTTGCGACAAAAGGACTTTGACCAATTTGGTTTCATCGGTTGGATGCAAGTAAACGGCCCGCTGTAAACCTTGCGCCACCGGTTTGTGGCCTGTCAGGATCAGCGGGTCTGTCATGGTTTGCTAAAATTCCACGCCAATCTGCGCTTTGATCCCGGACCGGAACGGGTGCTTTACCAGCTCCATCTCTGTGACCAGATCCGCCAGCTCGATCAGGTCGTCATGGGCGTTGCGTCCGGTCAGAACGACATGTGTCATATCAGGCTTATGGTCTTTCAGGAATGCTACGACTTCGGCAATGTTGATGTAGTCATAGCGTATGGCGATATTAATCTCGTCCAAGAGCACCATGTGATTGGTCTCATCTAGGATCAATTCCTTGGCTTTGGCCCAGGCCGCTTGTGCCATTTCAATATCGCGGGATTTGTCCTGGGTTTCCCAGGTGAACCCTTCGCCCATCGTGTGAAAAGCGCAAGTTTCGCTGAACTTGCCAAGAATGAGGTCCCTTTCCCCGGTGCTCATGCCACCTTTGATAAACTGGACCACTGCGCATTTCATATCGTGGGCGATACATCGGAAAATCATCCCAAAAGCGGCTGAGGATTTTCCTTTGCCTTTCCCGGTATGAACGATGACCAGGCCCTTTTTGTCGGTTTTGGTGGCCATGATCTTGTCGCGCGCGGCCTTCTTCTTGGCCATCTTCATAGCGTGGCGGTTATTGTCATCAGTCATGGACAGATTCCTTCCGGATCAGAATGGGGCAGAGCGGTCATGCAAGCAGCCCCGCAAGGCGCGCCTTGGCAGAATTTGATTTGGGCTGCCAGAGGTTGCGGTCTATCGCCTCCTGGAGACGCTCTGCTATTTCACGCAAGGCGGGGGCGTTGGCATTGGCGATAAAGTCGCGCGTGTCGTCATCTTTGATAAACGCCTCTTCGACCAGGTCAAAATGATGATTGCGCACCGCCCCCGTGGTGGCGGCAAAGGCAAAAAGGTAGTCAACCGTCGCTGCGATCTCAAACGCACCTTTGTAGCCGTGGCGTTTGACGCCTGCGATCCATTTGGGATTCACTGCGCGAGAGCGTACGACGCGGCCAATTTCATCATCAAGTGTACGGATCACAGGGCGTTCCGGGCGTGAATGGTCGTTATGATAGATGGGTCTGTCCAAGCCTTGCAGTGTTTTGACCGCAGCAGCGGCACCGCCTTCGAATTGATAGTAATCGTCGCTGTCCAGCAGATCGTGTTCACGATTATCCTGATTTTGTACGATGGCTTCGGTTTGCGACAGCCTTTGTTCCATGGCTTTTCGGGCCTTCCGGCCCTCAGCGCCTGCCCCATAGGCGTAGCTACCCCATTCCAGATAGGCTTCGGCGAAATCAGATTTACCTGACCAAATCCTTTCATCGATCAGCGCTTGAAGGCCTGCACCATAGGCGCCGGGTTTGGAGCCGAAGACGCGGGATTGATCCTCGCCTTGTTTTGTCCGTGCCGCTGCCGGGTTCACATCGTCCGGTTCATCGAGGGCTTGAACGGCAAGAGCAGCCGAGTCCACCAATGCAATCAGCTGTGGGAAGGCGTCGCGGAAAAAGCCGGATATCCGCAGCGTTACGTCCACGCGCGGACGGCCAAGGACATTTTGCGGTAGGATTTCAAACCCGACAACCCGACGGTTCGCGCTGTCCCATTTCGGTTTGACGCCCATCAGCGCAAGGGCTTGGGCAATATCATCGCCGCCCGTGCGCATATTGGCGGTGCCCCAAGCGGTGATCAGCATCGTGCGCGGCCAGTCGCCATGGTCTTGGAGATGTTTGTCAATCAACAAATTGGCTGATTTCCAACCCAGCGCCCAAGCGGTTGGGGTTGGCACAGCGCGGCTGTCGACAGAATAAAAGTTGCGGCCAGTTGGCAGAACGTCGATGCGCCCTCTGGTCGGTGCGCCCGAAGGACCGGGGGGGACATATTTCCCTGAAAGAGCGGTCAGGAGACCGCGCCCTTCGTCTACCCCGCACCGTTCAATCGTCGGAAGAATATGGTTCCAGATTTCCACCACTACCATCGCGCTCATCGGTCCTGGCGGGCGCTCTTGTTTGTCTATGAGACGTTGCGAAAGGGTTTCTAGCCGTTCGACAGTGTCACCAACTGTCCGCCAGCTCGTGCTGTCTGCAAGGCAACTGGGTTTATCAGTGGCAGGTGCAGCCAAATTGCAATCAAGCGGGTCAAAGTTAAGGCCAAGATCCAGTGCCAGCGCGCGCAACAAGGATGCGTTGCCGCTTTTGCCATCTCCGCGCGGCAACCTAGCCAGAGCTATCGCCAAATCGCGCTTGGATGTGCCCTCTGGAGAGTGTCCGAATATGTGCAACCCATCTCTGATTTGTGCTTCTTTGAGATCGCAAAGATATGCATCCAACTTGGCAAGGTCACCGTCAGTCTCGCCAGTAAAGCCCGCATCTTTTGCAAGCCCGGTGACCTCAGAAAGGGATAGGATTTCGCGTTTGAGATGGTCAATGCGGCGGCGGTCGACGCCGGCGGCCTCGTAGTATTCATCAACAAGCGCCTCGAGATCGCGCAAAGGACCGTAGCTTTCGGCACGTGTCAATGGTGGCGTCAGATGGTCAATAATGACAGCGCTGGTGCGACGTTTCGCCTGTGTTCCTTCACCGGGATCGTTAACGATGAATGGATAGACGTGCGGTGTGGGGCCAAGGACGGCTTCTGGCCAGCACATTTCAGACAGAGCCACAGCCTTGCCGGGCAACCATTCAAGGTTTCCGTGTTTGCCCATATGTACAATCGCATCAGCGCCCCAGTGATGTCTAAGCCAAAAATAGAAGGCGATATAATTGTGTGGAGGGACCAGATCCGGAGAATGGTAGGTTTCCGTAGGATCGATATTGTACCCCCGGGCCGGTTGGAGCCCAACCACTGCGTTGCCAAATCGGTGTATGGACAAGGCAAATCCAATGCTGGCTTTGTCTGTCTGGTCCGTTTCTGAAGAAGAGACAAACGGATCATCCTCGGGCAAACCCCAACGCGATGTGATCTGATCTTTGATGGTCCATGGCAGAGCCTCGAAGTGGCTGATGTAGGTATCCATGGGCAGAAACTGACCGCCGTCCTTATCCGCGCGATCGGTCAGCCAGTTGGTAGGCCCGTCCATGATCTTCTGCATAAGTTCGGCGCTGTCAGCCGGTGGGTCCACTATATACCCCTCTGATTTGAGGAGGGATAAGGCATGAATGGTCCCGGCAGGTGTATCGAGACCGACCCCATTGGCAAGTCGCCCATCTTTGTTTGGATAATTGGCAAGAACCAGAGCGATCTTTTTGTCTTTCGCATCGATCCGGCGTAACGCTGCCCAATTATTTGCGAGTTGAACCACAAAATCAATTCTGTCGCCATGTGCTTGGTATGTGGCAATCGGGCATTGTGTGGCGTCGTCAAAGAACGCCTCATCCTTAAAGCTAACGGCACGAGCCAGGACACGGCCATCAACCTCGGGGAGGGCGACATTCATCGCGATATCGCGGGCAGTCAGACCCTGTTGCCCATCGGCCCAAGTGCTTTCTGATGCGCTCGAAAGTATGACTTGAAAGATTGGTGCCTTGTTCGCCAAAAGCGGGTTTTCTGGGCTGTCGACCCCATCATGCGGTGCGCCCACAGCAAATGCAGTGCAATTCAGAATAACATCGGGTGGTGTGGCGTCGAAAAGGGTTTTCAGGGTCGCGACACTGACGGGATCTTTGAGACTAGCAACAAAGATCGGGAGTGGGTTCAAACCGGCGCGTGACAAACTGCGGGTAAGCCTGTTGACCGGGTTCAGTCCGCCGCCTTGTACGAGCGCCCGGTAAAAGATGATTGGAACGATGGGTGCGCCGTCTAGCCAACTCGCCCGCGCTGCATCAAGATCACTGACACCTGCGCCGGGCCAATATATGCCAGCGCGCAAGAGCGGCACTGGTGCAGTTGGCTTTTCTCCGTGATCAAGCATGGTTTTGGCGTATCTCAGAAAGTTGACGCTGTTTTGTGGACCACCTTCAATCAGGTAGGACCATAGCGTGTCGTAGTCCTCGGCACTAACCGTCGAAAGCTCGCGCAATTCGGGGTCAACCTTGTCGTCACCTGGAAGTGCAGCGAACGGGATGCCTGCCTCGTGCAATCGGGCGGCGTATTGGGTGAGGCCGTATTTCCAGTAGCCGGATCCGCCAAGGATCCGCGCAATCACCAAACGGGATTTCGTAGCGCAATTGTCCAGATGCAAATCGACCGACATCGGATGGGTCAGATGCATCATATTGGCGAGCCTTAATGAGGGTGGCGCGTCCATTTCAGCGCGGGCATCGGATAGAGCCGCAAGCTCTGTATCGGCAGCCGAAATAACGACTAGATCGGCTGGTGTTTGGGCCAGATCGACCGGCTCGGTTCCGTCGCTGATGGCTCCGGGTCTTGCGGCAAGAAGGTGCATTTACGCCTGCTTTCCAATCAGTGTCATAGCCGCTTTTCCATGAAGACCGATCTGGTCGCATTCATGTAGGGTCCAAAGGCCGCGCAGGTCTTGTAGCCGTTGCGTACATAAAGTTTCAGCGCAGCGACCAGCGCGTCACCTGTTTCCAGCTTGAGAACGGGCAGACCTTGCATGCGGGCTTCATCCTCGATCTTTGCAAGGATCTGATCCGCCACACCTTGGCCGCGCGCGTCTTCGGCGACGAACATGGATTTGATCTCTCCGTACCCTTCACAGCTCTTCAACGCGCCGGTTCCGACGATGTCATCGCCCGTTCGGGCGGTGAAAAACCGAATATCGGGGCCTTCGAGTGCGTCAAAATCAAGAAAGAAATTCTCTTCCGGGGGAAACAGAGACCGCATCAGCGCATGGCTTTGTTCCAGCAATGCCGCAGCACCTGGGTGCCTGGGTGTGTTCGGCTCGACATTGATCATGCTTGTAAGGCGGTTGCAATCGCGGCCTGATCCAGCCCCGCCTCTCCAATAATGACCAACCGTGTCAGGCGGGGGTTGGCCCCAAAAGGTTGGTCAAAATAAGTGTCCACACGTGGGCCAACCGCTTGCAGCGTCATTCGCATCGGTTTCCCAGAAACCGCGACGAACCCTTTGAGTCGCAAGATGCCATGTGCCCGGATGACATCTGCCACATGCTCGGCAAACGCTTTCGGGTCTGTGACTTCGCCGCGTGTGACAATGAAGCTTTCAAATTCGTCATGCCCATGGTCGTGATCATGATCATGATGGTGATCATCTTCGTCATGATCATGGTGGTGATGGTGATGAATTTCATGCCGGCTGGCAAGATCAGCCTCTGCACCAACACCCTGACCTAGCAGAACGTCCACGGGCAGCACCCCCATCGCTGTCTTGACCACCTTCACACCTTCACGGGCCTCAGATTTCAGGTCAGATGTCAGTGCACTCGCTTCATGGTTATTCAAAAGGTCGGTCTTGTTCACAACAATCATATCTGCGCAGGCGATCTGATCTTCGAACAACTCTACCAGGGGCGTTTCATGGTCAAGGTTGTCATCCTGCGCGCGCTGGGCCTCAACCGCCGCCAAGTTATGGGCAAACTGTCCGTCCTGCACTGCCCGGCCATCAACAACCGTGACAACGCCATCGACGGTGACCTTTGTCGAAATTCCTGGCCAATTGAAGGCCCGCACCAATGGCTGCGGAAGGGCCAGGCCAGACGTCTCAATCACGATATGGTCGGGTTTGTCGTCGCGGGATAAAAGCCGTTCCATTGTTGGAATGAAATCATCTGCGACTGTGCAACAAATGCAGCCGTTTGACAGCTCTACAACATCGTCCTCGGTACAAGTTTCCTCTCCACACCCTTTCAGAATGTCACCGTCAACGCCCAGATCGCCAAATTCATTGATGATCAGGGCAATCCTTTTGCCGTTGGCGTTCTTTAACATGTGACGGATCAGCGTGGTTTTTCCGGCACCCAGAAAACCGGTAACGACGGTGGCGGGCGTTTTGGCAGGCATTGGTGTGTCCTTGTAGAGTTCATCAAACGGCATAACGGCTTTTCAGGGCCGTCATAGAACATGTTGGTGGGGTGCTGTGCTAAGTTGAGATGACGGTGCGTGGCCGGTTTTCGGCGTCATTTTGTACTGACCGCTTGACCTGATTGGAACACGCGGTACTACGAAGATTTTTGTCCTTAAGTACTATCGCAGGTCGCACTTGTGGGCCTTGGACCCCACTTGGATCGTCTCTCATAATCCGTCCTCCTTTACCGTCATCCCCGACGGCAGGTTTCAACATTCTGCATGGCTGGTCTCCTGGCTTGCGGGTCGCTGCACCTTGCTGCCTTCCCAGGGCTTGCCCCAGTGGCGTGGTTGCAAAGTACTTTCCGCATACAGTCGCGGGGGCGGCTGCGGCTTGGGGCCTCCGGCTTGGATCGACCCGTCCACATTCCCATTTGATCCTCTGGATGCTTCGCACCCATTTGGAACCATGCACCTTTGTTGTGCGCCGTTGCAGTTCTGGCCGTCAAGGTGGAAACCGACATTTACAGCAGCGGACACGGCTTTGGGTGACAGGTCAGGTGCCTGTGGCGGGAGTATTTGGGGCAAGATAAGGGTGATTTCGTCAATATCTTGTGGATAAGTGGCATCTTTTGGCCTTATCTTGATTGCTTTCGTTGACTCTGATGGCCTGCCGAAGACAAGCTTTGTCAACTTGAGGGAATCAAGAGCAGGTGCGTCGTGCGTTTCAGTAAATTGCGACTGAATGGATTTAAGAGCTTTGTAGACCCGACCGATCTGATCATCGCGGATGGTCTCACCGGTGTTGTCGGCCCCAACGGGTGCGGCAAGTCGAACCTGCTTGAGGCCTTGCGCTGGGTCATGGGTGAAAACCGCCCCAAGGCGATGCGCGGCGGCGGGATGGAGGATGTGATTTTCGCGGGTGCCTCGACCCGACCAGCCCGTAATTTCGCCGAGGTATCGCTTGTTATTGACAACGGCGAACGATTGGCACCGGCAGCGTTTAACGAAAATGATCAGCTGGAGATCATTCGGCGAATTACCCGCGATGCCGGATCTGCCTATAAGGTTGGCGTCAAGGATGTGCGGGCGCGTGACGTGCAGATGCTGTTTGCTGACGCATCGACCGGTGCGCATTCACCGGCCCTGGTTCGGCAGGGGCAAATTTCCGAGTTGATCAACGCCAAGCCGAAGGCGCGCCGCCGGATTCTTGAAGAAGCTGCGGGGATTTCCGGCCTGTACCAACGCCGTCATGAGGCGGAGTTGAAATTGAGGGGGGCCGAAACCAACCTGACCCGCGTGGATGATGTGATCGAACAATTGGCGTCGCAACTCGGACAATTGGCGCGACAGGCCAAACAGGCGGCGCGCTATCGTGAAATTGGCGAAAAGCTACGGCTCGCAGAGGGGATGCTATTGTTCCGGCGCTGGAAAGAAGCGGATGAGGCCCTTATGGCCGCCTCGGAACAATTGAAGGAACGCACCACGGCGGCCGCCCAAGCGGAAAAGGGTGCGCGCGAGGCCAGTAAGGCGCGCCAACTGGCTGAAGACGCTTTGCCCCCCTTGCGCGAAGAAGAAGCAATTGCTGCGGCTGTATTGCAGCGCTTGCAGGTGCAGCGCGACACGTTGGCTGACCAGGAACAGCGCGCCCGTGACATGATCGAGACCTTGCAAGCCCGGATCGATCAGCTTGGCCGTGATATGGAACGGGAAAGCGGGCTGAATAAGGATGCGGGCGAGACGATTGAGCGGCTCGAATGGGAAGCACGTGAACTGACCAAAGCCGGTGAGGGCCATGAGGCCCGGCTAGACGCGGCCCAAGCCGCTGCGCGCGAGGCTGCAGGTATTCTGCAAGAACGTGAGGCGGATGCGGCACAAATGACCGAAGATGTGGCGCGTTTAGCAGCCCGCCATCAATCTGCGCAGCGGCTTTTGGATGATAACCTGACCACGCTTGAAAAAAGCGAAGCAGATGCGGCCCGCGCCAAAGCGGCCGTGGAAGAGGCGCAAGAGACTCTCGCCAAAGCTGAGGCGGATTTTGCGAGTGCTGGTGCGGCCGAGAAGGCTGCGGTTGCGGCCGCAGAGGCCGCCGATCAGGCGCTGACAGCTGCCGAGGCAGCGCGCGCTGAAACGCAAGCTCGCGAGAGTGAGGCGCGTGGAATGCGGTCGGAGGCAGAAGGCGAGGCAAACGCTTTGCGGGCGGAGGTTGCCGGGCTTGCCAAACTTGTCGAACGCGAGACCGCCGAAGGCGGACAAGTGCTTGATCTTTTGCGGGTGCAGGGCGGCTATGAAAAGGCGCTGGGCGCAGCTTTGGCCGATGATTTACGTGCACCCGAAGTTGCTGGTGACGGAAGATCCGGTTGGGCGTTGTTGCCGGGTTATCCTGATGCCCAGTCGCTTCCAGATGGCGTTGTGGCCCTGACGAATTACGTCACCGTGCCAGAGGTGTTGTCGCGTCGGATGTCGCAGGTTGGACTCGTTGACGCGGCGGATGGCCCGCGACTCCAGACCGATTTGAAACCAGGGCAACGCCTTGTGTCGGTTGAGGGGGATCTGTGGCGTTGGGACGGATTCCGCGCGGGAGCCGAGGATGCCCCCTCTGCCGCGGCACTGCGTTTGCAGCAATTGAACCGTCTCACAGAGCTGAAACGTGATTTGGAAGAGGCAAATGCCACAGCTATCGGGGCAACGCAGGCGCATGAGGCGTTGACAGCTTTGCTGAAAGAGCAGACCGAAGCTGATCAGGCGGCCCGTGCTGAACGTCGTGATGCGGATCGGGCGGTCGCGGATGCGAACCGCGCGGCAAGCCGGGCCGAGGCGGACCGAACCCTCGGGCAAGGCAAGCTTGACAGCTTGGGATTGGCGGTCAAACGTCACGAAGAAGAAGCGATGAATGCCCGTAAAGCTTTGTCAGAGGCAGAAAAAGCCGCCGCCGATCTGGAGGATCTGGAAACGGCCCGGGCCTCCGTCGAAGACATCAAGATGACGGTTGAGGCGGCTCGCATTACGATGATGTCGAAACGGTCTGCTCATGATGAGGTGCGCCGGGAGGGCGAACAGCGCCTCAAGCGGTCCCAGGAAATTACCAAAGAAATTTCCGGCTGGAAACATCGGCTTGAAACTGCCAATAGGCGAACAGCCGAACTGGCCGAGCGTAAAGACAAGTCCGAAGCAGAGCTGACAGAGGCGACCGCCGCCCCCGATGTAATCGCAGCAAAACGTGCAGAACTTGCCGATGCTATCGATGAGGCGGAGACCCGGCGCAAAGCCTCTGCCGACAAGCTCGCGGCGGCGGAAAACGCGCTGCGGGATGCCGGACATGATGAACGAGAAGCGGAACGGATCGCCTCAGAAGCGCGGGAGGCGCGGGCCCGATCAGAGGCACGGTCTGATGCCGCGCGTGAAACAGTGGCTTATGCCGCTGAACGGATCATGGAGGCGCAGGAGGTTACGCCAGAGCGGCTATTAGAGCAGCTTGCCGTTGACCTGGATCATATGCCCGATGCTGAGAAGATTGAAGGCGAGGTGAACGCGCTGAAAAGACAGCGGGACAGTTTGGGTGCTGTGAACCTGCGGGCAGAAGAAGACGCCAAGGAAGTGCAGGTCGAACATGACGCATTGGTGTCGGAAAAGGCCGATCTGGAGGCCGCGATTGCAGCGTTGCGATCAGGCATTGCAAGCCTGAACAAAGAAGGTCGCGAACGGCTGTTGACCGCATTTGAGCAGGTTAATGAGAACTTTGGTTTGCTGTTCACGCATCTGTTTGGTGGTGGCGAAGCCAAGCTGGTTCTTGTTGAATCCGATGACCCGCTGGAGGCTGGTCTGGAGATCATGTGCCAGCCACCCGGTAAGAAGCTGAGCACATTGTCGCTGCTCTCTGGAGGGGAGCAGACACTGACCGCGTTGGCACTGATTTTTGCGGTGTTCCTCGCCAATCCTGCGCCGATTTGTGTGCTGGATGAGGTGGACGCACCGTTGGATGACGCCAATGTTACGCGGTTCTGTGATCTTTTGGATGAAATGACGCGCCGGACGGATACTCGGTTCCTGATCATCACCCACCATGCTGTGACGATGAGCCGGATGGACCGGCTGTTTGGCGTGACGATGGGCGAGCAGGGCGTGTCACAGCTAGTATCGGTTGACCTGAAGAAAGCCGAAGCGCTGGTGGCATAGCCTTAAAGTAGAGTGACGCAACGTAAAGCTGTGTGTCAGCTCACACTGAACTGAAGCCCTAACTTTCCTAGCCTGACCCTGCAGCGATTTTGCTGCGTGTTTTTGAGTTAGGATTTTAAGATGCGGTATTCTGTAAGTGTATTGAGTGTGTTGACTGTGTTGGCGGGTTGTGGCGGTAGTGGGAACGGATCTGGTGAACCTGCGTTCCAGGAGGTGGAAGCGACCACGCTGTCCGATGGGGGTGTTCTGAGCCTTACTGACCGCTCGCCGGATGCTAGAGGGCTGTTTCTGCGCCTGGAAGACGGCACCGGCGGTTTGTTTTCCAACATGAACGCCGATAACAGCCGTGATGTTGAAGAGTTCAAGTATTTTGCGACTTTATCTCTTGGTGTTGCGCAGACCCATGCATTCGAACAGCGCCGCGACGAAGGGTATGTAGAGATTGTCGCGGTTCAGGACCCCAACATCATCGCGATTGGGCCATATGTTCCGGGTGCGAATGTACATTCGGTGGGTGGGACAGTGCCAACCAGCGGCAGTGCCATTTACACCGGCGATTACCTCGGCTTTCTTGCACGGGGTGCGTCGACCACCGAGCATGGGCTGACGGAAAGCCAGATCACCGGCGATGTCCGGCTGGAGGCCGAATTTGCGGGTGGTACGCTGGGGGGGCAGATCACCAACCGGCAAAGGTTCTTGTCCATTGATGGCAGCGAGGCGGCTTATGATCTGGAGGATTTGACCTTGGCAGAGGTGGATATTGTTGGTGGCGTCACCGATGGCTTTGGGGCGACCGAGGGCGGCAAGCTATCGACATCAAGTGCAGTGCCAGAAGCGGGTGATCTGAGCGGGAACTGGCAGGCCGCCTTTGGTGGCGACGAGGGTGGTGTTGTGTTTGGGTCGGTTGAGGTGGATCATGACTATGAGCAAGGCCTTAGGTTGATCACGCATGACTATGTCGAACTGGGTGTGTTTGTCGCTGACAAGGAATGAGGCGTTTGGTCCGCTGACCGGTTATGGTGGGCGTCGCTGTTGCTGCGCAAGGCGCCCCGCCCACCATCCCAATCGAGTTCCGTACTAGGGTCTGATACCTACAACACCAATTCGTGACTTGGTCGACCGCTTGGTTACGCTACACTCGCTGCATGCGATTAATATCATTTGTCTTTTTATGTTTTGCGGGCACAGCCCAGGCGCAGTCTTACGAAACACGACCCAGCGACACAGCCCTGGATGCGGAGGCCTTGGCCGACATCATCTTGGGCCGGGATCTGGAGTTCTTTGATGGCGGCGTGTCCAGATATTCGCCTGGGGGCAGCTACAGTTGGACCTATTCAGAGGCCAATGGCGGCGGCTCCTGGTATGGCACCCATGAGATTGGCGCAGATGGAACAGTCTGCATTGACTTTCGAACGTTGCGCAGCCGGTGCGACCGGTTTGTAAAGGCGGACGAGCGGTTGGTTTTGTTGACTGCCGATGGGCAGCGCTACCCTGTGCGCGAAATCCACTAAGTGTCAGAGACTATTCAGTAATTGTAGTGTCGGCCAGGCGTCGGCAGGTAGCCCGATGCGAACCTGTTCGGCCTGCACTGCGGCACGGGTTTTCGCGCCAAGGATGCCATCGATGCCGCCTACATCGTGACCTCGGCTTGTGAGCTTTTGCTGCAGTTGCTGCATCTGTTGACCCGACAAGGGCGCGCTGGGATTGCCCGCGTTGTAGACGGGTGCGCCGCTTAGCCGGGTGGCGAAGTAGGCGGCGGTGGTCACATAGACAAAGCTTTTGTTCCAGTCGAAATACACCTCAAAATTCGGATAGGCGATAAAGGCAGGGCCGTTGCGCCCCATGGGCAGCAGGATCGAGGCTGGCAGGTTCGCTGGGCCCAGGCTGCCCTGGCGGGCGGTCACACCGCGTGAGGCCCAATCGCGCACGCTGGATTTGTTGTTCAGCCCCGTCAGCGACCAATCGAGATTGGCGGGCACGGTGACCTCTTGCAGCCAGGGTTCATTCGCGCGCCAGCCGAGTGACGACAGCACATTCGCCCCGGTCATCAGCGCGTCGGGGGCGGAGTTTTTCAAGTCCACAACCCCGTCGCCATCGCCGTCCATGCCCTGGCGCACGATCTCGCGCGGAAGCTTTTGCAACTGCCCGATCTCGCCCGCCCAAGCACCAGTTGTGCGTTGGGGGTCCATCCCCCCACGCCGAAAAAGCTCAATAGCCGCAATAAGTTGCGGGCGGAACAAGTCTGGCCTGCGGCAATCATGTGCAAGCGTCAAAAGCGCGTTGCGCGTGTTGAAGGAGCCTTGGACCTGGCCATAATCCGTCTCAAATGCCCAGAAGGCCAAAAGCACCCCACGGGGGATGCCAAAGCGCTGCTGGATCGTGTCGAATGTGCGGTCGTAGCTGTCGCCAAAGACGAGTCCATTGTTGATCCGGTTCTGCGAAATCAGAGCGCGGGAAAAGCTGATAAAGTCCTTTTGGAACACGCCCTGGGCACGGTCGGCGCGCAGTACGGATTGATCGATTTGTGCGCCCTGAAAGAACTGGTCAATCGTTGCATTTGGGATCCCTTGCGCGCGGGCCTCGGATTTAACACCGTCGATAAAGGTGCTGACATTGCCGCCACAGGTTTGGGCAGCGGCGGTACTGGCAAGCAGTGAAAAGGCGAGGGCGAGGCGCATTGGTGGCTCCTGGTTTCGTGTCCGATTGAGGGTAACAGCGCCGGGATTGGGCGCAAGATCGTTAATGCGGTGGACGGACAAAACAGCGCATTTAGGCCAAATTGCGCCGGATCGAATGTTAACCAAGGAGAACCGAGGGTTTTTTCGCGTATAGATGCCGTATGCAACCTGTCCAAAACCTGTATGTACACACGACCGAACATTCTCGCCTTAACTTGCCGTGTCGTGGTCGTTGGTTAAGGCGTTGCAGATTGTGGTTTGCGATCTGGCGGAAACTGTCACGGCATGGGCACGACAAGGCGGACGTACGAAGTGTATCGGGATCTGCGGCACCAGCACCCCCGCGTTGGGTGCGCTGGATGATGTGCTTTCGCATTTTGTGGCGGGTTTCCTTGCCACATGCGCGGCACGGGTGGGGACTTAAAGTCTTGCACCAATGCACGATGCTTTTGGTGGCTTTGGCGGTTTTGGTGCTGGGCGTCTTTGGTAGATCCGCTTTCGCCCAAGAGATTGCGATCACGTTGGATGATCTGCCCTACGTCATGCCATCGCGCACCTCCCCCCAAGAGGGTTTGGCGCAAGTCAATGCAGTTAACCTCCATTTGGCAGGCCACGATATCATTGCGACGGGCTTTGTTGTCGGACAACAGGTCACTTCGCAAAGCTTGCCCGCTTTGCAAGCATTTGTTGCTGCAGGACATACCGTTGGCAATCATAGTTGGTCCCATTCGGATTACGGCACCCAATCCGCCCGCGTATTTCGCAACGAAACCGAGCGAACGGATCGTGTTTTGGCGCAATGGTTGCGAGAGAACCGGTTCTATCGCTTTCCCTTCTTGCGAGAGGGCGAAACAGAGGCGGCCAAACAGGCGGCCGAACAGATACTTGCGCGGCTTGGCTATGTGAATGTGCCAGTGACCATCGACAACGACGAGTGGCGGTTCAACGCAGATTACATCGCGGCGCTGTCCGCAGGGGACAAGAGCGCGGCGGAAGCTATCGCAGGGCGCTATATCGAACATATGCAGGAGCAAACGCTGCATTTTCAAACCCTTGCGCAGGAGGTTTTGGGGCGGGATGTCAAACACATCCTTTTATTGCATATGAACCAGATCAATGCGGATCATCTGGACAGATTGCTGGGATGGTATGCCGATGAAGGCTGGACATTCATCACGGTAGGAGCCGCGCTGACCGATCCGTTGTATGCGGCACCTGACCTTTATACCGGCCCGCGTGGTGTGTCCCAGATTGAACGAGTGTCAGTTCGCTTGCTTGATTAATCGGCCAGCACGAACAGGGCGACGGCCAGAAACAGCATCAAACCCCAAACCCGCCAGAGGACCTTGACTGCCTTGTCTATATCCTCGGGTGTCAGGTCATGCTTTCCAGCGGCATTCACAAAGGGATAATCGCGCATCTGACCATCATAGCTGCGCGGACCGCTAAGCGCGATGTTGAGGCCATGGGCCATCGCGGCCTCCGGCCAACCGGCATTGGGGGAGCGGTGAAGCGGGGCCTCTTGCAGGATCGGTCGCAGGGCGGGGCGGGTTGTGACGGCCCAGATCAACAGGGCTGTCAGGCGCGCAGGGATCAGGTTGAGCAGATCATCAAACCGGGCAGAGGCCCAGCCGAATTTTTCATGGCGTGGCGTGCGGTAGCCAATCATGCTGTCGGCGGTATTTGTCACTTTATAGATCAAAAGGCCCGGCAGCCCCGCGATCGCAAACCAGAAGATGGGCGCGATCACCCCGTCCGAGAGGTTTTCCGCCGCGCTTTCGATGGCGCTGCGCGCCACAGCGGACTGGTCCATGTCACGCGTGTCGCGCCCCACAATCATCGCGACAGATCTGCGCCCGTCCCCTAATGACAATCGCAGCGCATCAGCGACGGCCTGGACATGCTGGACCAGTGATTTCTGCGCCAGCAGGATTGCAACGACGACAATGTCTATGAGCGGCCCGGGCACCAGTTCCAAGAGCCATCCCACCACACCGGCCAGAAGACAAAGTTCAATAAGTGTCATCGTGCCCATGAAGCGCTGGTGGTCGCCTGTATTGAACTTGGCATCACACCAGCCAATCAGGCGCCCGATCAGAACCGCCGGATGTGGCGCGCGCGACCACAGCCAGCGCGGCTCGCCCAGCAGCGCGTCAAGGAGCATCCCGAGGAGGAGCGTCACAGCGCCGCTTCGAGTTGTGCCCAGCGGTCTGGTGCAGGCAGGCCAAGGCGCAGCCAATCATCGGCATAGGGAAAGATCCGCGACCAGACATGCCCACGCGCAAGATGCCGCTGAGCGGCCAGCGCATTCTTGACCTTGTAAAGTCGAAAGAGGGTGGTACCGCCCAACACCTGTGCCCCGTTGGCGGTTAGCAAGTCATCAAGCCGTGCGGCATCTGTAGTGAGCCTATTGCGGGTCTCGTCCGCCCAAAGCGGGTCTGACAACGCCTCGGCCCCGATGGCCAGCGCGGGACCAGAGATTTGCCATGGGCCCAGCTTTTCCGACAGGCTTTGAATGATCTCTGGGTCACCTATTGCAAAGCCAAGGCGAAGCCCGGCCATGCCCCAAAACTTGCCAAAACTCTTCAAGATGACGGTGCCCGGGTGCGTGGCCCGGTGCATCAGGGATCGGTCAGGCACAGTGTCGCAAAAGCTTTCGTCAATGATCGTGATGCTCGCCGTTAGGTCCTGATCACGCCAAAGCTGCCCGTCGGGGTTATTCGGATGCACGGCCACCTGCGCGTGGTCCGGGCCATTTGCAAGCTGCCAACCGGCGGCGCGGAATGCTGCGCCATGTTCGTTATATGTGGGGCCAGGGATCCAAACATCCCCTTTGGCAAGAACCGAAGGAAGGGCGGCAATGATTGCCGATGCGCCTGCCGCGCCAAGGATGGCCGCGTCATCCGGAACGTTCCAAAAATGGCGTGCCCTTGTGTAAAGTCGGGCAAAGGCGTTTTCGTCGGGTAAAGCCGTCCACGCATCTGCAGGCAGCGTTGGACTTGGGTAGGGGACCGGGTTGATCCCGGTCGACAGGTCCAGCCATGTCTCGCGCGAACCGCTATAGGTGGCGATGGCCGCATCTATGCCGCCACCATGGTCTCGGGGTGGGATCATTCCTCCTCCACCAGAGGAGGGTGGCGCGTGACAAAATGACCTTTGATCGCTTCGGGCCATTCGCGGTACGGGACCTGCCCAGTATCGGACACCGCATGGGCCATTGCATAGGCGACAATACCTGAAGCGGCCTCTGGGTCAGGCTCGAACGCACCGAGGGTGTAGCAAAGTTTACCTTGTCCTTGTATGGCCACATTGCAGGCGTTTTTACACCCCATCAAACAAGAGACACGGCGCGTTTTTACCCCCGTCAGTCCGGTGGCCGCAGCTTCGATGAGATTGGCGAGCGACTCACCGTCCGTTTCGGACATGTCCCCGCTTTCCCAACCTTCGCGTTTACATGTGTCGCATGTCGTTATCCATGTTGTCATTGGGTAAATCACTGCTCATTTACTGATATTTTCAGGCGGAATCTTGCCGGTCACGTTAACTTTAGCCTTCGTGAGTGTCTTTTGGTACAGGTTAACGTTCGCGTTAACTATTCATTAGGGAAATGGACCGTTCTGTGTTCATGGCGGGTGGAGTTTACCATTTATTCATACCCCGTTAATAAAGTTTGATAAGGATCAACGGAGAAGACATGCGCGTTTTGATCGTCCAAAGCAACAGGAACCTAGGCTTGCTCTGGCAGCGCCACCTAGAGCGTTTGGATTCTGATGTGACGCTTGTTCATAATGGTGAACAAGCGCTAAACCAGATTGAAGCGATGGTGTTCGATGTTATTGTCCTTGATTTGGTACTGACGCAAGGCAGTGCTTTGACCGTTGCGGACTTCGCCCAATTCCGGCAGCCACAGGCGAATGTTGTTTTTGTCACTGACACAACGTTCTTCTCGGACGGTTCAATCTTTAACCACAGCGCAAATGCCCGAGCGTTTATCCAGACAGCAACGCCGCCGAGAGATTTGGCCGAGATCGTACATTACTATGGCAGCCCTAGCCACGGTGTTGGGGTGCCATTAGATCCTGCACTGAGTTAATGGGAATAATCCTGTGTGGGTTGATGCTGTCGTGGCTGTAGTGGTAATGGCGCACGATGTGATCCATGTTCACCGTCTGAGAAACACCCGGCATCTGATAGAGGTCACGCATATAGCCTGACAGGTTTGGATAGTCCGCTATGCGTCGGCGGTTGCATTTGAAATGCAGGTGGTAAACCGGGTCGAACCGGACCAGCGTGGTCCAAAGGCGCCAATCAGCTTCAGTCAATTGATCGCCTATTAGGTAGCGGTTTTCGCTAAGACGCTGTTCCAACCAGTCTAGCGTGTCAAAAAGCGGATAGATGGCAGCATCATATGCTGCTTGGGTGGTGGCAAAGCCTGATTTGTAGACACCGTTATTGAGCGTGTCGTAAATGCGATCATTGACCTGCGTAATGGCGTCGCGCAAATGGTCGGGCCAATAGTCCTCTCTATTTCCGGTGACGTCGTCGAACGCGCTGTTGAACATGCGGATGATCTCGGACGACTCATTCGACACGATGGTTTCTCGCTCTTTGTCCCATAGGATGGGTACGGTAACGCGGCCGGATATCCGTGGATCTGCCTTGAGATAAATGTCCCGAGCAAAGGCGAGACCGTAAAGTGTGTCGCCTGTAGCGCCGTTATCATCGGTTTCAAAGGTCCAACCATCGGACAACATGTCGGGATGCACGGCGGAAATGCTTATATGGTCAGACAGGCCCTTGAGAACCCGGAAGATCAGGGTCCTATGGGCCCAGGGGCAGGCATAAGAGACATACAGGTGGTAGCGCCCGCTTTCCGCTTCGAACCCTGCGCCACCCGATGGACCGGCACTGCCATCGGCAGTGATCCAGTTGCGAAATTTGGCCGTAGACCGTTTGAATGCACCGCCAGTGGATTTTGTATCGTACCAGACATCGTGCCAAATACCGTCAACAAGTTGGCCCATGTGTTCACCTTTCTTGGTCTGCAGCACGAACTAGCGCGGCAAGGATCCAGAAGAAAGTGAGGTAGTCGCGCAGGCATGGTGCGACTTTGCACATGTTAAGCAATTTTATGCGCCTTTTGCGTGGTGCACGGGCACGATTGCGCGGTGCTAATTCAATACCTCAGCTTTGCTAGTAGTATCGTATCTGCGCGCTCTGCTCATGCCTTTTGCGGTGTCTGAAATGCCGCTTATCAGTTTGCCCCGCAAGTATCACCCGTCTATACGAGATTTAAGACGAAGCCCGATGTGGCCAGAGCGGTTGGTGGCGTAGGGGTTGACCTAAACAGGGAACTCAAGCGCCTCGTCGTCGTAACCCGGATGTTCCGGGCCTCTGGTTGCGCGACCATAGCGGAGGACCCGATGCGGATTTTGCCCATTTCTATGCTTGTTTTTACGGGAACAAGTGCTGCAGCCCATCCCGGACATTGGGGCGATCTGGCGGGTCATGATCACTGGGTCGCGGGTGCTGCGATTGGGTTGGCTGGGTTGGCAGCGATCTGGGGCGCTTTGAAAGGCAAAAGAAAGGACCCAGAGCCCGAAGAGGAAGAACTGGAAGAGGAAACCGCATGAAGACCGGAGTGATGATCTGCGGCCACGGCTCGCGCAGTCAGTCTGCGGTCGATGAATTCGCGGTTCTGGCCGAGAAGCTGCCCGATTATCTGCCACCTGATTGGCTAACGGACTACGGTTACCTCGAATTTGCCAATCCGGTGATCCGGGATGGTTTGGACAAGTTGCGCGAGGCTGGGTGCGAGCGGATTTTGGCGGTGCCGGGAATGCTTTTTGCCGCCATGCATGCCAAGAATGACATTCCAACCGTGCTCAACACCTATGCTACCAAACACGGTATATCCGTCAGCTATGGCCGCGAATTGGGCGTTGATCCCAAGATGATTGCGGCGGCGGCGGGCCGAATACAAGACGCTGTCGATCGGGCCAATGCCGAACATGGCGAATTGGCTCTGACCAAGACCTGTCTGGTGGTGATTGGTCGCGGTGCTTCTGACCCTGATGCCAATGGCAATGTGTCCAAGATCGCGCGGATGCTTCAAGAGGGGATGGGCTTTGGCTGGTGCGAAGTGGGGTATTCCGGTGTGACCTTTCCACTGGTCGAGCCGTGTCTGCAACATGTGGCCCGCTTGCCCTATAAGCGGGTGATCGTGTTCCCGTATTTCCTGTTTTCGGGCATTCTGATCGACCGGATTTATGGCTTCACCGATCAGGTGGCCACTGAATATCCGGATATTCAGTTCGTGAAAGCAGGCTATTTGGGCGATCATCCAAAAGTCTTGGAAACTTTTGCGGAACGGATCATGGAGCAAGACAGCGACAGCCCGCCCCCAAATTGCGGGATTTGTGGCTATCGTGAGCAGGTTCTGGCGCTGGAGGATGGTGGTCATCATCATATCAGTGTGGCGGATCGCAAACATCCGGCATTTGGCGCTGTCCCGCCGCCGACATGTGTGATGTGCAAGTACCGGGTGCAGGTGCTTGGGTTCGAGGGTGAAGTCGGTGCCGTACAGGAAAGCCACCATCACCACGTGGAAGGTCAGGGCGCCCATGCGCCGGGGTCAAACGTGGCGGATTGTACCCTGTGCAATACGTTCTGCACGGGAATGTGCCGTCTCGAAGCGCAGCATGACCACCATCACCACCATCATGATCACGACGATCATCATCACCATCATCATGCACCTTACCCGCATGCAGATCATCCGCATGGGCCGGAAAGCGATCCAGCCGCGCCTCGTCGCGAACGGTCGCGAAGCTTTGAGCATAGATTGCCCGTGGGTCTTTCTCGTAGG
>JBCBGX010000019.1:0-21774 GCA_038526325.1 Pseudomonadota bacterium | reverse complement strand
CCCAACCCTTGGCAACCTTTAGATCCGGCAATCTATTTCGTCGAACAGGACGGGTCGTTTGAGACCTACTGGATCTCTGATGGTCTCGATTACACGGGCCGCGAAGACCTACTGACGACGCTCGAAGCGTTTGGTACGGTCACGGTCTTTCAATCACCGCGCCAAACGATTGGCCTGCGTCCGGCGCGGTTTGAGGATGGGCAGGTCCTGGTCTCGGCCACCCGCACGCCCGTCGGAAATCTGACTGAAACAACCATTACTGCGGTGGGCCTTGATCCTGCGGGCGTCGAACGGCAATTGGCCACCGTTCCACTGACATTTGAACCAGGTGAAGCCGTGGCCGAAACCGCCATGGTGCTGCCCCCTGAGTTGCGCAATCGGATCACGAGGTTTGAGATTTCAGGCGCGCGGTCCGCTGGGGCCGTCAGCCTGACGGATGACGCGCTCAAACGGCGTGAGGTCGCTTTGATCGCCGGGCGCGACGACCGGGAAGGCCTGGAATTGTTGTCGCCGCTCTATTATTTGCGCGAGGCGCTAGAACCAACCGCTGACATAATCGACGGAGCGCTAGAGGATATTTTGCTGGCAAACCCCGATGTGATTGTTCTAGCCGACGTCGCGATCCTGACTGATATCGAGGCTCAAGGGGTCGAAGATTGGGTGCAAAACGGCGGGATGCTGCTGCGTTTTGCGGGCCCACGGTTGGCCGCCTCTGATCTGGGCCGCGCGGAAGAGGATCCGTTGTTGCCTGTGCGCCTTCGCTCGGGAGGGCGCAGTGTCGGTGGCGCGATGAGTTGGGGAGAACCCAAAGCACTCGCGCCGTTTGGGGAAACCTCACCCTTCTTTGGGCTGCAAGTACCCGACGATGTTACTGTGACAAGTCAGGTGATGGCGCAGCCTGATCCAAGCTTGGCAGAAAGAGTTGTCGCGCAACTGGCCGATGGGACCCCTTTGGTCACCCGCAAGACCATGGGCGAAGGTCAGGTTGTGCTGGTCCATGTGACCGCAAATGCGGAGTGGTCAACGCTACCGTTGTCAGGCTTGTTCGTCCAAATGTTAGAGCGACTGGCGGTCTCGACCCGGCCTGTGACACCGGATGCGGCACAGCTGGAAGGCACCACCTGGCTTCCCAACAAGGTACTCGACGCCTATGGGCGACTTGAGGATGGAACCGATTTGCCTGGGATCGACGGCGTTGTCTTGTTGGATGGGGTGCCAGGGCCTGACCTATTACCCGGCGTTTATGCCAATGGCGATCGGCAACTTGCCATCAATGTCGTCGGTGCGGAGACAACGCTCGGCACGGCGCAATGGCCAGCCCGGATTGCCGTTGAGGGGCTGGCAGTTGCACGAGAAACAGACCTCAAAGGCTGGTTGCTAAGCGGCGCGTTACTCTTGCTGCTGGTTGATGTGGTTGCGTCTCTCGCTGTGGGCGGACGGTTGCGGGGGCCGCGTGCTGATGTTGCCGCTGCGCTTTTGGTATCTCTTGTCGTTTTAGGACAAGGCGCGCAGGCACAAGAGCGGGAAGAAGAAGAATTTGCACTGCAAGCAACCACCGAAGTTGTTCTGGGCTATGTTCAAACTGGGGACCGCACGACGGACGAAGTCGCAGCTGCTGGCTTGACAGGTCTGTCGCAAACACTGTTCCGGCGCACGTCCATTGAACCGGCTGCTCCGATGGGCGTGAACCTGGAAACCGACGAACTGGCGTTCTTCCCTTTTCTTTACTGGCCCATTACAGCTGACCAACCTCTGCCATCGCGCACGGCATACGGCAAGCTCAACCGCTATTTGCGGTCCGGCGGGATGATCATGTTTGATACCAGAGACGCCGATACTGCGCGCTTTGGCTCAAGCTCGCCCGAAGGACAGATGTTGCAAGCCATTGCCCGGTCTTTGGACATACCACCATTGGAGCCGATCCCATCGGATCATGTCCTGACACGCACGTTCTATCTGCTGCAGGATTTTCCAGGTCGCTACGCAAGCCGCGATGTCTGGGTTGAGGCGGCACCGGCGGACGCTGTTCAGATAGACGGCATGCCGTTCCGCAATCTTAATGATGGTGTCACACCGGTCATTATTGGCGGGAATGATTGGGCGCGCGCCTGGGCTATCAATGACAGCGGGCAACGGATGTTTCCTGTTGGGCGCGGCATGGCGGGAGAACGGCAACGCGAAATCTCGCTTCGGTTTGGGGTCAATGTGATCATGCACGTTTTGACCGGCAACTATAAATCTGATCAGGTTCATGTGCCGGATCTGTTAGATCGGTTGGGACAATGAATGTGATTTGGCCAGATCAGCCTCCTAAAATTTTGATGCCTGCGCCTTCCCTCTTTTGTTGGGGCAAGGCATGACAAATACCCTTATTCTCGATCCGCTCGTCCCGGTGCTGATGTTGTACTTGGCTGCCTGCCTTGTCATTCTAGGTGTGGGTCTTGCACTTTGGCGAAAGCTGCCGGGTTGGTGGCTGCGCGGATTGGCCGGGATCGCCCTGTTGGCGGCTCTTGCCAACCCGGCGTTTCAGCGGGAAGACCGTGAACCGCTCAGTGATATCGTAATGCTTGTGATCGATGAAAGCGCCAGCCAGCGCATCGGCACCCGTCCTGACCAGAACGCTGAGGCGCTTTCCAATTTAGAGGCTCAAATTGCCCGCCAACCCAATACCGAACTGCGCGTTGTCACATTGGGAGACGGTGAAGGAGATACCGGCACCACCCTGATGACCGCGCTTTCCGAAGCTTTGGCCGAAGAACCGCAAGGCCGCATTGCGGGCATGGTGCTTCTGAGTGACGGACGTTTGCACGACCTCGACCGCGCCCCGCGCTTGCCAGCACCATTGCATTTGTTACTGACAGGTGAACCCGAAGACTGGGACCGACGCCTTGTAGTGTCGAACGCCCCTGCATTCGCGATCCTGGGTGAGCCTGTGACCCTCACGCTCAGAATTGAGGATCAAGGCGCGGCTCCAGTCGCTGACAGTGTCCCGCTGTCCATTTCAATTGACGGCGAAGCCCCCCTCACCGTACCTGCCCCAATTGGACAGGATATCGAACTTCCCGTGGAACTGCCACGCGGCGGCATGAACGTGTTGCAGTTCACAATTCCCGACGCCCCTGGCGAGCTAACCAACCGAAACAATGCAGCAGTCGTCCAAATCAATGGTGTTCGGGAACGGTTGCGGGTCTTGCTTGTATCAGGGGAACCACATCCTGGGGAACGAACTTGGCGCAATCTGCTGAAATCCGACAGCTCGGTCGACCTGGTTCATTTCACCATTTTACGTCCGCCCGAAAAGCAGGACGGCGTGCCAGTCAACGAATTGTCGCTCATTGCTTTTCCGACAAGAGAATTGTTTCTGGAAAAAATAAACGATTTTGATCTGATTATCTTTGATCGCTATCGGCGCAGGGGCATCCTGCCAAGCACCTATATCGACAATATCCGCAACTATGTAGAGCAAGGCGGCGCCGTTCTGGTGTCATCAGGGCCAGAATATGGGTCGGCAGATAGCATTTACCGTTCTCCGCTTGGTGAGATTTTACCGGGATCCCCAACAGCCCGTGTGTTTGAAGAGCCGTTTAAGCCGCAGATCACCGATATCGGACAGCGCCATCCGGTGACCGAGGGTCTTGACCTATCCACACCTGGTGAAGACGAGGAAGAGGGGCCAGGCTGGGGACGCTGGTTCCGCTTGATTGACGTAATGGTGCCCGAACAAGCCACGACAGTGATGTCGGGCCTTGATGACCGACCGCTCTTGATCCTGGACAGGATTGGCGACGGGCGCGTCTCTTTGATTGCCTCAGATCACTCTTGGCTTTGGGATCGTGGCTATGAAGGAGGTGGGCCGCAATTGGAGCTTCTTCGCAGGCTGGCACACTGGATGATGAAAGAGCCGGAACTGGAAGAAGAGGCGCTTTGGGTCGAACCGGCAGGCCAGACCATGCGAATCATTCGGCGCACGCTTGATCTAACGACAAGCGATGTCACCGTCACCCATCCCGACGGCACCGAAACAACGCTGACACTCGAGGAGGTGTCGCCGGGGCGTTTCGAAACCTTGTGGGAGGCGCCGGAGATCGGCCTTTACCGCCTCGATGATGGTCAGGAGACAGCTGTGATTGCGCTGGGCCCCTCTGCCCCGCGTGAATTTGAGCAAACCATCGCCTCTGGCGACGTTTTGGAACCGCTGGTCACCGGAACCGGTGGCGGGATCAAGCTGGTATCGGACGGCGATATCAGCGTCCGCACCGTGCGCGAAGGGCGCCCGGCCAACGGCCGCGGCTGGATCGGGATAACCCCGCGGGGGGCATTTCAGACAGCAGATATAAGCATCAACCCTGTTTTGCCAGCTTGGGCGTTTCTATTGCTTGCCTCCCTTTTGATGATAGGGGCATGGCTCCGAGAAGGGCGTCGGTAAAGGACGGTGCTGCAAACCGCGCTGAAAACCTTTGCACTTGTCATTGTGGCCCTGTTAGCGATGGTTGGCTGCCAGACGATCCGTAATTCTGGCAAGGCTCCGCTTCCGCCCGCCCTGCCCGAAACACTGCGCGTGGCGACTTACAATGTGCACTACATCATCCTTCGCCAGGAAGATGGCCCCTGGTCGGTAGGTGATTGGGAGCGGCGCAAGGGTCCGCTGGACCTTGCATTCAAAGCCGTCGATGCCGATGTCATCGGTTTCCAAGAGATGGAGAGCTTTTCCTCTCAAACCAACCGGATCAATCTGGCACTGGATTGGTTGTTGTCCAACAATCCTGATTATACGGCGGCGGCCGTGGGGGATCCTGCGGAGTTTCCCTCGACACAACCGATCCTCTACCGAAACGACCGATTAACCTTGCTGGACCAAGGCTGGTTTTTCTTCTCGGACACGCCTGAAGTGATTTATTCGCGCACCTTCAACGGCTCTTTTCCAGCCTTTACATCCTGGGCACAATTCCGCGAACGAGACAGTGGTGCCGTCTTTCGCGTCGTGAACATCCATACTGACTTCGCTAGTAGGTCCAACCGGATAAAGTCCGTCGAATTGGTCGCGGATCGCGTTAAGCCCTGGATTGATGCGGGTGAAACACTTTTTGTGATCGGCGACCTGAATGGACGGCTAGGTGATCGTGTGGTGGATATTCTGCAAGAAATCGGACTGCGTTTTGCACCGGTTCAGGGCGCCACCTATCACTTTAATCGCGGCATCAATCTTTTTGGAGCAATTGACCATATCGCGACCATTGGAACGGCAAATCTCGTTGGCGAACCTATTGTTTTGCGTCAGAAGTTTGATGGTGAATGGCCGACAGATCATTACCCGGTGATCGCTGATTTTGTTTTGCGTCCGTAAAGCAGCCGGACCAATTTATTGTGTTGAACTGGCTCATCTTCGCCGAGCCTATCGCTGCAGTCTTTTTTGCGCCCCCTTGATTTGCTGCCTTTCCGGACAACGCCGAACATGGCCCGTTTTATAGACAAGCGCAGCGCGGTGCATCGCAACCTTCTATAGAGAAACAAGATAAGGGTACCCACGATCTGCCGTCCTGAGGGCCGATCATAGTTGTTCAGAAGAGGCGCAACTGCAAAACAACAGAGCCGGCCTTCGCAGGATTAACACTATCCGGCTTGCTCAAATGCCTTTTAGTATAGGTCGTTATCATTTTGCCTTGTTTTTGAGCAAAAGACATCGGAAAAAACTTTACGCGCGCAAAATAAGTGCGCAATTTTTTGGGTATGGTCGGGTTTTGGCCAATTCTGCCCACTGTGTAACGAGTATGGAGTTAAGAGATGAAACAGCGCTTTCTTCTTTCGGCTGGGGCTAGAGCCTCAGCCGTTTTTTTGGCGGCAGCATTCGCGCTGCCTGGCATGAGCACCGCCGACGAGATTGTTTTGAGCTCATATGATGGGTCAACCAACATTGTAGGTAACTTGGTCACATATGAGGACGGCCGCTATCACATCGAAACGGCACTGGGTGAATTGTTGGTCTCTGCAAATCTTGTGATGTGTAACGGCTTGGATTGCCCGTCAAAGTCACTGTTGGAGCGTGATTTGATCGCAGCAACGAGTAGCAAATCACAGACCGGCACTGTCGCGACGTCTTTGCCATCAAATTGAACTATGGCAGCGTTTTCCGCGCTGCCAGCCCATTCGCGGGTACGGGGCATTGGGCTGGTCCACACGGACACCGATGCACCCCCGTCACTCCGTCAATTTCACTTCGAAAAGGTCCTCAGACCACCCGTCAACATTGCAGCGGGCCCGAACGAAAATCGAAGTGGTACCTTGGGGAATTTTGACACCTGACAAAGATCGCGTGAACGGCATCTCGTTTACATGTGGGTGCGCAAGTTCGCGAATGCCTAGGCTGTTGCCGTCAGCGTCCAGTATTTCCCACCCGTCTGCATAATGGTCCCAACCAGTGTCGGGGTGGTTCAAGGTCACGCTGACACGATCACCATTAATGCTAACGTCCAAAACGGTTGGAGTATCGGCAAAGGCCGGCGCGGCACAGAATGCTAAAAGTGCAAAGTATCTCATGCATGATCCTTAAGTAGAATTTGGCGGGGAATCGACGCAAATTCCCGTGACCAGACGATCCAAACGACAACTATCGTGGACACAAAAAGCGCGATGGGCCCTAGAAGCCAGGCCAAAGCCCCCAAGGCAAAATACATTGCGCGTAGCCCGCGATTAAAGTTGATCGCCGCGCGAATATTCAACTCTGCTGCTTGTGCTGCGCGTGGATAAGCCAATGGATCGTCTGGGTCGTTCGGCACCGCTGCCATCATAACGGCGCAATATCCAAACACCCGATTAGCCCAAACGAATTTCAAAAAGCCATTCGTCAAATACAAGGCCACAAGGCCCAATTTCAATTGCCAGATCAGAACAGGCACGGGCATTTCTGACACCTCTGCGGCGACGATCTGCAATGGGGCTGTATTGCCAACAAGAGCCAGAACCGCGCCAATCGCCAACAGACAGGTAGAGGCAAAAAATGCGGTCCCTTGCCGAAGCCCGCCGAGGATTTGACTATCAAAAATGCGCGGTTCTCGCGTGACGAACACTTTCATCCAATCGCGTCGTCTCTCCGACATCAACACGGTAACCGAAGGGCGCTTTGCGCTGGGGTGCTCAATCATCCAACCCAGCACAAGCCAGCTGAGAAACAGCAGCCCTGCTGCAAAAAAGTCAAGCGGTGACAAAAGCGCGATATGATCCATGATTTGCATCAAGGAATGTGTAACCTGATGTGTTCATACTTGCCATAACGCAAAATTGGTAATATAAACTTACCAATTAAATGTGGAGGAATCGCCGATGGAAATGCCTGCCCCGGATACCAACATCCTGTCGCGCAAGGATTATATTGTCGAAAGGCTGCGCGCGGTGCTACCACAAGATGCCGTTATTTCAGACGTTTCTGAGACTCGCGCTTATGAATGCGATGCGCTGACCGCCTATAAGTGCCCTCCGCTCTGTGCCGTCTTGCCAGCGAACACCCAGGAAGTATCTGCAGTCCTAAAGGTCTGCCATGACCTCAATGTTCCTGTGGTCCCCCGTGGATCTGGCACATCGCTAGCCGGAGGTTCATTGCCCACTGCTGACAGTGTTATCTTAGGCGTGGCCAAGATGAACCAAGTCATCGAAACCAACTATGACGATCGGTACATAAAGGTGCAAACAGGGCGCACGAACCTCTCGGTGACCGGTGCCGTGGAAACCAATGGGTTTTTCTATGCACCCGACCCTTCCAGCCAGCTCGCCTGCGCAATCGCTGGCAACATCGCGATGAACTCCGGCGGGGCGCATTGCCTGAAATACGGGGTCACCACCAACAACCTGTTGGGTGTGACGATGGTGACGATGGACGGGACTGTGGTTGAAATTGGCGGTGCGCATCTGGACGCAGGTGGGCTGGATCTTTTGGGTTTGATTTGCGGATCAGAAGGTCAGTTGGGCGTCGTGACCGAGGCAACATTGCGCATTCTGCACAAACCCGAAGGCGCACGACCCGTTTTGATGGGTTATGACAGCAGTGAGGTGGCCGGTCAGGTGGTCACCGATATTATTAAGGCGGGGATCCTACCCGTCGCCATAGAATTCATGGACCGCCCCTGCATCGAGGCGACCGAGGCCTTTGCAAAAGCGGGCTACCCGATGTGCGAGGCGCTCCTCATCGTTGAGGTCGAAGGGTCTGACGCAGAGATCGATGCCCAACTCAGCCTTATCATGGAGATTGCTGCAAAGCATAACCCGGTTGAACTGCGCGAAGCTAAGGATGCCGATGAGGCGGGCCGCATCTGGCTGGGCCGCAAATCTGCGTTTGGTGCCATGGGTCAGATCAATGATTACATGTGCCTTGACGGCACAATCCCGGTTTCCTCTTTGCCGATCGTTCTAAAACGCATCGGAGAGATGTCTAAGGAATTCGGTCTAGACGTTGCCAATGTATTCCATGCCGGTGACGGTAACATGCATCCCCTGATCCTGTTTGATGCCAACAAACCCGGTGATCTGGAGTTGTGCGAAGACTTTGGTGCCGCAATCCTGAAACTATGTGTTGAAGTCGGCGGCTGCCTGACGGGCGAACATGGCGTTGGCATCGAAAAGCGTGATTTGATGAACGTTCAGTTCGAACCGCTTGACCTAGAGGCACAAATGGCAATCAAAGATGTCTTTGACCCGAAATGGTTGCTGAACGCGGCAAAAGTATTCCCGCTTGAAACCTCCCAGCAGCGCCGTGCGGCCTGACGAAAGGCCGGTATCATGACGCCAACAACCGAAAATGACCTTGCGGAGATGATCGCGGGGGCAAATGGCCCATTGCGTATCACCGGGGGCGGGACCCGACCTATCGGGCAAAGCGACGGGGCAATACTTAGCACTGCGAAAATGGATGGCATTACGCTTTACGAACCCGGCGCACTGACCATCGTAGCCAAAGCTGGCACACCGGTGAAAGTCATCGAAGAAAAACTTGCCGCAGAGAACCAACGCCTCGCCTTTGAGCCGATGGATCATCGCGTGCTCTTGGGCACTAAGGGCGAGCCGACAATTGGCGGTGTGGTCGCAGCCAATGTTTCTGGCCCACGCCGCATCTCGGTCGGTGCATGCCGTGACTTCATGCTGGGCGTGCGGTTCGTTGATGGGGTGGGCAACATCGTCAAAAACGGTGGTCGCGTCATGAAAAACGTAACCGGCTACGATCTCGTCAAGCTGATGACAGGCGCTTATGGCACCTTGGGCGTGATGACAGAAGTTTCGATGAAAGTGCTGCCAGACGTTGCCGGACAAGCAATGCTGACGCTGGAAGGTTTGGATGATGCACAGGCAGTTGCAGCAATGTCAGCTGCCTTGTCGTCACCATATGAGGTCACGGGAGTCGCGCATGATCCGCAAGCGGGCAAGACTCTGTTCCGTCTAGAAGGTTTCCCGGACTCCGTAGCCTACCGTGCCGAAGCATTGACCAAACATCTGGCCAAATTTGGCTCTGCCATCACCACTGATGACACAGCAGCAGTCAAAGATGAGTGGGCCGGCATTCGTGACATCGAAACCTTCGCAAGCGCGGCAGGGGACGTTTGGCGCATTTCGACAAAACCCTCAGACGCACCGGCGCTGGTTGCAGGTATGGGTGCAAAGGCTGTCGTGTATGATTGGGGCGGCGGTCTGATCTGGGCGCTCACGGATGCTGGGCGCAACCTGCGTCGGGCGCTTGGTGATTTTGACGGCCACGCAACGCTGATACGCGGGACCGTTGATGCGCCGGCATTCCATCCTGAAGCTGCGCCGCTCGCGGCAATTTCCGCTGGACTACGTGAAAAATTTGACCCGCGCGGAATTCTCAATCCGGGGATGATGACCTGATGCAAACGACATTCACACCAGCACAGCTTAAAGATCCGGGTGTTCAGCGGTCCAACGAAATCCTGCGGACCTGTGTCCATTGCGGGTTTTGCACCGCGACCTGTCCAACCTATCAGGTGCTGGGAGATGAGCTCGACAGCCCGCGGGGCCGTATTTACCTGATCAAGGATATGCTTGAGAACGAGCGGAAGCCCGACGAGAAGACTGTCAAACATATCGATCGCTGTCTGTCCTGCCTTGCCTGCATGACAACCTGCCCTTCAGGCGTACACTACATGCATCTGGTGGATCATGCGCGCGCCTATATCGAAAAAAACTATGACCGCCCTTGGTCGGACAGGGCGCTGCGTTGGCTGCTGGCACGTATCCTGCCATATCCTATGCGGTTTCGGGTGGCGCTTTTGGGCGCTAAAATCGGACGACCCTTTGCGCGGTTTATGCCCGATGCCCGCCTACGCGCCATGCTGGAGATGGCCCCAAAGGTGATCCCTCCCGTCAGCCGCAATGACGACCCGCAGACATTCCCTGCGCAGGAAAAAAAGATGCGGGTCGCACTGATGACGGGGTGCGCGCAAAAGGCACTGAACACCGACATCAACGATGCCACGATCCGCCTGCTGACGCGGCTGGGTGCCGAAGTTGTTGTGGCAGAAGGGGCTGGATGCTGTGGCGCGCTGACCCATCATATGGGCAAAGAGGGTGAAAGCCACGCAACCGCTGCCAAGAACATCCGAGCCTGGGCGCGCGAGATGGACGGCGACGGCTTAGATGCGATTGTTATCAATACCTCTGGCTGCGGGACAACCGTAAAGGATTACGGGCATATGTTTCGCAACGATGTGCTGGCAGAAGACGCGGCGCGCGTTAGCGCAATAGCGATGGATGTCTCGGAACTGCTGGTGAAATTGGACTTACCAGAAGGTGCCGACAAGGGCACAAAGGTAGCCTATCACGCTGCCTGTTCGCTGCAACATGGCCAGCAAATAAAAACCTATCCGAAAGACCTTCTGAAGAAAGCGGGTTTCACAGTGTTAGAGCCCGCTGACAGCCATTTGTGCTGTGGCTCAGCGGGCACGTATAACCTGATGCAGCCAGAAATCTCAAAGCAGTTGAAGGACCGCAAAGTCCAGACACTTGAGGCGTTGAAACCTGACATCATCGCCGCTGGAAATATCGGCTGTATGATGCAGATCGGCGGCGGTTCGGATGTCCCGATTGTGCATACGGTGGAGCTTTTGGATTGGGCAACTGGCGGGCCTCAGCCCCCAGCATTGACTGCGTCAGGAAAACGCGAACTGGCCATTCCAATTTTGAAATAGTGCCATAATGCTGCCGTAACTCTTGCTCATCTTGTTGAGAAGGATGGTATTGGCAATGCGGCTTTTTCTCTTCGGACTCTTCGGATTTGTGTGCCTTGCGGTTAGTGCGCTCGCGCAAGAGTCTGGCCTTGTTACCTTGGAAACACGCCAGGATAGCCAGGGATGGGAGGCCGTTGGTCGGCTTGACATTCGCGGCAAGGGCTTCTGTACGGCGTCTTTGATACGTGACCGGTTAATTCTGACAGCGGCACATTGCCTTTATGACAGCGACGGAGGCCTGATCACGCCGGATAGGTTTGAGTTTCGGGCAGGACTGCGCGATGGTCGCGCCTCGGCAACACGTAATATTACACGCGCCATCGCCCATCCTGATTACGAACATAATGGCGAAGCGACGCGCCCTGCCGAGGTTGCCAAAGATATTGCTGTACTGGAACTTGACCGCCCGATCCGTGCCGTTCGGATGCGCCCCTATCTGATTGCAGAACAGCCGCTGACCGGTGA
Source organism: Pseudomonadota bacterium (assembly GCA_038526325.1). Classification (GTDB taxonomy): domain Bacteria; phylum Pseudomonadota; class Alphaproteobacteria; order Rhodobacterales; family Rhodobacteraceae; genus Yoonia. Next base: position 10,084 of record JBCBGX010000019.1, on the reverse strand, counting down.
CGAAGTGGGTGTTGTTTCCTACGGGCGCGGGCGCGAAGACGCCCCGAGCTTGCAAGAGGTTTGCAGTGTTTTGGGCCGCCAGACAGGTGTGATCGTGATGACTTGTGACGTGGAATACGGATCCAGCGGCTCCCCCGTTTTCCTGATACGCAATGGTGAAACGCGGATTGCATCAGTGGTGTCGGCCATGGCACAGGTTGATGGGCGCAAGGTCGCGCTCGGGACATCCTTGCAAGGGCCACTCACCAATCTTATGGCCCATTTTGCTGCCATGGGCCCTGCCCGCCCCGGAGGCACGCAACGGTTGATCAGCATCGGCGAGCGCAACGATACGGGCGCAAAATTCATCAGCACCGACTAGGTCTTGAAAGCCAGCAACACCGTTCCCACCTATGAAAGGTCTGGGTGCCAATATTGGGCCCAGCAATGAACCACTTGTCCCACATGGGAAAGTTAACACATTGTTATCGCTTGAAGAAGGATGACCCACTATGCGTAGTTTTGACCTGACCCCCCTTTATCGTGCCACCGTTGGCTTTGATCAAATCGCTGATCTTATGGATCGCGCCCTGGCCAGCGATGTTGGCCAAAACAGTTACCCCCCTTACAATATTGAAAAAACGAACGATGATGCGTGGCGCATCTCAATCGCTGTTGCAGGCTTCTCCGAAGACGACCTGGCGATTGAACTAAAGGACCGCGCTTTGCATGTAACGGCCCGCAAAGCCGAAGATGACGCTGAACGGACTTATCTGCACCGTGGCATCGCGACCCGCGCGTTTGAGCGTCGTTTCCATCTGGCTGATCACGTCAAAGTCGTTGGAGCCAGCCATGAAAATGGAATGCTCAATATCGACCTCATCCGCGAGGTGCCTGAGGCGCTAAAGCCGCGCCGGATTGAAATCGCATCCAGCGGCAAAACCGACGCCAACCTTGTAGAGGCAAAATCGGTCAACTAGACCCTTGAGTAAGATTATGCTGCGGCCCCGGTTTGGGGCCGCACGGCCACTGCGCTAAAATCCTTCAAAAGGGTTTTGCCCAGAATTTTTTAAGATTTTGACGCTCCTTCAATCAATGCGCTTGGGCCCAATTGGCCCCCTGCCCGGCATCAACAGCAAGTTTGACATCAAGCTTTACCGCAGGATCGCTGGCATTTTCCATAACCTCACGCGCTGTGCCAATCAGATCATCCACAGCGCTTTCATCCACTTCAAACAGCAATTCGTCGTGCACCTGCAGAAGCATCTTCGCGGGCATCCCCTCAATTGCAGCTGGCATACGGATCATCGCACGCCGGATGACATCTGCCGCTGTGCCCTGGATTGGCGCATTAATGGCTGCGCGCTTGGCAAAGCCTGCATGCGGCCCTTTCGCGTTGATTTCGGGCGTGTTGATCTTCCGACCGAACAACGTCTGCACATAGGCATTCTCTTTCGCGAAGGCGACAGTATCGTCCATATACTTACGAATGCCCGGAAATCGTTCAAAATATCGATCGATGAAACCCTGCGCCTCTCCTCGGGGAATGCGCAGGTTACGGGCCAGACCAAAACCTGAAATCCCGTAAATCACACCAAAATTAATCGCCTTCGCTTGGCGACGGATCTCGGGCGTCATTTCATCAAGCGGCACATCAAACATCTCGGACGCCGTCATCGCGTGAATGTCTATCCCATCAAGAAACGCCTGTTTCAGCGCATCGATCCCCGCGATATGCGCGAGGATGCGCAGCTCAATCTGGCTGTAATCGAGACTGACGATGACCTTGCCATCCTCAGCCACAAACGCCTCTCTGATCCGCCGGCCTTCTTCAGTTCGCACGGGGATATTCTGTAGGTTCGGATCGGTAGAGGCCAGCCGACCCGTATTGGCCCCGGCGATGGAGTAAGAGGTATGGACCCGCCCGGTATCGGAATTGATATGGTTTTGCAGAGCGTCCGTGTAAGTCGATTTCAACTTCGACAATTGCCGCCAATCCAAGATCAGACCGGGCAATTCATGCTCGGTCGCCAAATCCTCTAGCACATCCGCGCCGGTCCCATAGGCCCCGGTTTTACCCTTCTTGCCACCAGGCAGCCACAGTTCATCAAACAGGATCTCACCCAATTGCTTGGGAGAGCCCACATTGAATGGACGTCCTGCCTTTTCCTGAATCTCATCCTCAAGCCCGGCCATTTTCTGGGCAAAGGCGTTTGACATGCGGCTGAGCGTGTCGCGGTCCACTTTGATACCATTCCGCTCCATCTGCGCCAGCACCGGGACAAGCGGCCTCTCAAGTGTCTCATAAACGGTCGTGACGCGTTTTTGATGCAATTGCGGTTTGAACTGCTGCCACAGGCGCAGGGTGATATCGGCATCCTCCGCAGCGTAGGCAACAGCCTTGTCTATCGGCACGCGATCAAAGGTAATCGCTGATTTACCGCTTCCCAACAGTGGCTTGATCGGGATCGGTGTGTGCCCCAGATAGCGCTCCGACAGCGTATCCATCCCGTGATTGTGTAGGCCCCCATACATCGCATAGGACATCAACATCGTGTCATCGATTGGGGCGATATCGATACCGTGACGGTGGAAGATCTTCGCATCATATTTCATATTCTGCCCGATCTTCAGGATCGCCGGATCCTCTAGCACCGGTTTCAAAAGCGCCAGGCAGCTTTCCATGTCCATCTGCCCTGGGGCAATGTCATCCGACCCAAAAAGATCATCCGATGATGCGGCCTTGTGGGACAGCGGGATGTAACACGCCTGCCCGGGCTCCACGCACAGCGAGATACCGACAAGGTCGGCAATCATCTCATTGAGGCCAGTGGTTTCGGTATCCACCGCCACATACCCGCGTTCGCGAATGCGGTTGATCCAGTCGCGCAAAGCCGCATCGTCGGCGACGCAGTCGTATTTTTCGGCATCAAATTCGACCGCCTCAGGTGCCGCGACCTCTTCTACCCGCGCGGGGGCTTCGATGACCGGGGCCTCAACCCCCAGCTTTTCGGCAATGCGTTTGGTAACCGTGCGGAATTCCATCTCTGCCAGGAACCCCATCAGCACGTCCACATCCGGCTCTTTCACTTCCAGATCATCAAGCTCGAAATCCAACGTCATGCCGCAATCAAGCTGAACCAGCTTCTTGGACAGCTCAATCTGTGCGCGATGGTCAATCAGGGTCTGGCGGCGCTTGGGCTGCTTGATCTCGTCGGCACGGTCCAGCAGGCTTTCCAGATCGCCATAGTCGTTGATCAAAAGCGCCGCCGTCTTGATCCCGATGCCGGGTGCGCCGGGTACGTTATCCACGCTGTCCCCGGCCAAAGCTTGGACGTCGACCACACGTTCCGGCCCCACGCCAAATTTCTCAAACACTCCGTCGCGGTCGATCCGCTTGTTTTTCATCGGGTCGAGCATTTCGACCCCATTGCCAACCAATTGCATCAGATCCTTGTCAGAGGACACAATCGTAACCCGCCCCCCGGCGTCACGCGCCTGATGAGCAAGCGTGCCAATGATGTCATCCGCCTCGAACCCTTCCATTTCTTCGCAGGCGATATTGAACGCTTTGGTGGCCGTGCGGGTCAGGGGGATTTGCGGACGCAAATCCTCGGGCATTTCATCGCGATTAGCTTTGTATTGATCATACATTTCGTTACGAAATGTATGGCTGCCCTTGTCAAAGATCACCGCCACATGGGTGGCCGCATCTGGGCCGCTATTCCCCTCGATATAGCGCTGCAGCATGTTGACGAACCCGCTGACGGCGCCGACAGGCAGCCCGTCAGATTTGCGCGTCAGCGGCGGCAGCGCATGATACGCCCGAAAAATGAACGCAGAGCCATCAATCAAATGAAGATGGCAGCCTTCACCAAATTTCGATGTCATGACATGGGTCCCCTTCGTGGCAATTCTCAAGTTCTGCCACGATCAGGACCTGTCTGCTAGATCAGACTTTACCTTCAAAATCCTTATGGATGACCTTGGCATCACAATAAGGACATTCGACCCAACCGCGGTCATTCGGGATTTGCAACCAAACACGTGGATGCCCCAATGCCCCTTCGCCCCCGTCACAGGCCACGCGCCAGTCGTCAACAATGCGGGTCTCTGGAGCAGGTGTTGTTGTCATTATTCATCCTGTTGGCTTGCAGCGGCGATACACCCGCCTTAGATCAACGCGGGTATAACGCAGCCCAAGGCGCGGGGGAAGTACCAGCATGACCGACAATGCGATTGAAATTCGCGGCTTGCAAAAAACCTATGCGGCGACGCCAAAAACAACGGCAAAGCGTGCGCTGAACGGCATAGATTTGTCCATCCCGCGCGGGTCAATTTTTGGGCTATTGGGACCAAACGGTGCGGGCAAATCCACATTGATCAACATTCTTGCCGGCTTGGTCGTGAAATCGGCTGGTTCTGTGAAAATCTGGGGCTTCGATCAGGACAAAAACCCGCGGCAATCGCGCGCTGCGATTGGCGTGATGCCGCAAGAACCGCATCTGGACCCGTTCTTTACACCGTCGGGGGCTCTTGATGTGCAGGCCGGGCTTTATGGCGTGCCCAAAGCGACAAGGCGGACGGCCGAGATCCTGGACCTGATCGGGCTGACCGACAAGGCAGATGCCTATGCCAGGTCCTTGTCCGGGGGCATGCGGCGGCGATTATTGCTGGGCAAGGCCCTGGTCCACAGCCCGCAAATCCTTGTTCTTGATGAACCGACGGCGGGCGTCGATATCGCCCTGCGCAATATGCTTTGGCAAAATGTGCGCAAACTGAACGAGCAAGGGATGACGATCATCCTGACAACGCATTACCTCGAAGAGGCAGAGGAAATGTGCGACGATATTGCCATCATCAATGATGGCGAGGTCATAGTACGCGACACAACACAAAATCTGCTTGGGCGACTGGACCGAAAAACTTTGGTGATTACACCAGAGGGTGATGCGGACTTACCTGTCTTGCCGGACACAATCACCGGTGCAAAGGCTGCAGATGGGACGCTGGCATTTACATATCAAAGCGGTAAGACACCAGCAGATCAGGTCCTGTCGCTGGTCCGGGATGCTGGAATCACAATCAAAGACGTCAGAACACAAGAATCCCATCTAGAAGATGTCTTCTTGTCACTGACATCGGCCCACTAGACCCGGATCAATTTTCCACGATTTTGATCACCCCTGAAGCATCCGGCCCAACTGGCGTCCACCAATGATATGCATATGATAATGAGGGACGTCTTGCACGCCATGTGTTCGCGTGTTGCAGATGGCGCGAAAACCACCATCCGTGTCTGTTAACTGACAAACCTCGGCGACGGCTTGCATAAAACCCACCTGCTCTTCAGGGGAGGCGTGCCGGGCGAAGTGGTCGAGGCTGACATACGACCCCTTGGGAATGACCAGCACATGCACAGGTGCCTGAGGATTGATATCATTGAATGCCAACGCATGGTCATTCTCGTAAACCGTCTGGTTCGGGATCTCACCGCGCAGGATCTTGGCAAAGATGTTCTGGTCGTCGTAGTCAAAGTCCATGTCAATCCTCAATCAACAAAAAGATGGGGGGTTTCGGCAAGTGTCTGTGCCACATCTGGACTGACACTAAGAAACTGGGCCAACGCATCAGCATTGCCTTTGGCAGACGCTGTATCGGATATACGAGATATGTGCGGGAAATCTGCATCCCGCAAAGTATCGCGCTCAAAGACCATATCGTTCCGGATGGTAGGCAGCAGCTGCGATAACGTCGCATCACTTGTCTGCTCTCCAGCAAGCCCGACCCGTTTTGCATGACCCACCAGATAATCATCGTCAAAGCGACACTCTATTTCCAGAAGCCGGACTATTGCCCGGTCCGTGCAAAAATCCTGCATTAGATCAAAGCTGGACGTATCCAGACAAAGAACAAGGCGGTCGCTTTCGAAATGGTTGAAAATCATGCGCGTCAGCGCCCGTCTATGACGGCTGCGTTTTTCAAGCGTTATTTCGATCCCGCCTAGGTCCGGTAGATCCGTCTGCTCCTCGTTAAACACATATTCAACCGTGGGGATATTGGTGTGATGACGGATTGCAGCCACCAAACGTTTGGCGACATGCCATTTCTTGCAGGTCAAGATCATCAACTCGCGGCCCCGGCCCAATGTCGTCTCACTTTGCCAAAATCGGGGCGCAAAACGTCGGCCGACCCGCCCACGTCCTGTTAAGAACTGAAACAATGTACGCCCTTCATTTGAGATCACGAAATCCATCTGATCGCTGGCGTATAGGGCGCCGAGTTCATCGCGCAATTGACGTGCCTCTGCACTGATCTTGCGGGCAAAAAGCGCATCTTGCCCCAACAGCAAATCATAGTGATCATTGTAGAACGTGACCGGCATGCCGTAATCTGAAAACATCAGAAAGGTTAGTGTCCGACTGTCAATTTCACGACCGGGCACCAGATGACGGGTCAGCGTTTGAAAAAACGTCTCATCTGGTATCCACGTGGTCCGGAAAAACCGGATGACGTCAGGGCGCTCATTCAAAAAACGCAAAATCTCTTCAATCGTATTGCGCCGCAAGCACCACCATTGGCTGCCGATCATGATCTCCAGGTCGGCGGGAATTTTTCGCGCTAGGTTCAATTTTTTCTGGAGTTCCAGCGCCGCATAGAAACGTCGTTTTTGCGTCCGTTCATTGAAGAAATGGCGGTAAATCAACCGTTCTTCGCGAAAGCCTGTCTTGATCCAATTGCTGTTGAAGAAGTCAAAACTTTCGATAAAATCCAGGTCCCGATCGTCGAGGAAGCGATGGGCGTAGTTTGCGGATTTGATCGGCATGCAATCGCCCGACACCATGTAAAAGTGCGTGGCCATCGGAAATGCGTCGATGGCAGCCTCGACAGCATTTAGTGTTGCCTGAACAAGGCTCCATTCCCCCCAGCCGCATTTCACGCGCTTCTTAGCGAACGTCACGTTAGGGTTATCCGCAAAGGCATCCCGGATCGCCGTAAAATCGTTGGGATCCGCAGAGGCATCAAAATGCAGCGCAACATAATCCTTTGCAGACGTCAGTTGTTCAACCTGACGAATAATTGCATCAGGGCTTTTGTGACACAGCAGAATAAACGCGATTCGAGCCATTTTTCCTCATTGGCGGCGTATTGACCTGCTTCATAGCGTGAAGAGACATTGAAGTGACAGGGTTTCTTTGCTTTGAAAGATACGCAGTCAAGAAGGAGAGAGTTGCGTGTCAAATTTTCCCGGGACCTGGATGACGACAAGCCAAAGCGTGGTCTACCGTGTCGTTCCAAAATGTGCTTGTTCGACCATCGGTCAGATCATGTATTACTCAGATCATGCCGCCTTCTACGATGGTGACATCCATGATGCGCAAACGGGAATCCATAAATGGGCCCTGGATGATAGCCAGCCGATCATCCGCGAAAATGTCAAAAGCCACGAAAGCTATGCATTTACCTGCGTGCGCAATCCCTACACCCGAATTCTGTCATCTTTCTTCGACAAGATCTGCGGAATACAGCGCAATGGAAAATACTATCGCGGCAATCTGGTCCCGCTTTTGGTGCAGAAATACGGGATCGAAGTGGGCGATCCGGAAACAGGCTTTGAATTTGATCAGATCAAAAGCTTTCGGCGGTTTCTTCTTTTTGCCCGCGACACCATTCGCTGGCGCCGCCCGATGGAGCCTGACATCCACTGGTCTGCCATGTCAGGTCATATCTCCACCTTCATCGTGAATGGCGGACGCTACAACACGATCTTTTGGACCGAAAAATTCAACGACGGCATGCAGCGGGTCCTCGATGGAATCGAAACAAAGCACCCCGTGCATCTCAGCGACATTCCACGGTTCAATGAAAGCGAAGGGCATGGGCCCAAGCGCGCACATCCTGTCGAAGACTATTTCGATGATTTGTCGATGCACATCGTCTACGAGATGTACAAAAAGGACTTCCGCATCTTCAAATACGATTTTGAGAACCCTGCGAACAAGATGCCAATTGGCGAGATCGATCTGGATGAAGTCCATGCCAAATTGGCGCAATGAATGGTGCAAAGGGCCAAATTTTCTAGAAAATTGGCACTGCGTCGACGGCGAAAATTTTCGTGCTATCTCTGTCGAGAGATAACAATAGAAGTCGAGTAATGTCCGTAGTCCTAATCTTGGGAAGTGGTCCCAATGTCCTGTCCTGCCGTACTTGGCCTCGCGACCCGTTTGATCGGATCGTCGCTATCAACAACGCGTGGGCCGTCCGGCCTGATTGGGACGATTTGATCTATCCAGAGGACTTTCCTGCAGAACGGCACCCCCCTGTTATCGCTAACGGCCAGCGTGTGATCACCGCTTCCGAGTACGTGCCACTGCAGAACACACTTGGCGGCTTCGTATATGCAGGTGGGACCATGGCGTTTACAGCGGCCTATTGGGCCCTGGCAGCGCTAAGGCCCCGCGTTATCGCGATGTTGGGGTGCGACATGGTATATCGCCAGAACACCAATACTCATTTTTATGGCAAAGGGGCGCCGGACCCTTTGCGCGCCGATATCACCTTGCGATCACTTGAAGCAAAGTCAGCCAGACTAATGGCCATAGCAGCCCGGCAGAACTGCGCTATGGTCAACTTGTCCCGAGATGAAAGTCGCCTGATTTTTCCACGCAGCTCACAGGCGCTCGTCCACCAGGCTGCGATCCCTGAAATCGATGAGGGACTTGTCAAGCATGCGCTAGCGGAAGAAACGCGCTTGGGGTACTACGTCCAATCCGGCAAGTATTGGAAAGAAGAAAGTCGCTTTGACACCAGCGCGATAGATGCGCTGGACGCCCTTTGGCTTAGATCAGCCCGTCTTCCACAAACAGTGTCTTAAGGTCGGCTTTCGGCCGCGGGCCAATATGGCCGATCACTTCTGCAGCGGCGATCACACCCATCCGACCACAAGTCTTCAAGGATTGGCCCGTTGTAAAGCCGTACAGAAAACCAGCTGCGAATTGATCACCCGCACCCGTCGCATCCACTGGGACAACTTTGCGCACCGGCACCTCAACCCGAGTTTGACCCTGCAGCAGGATCACCGGATCTCCAGAACACGTACAGACGACTGTCTCGCAAACAGCACTGGCCTTTTCCAAGGCGGCGTTCAGATCATCGGTTTCATATAATGTCGTCCACTCAGCCGCATTGCCCAGCACGAAATCCATTTCCTCAGCAACCAGGCGCTGGAAATCCGCCCGATGTCGGTCAGCACAGAACGGATCAGACAGGGTGATCCCTGCCTTGCCACCAGCCGCCCGCATCGATTGTGCCGCAGCCGTAAATGCCGTTTTGCCTTCGTCCTTGTCGAAAAGATATCCCTCAAGAAACAGGATCTTGCTACCGGCAAACAACGCATCAGATATGTCGCCCTGACCCAAATCAGCGCCAGCCCCCAGATAGGTATTCATAGACCGTTCGCCGTCAGGTGAGACAAAGATCATCGAACGGGATGTTGGCGCCTCTGCATCCGGCGTCGGCGGATTGGGAAAGGCTGTTCCCGCGTCTTCCATCCCCTTGGCGTAAAACCGGCCCAACGCATCATCCTTGACCTTGCCGATAAAGGCTGTGGACAGCCCAAGGCTGCCAAGCCCGGCAATCGTGTTCGCAACGGACCCCCCCGGGGTTTCCGTCCGGTCCTGCATCGTGGCATATAACACCTCTGCCCGGTCGCGTTCGACCAGTTGCATAATGCCTTTTTCGATCCCCATATGATCCAGAAACGTATCGTTCGCCTGGCTGATCACATCAACAAGTGCGTTGCCGATCCCAATCACGTCAAAATTGCTCATAAAGTCTTGTCCTCAAACATACAAAGATCGCGCACCAGGCAGGCGGTGCATTTCGGTTTCCGGGCCACGCAAGTGTACCGTCCATGCAGTATCATCCAATGATGAGCGTGGAGTTGATAATCGGCGGGAATGTGATCCTCAATCGCGCGCTCAACCGCGTTAACATCCTTGCCCACCGCCACACCACTGCGGTTGCCAAAGCGAAAGATGTGGTGGCAGCAGCCTGCGCAAGCCGTCGATACCCACATCTTTCGCTTTGGCAACCGCAGTGGTGT
>JBCBGX010000018.1:0-22213 GCA_038526325.1 Pseudomonadota bacterium | reverse complement strand
GCCAAAGTAACGCGGGTTGAACCATCGCTTCAGGCGGCCTTTGTGGACTATGGCGGCAATCGTCATGGCTTCCTCGCCTTCTCGGAAATTCACCCTGACTATTACCAGATCCCGGTCGCAGACCGTGAGGCTTTGATCGCCATAGTCCACAAAGGCCGCCTGAAGCGATGGTTCAACCCGCGTTACTTTGGCGAGGTAGATATTTCCTGCAAGCTGACGCTTGAACTGGCTTTCAAAATCAAAGTCTTCGACTTTGTTCCCGTCGACCACAACAACGCGGGTTTCTTCCGCGTGCGTGGCATCGATTAGCATTTTCTTTGGCATGTTGTCCGTTCGCACATAACCGCGGTGGCACCCCTGGGGGTGCTGCTGTCCGTGTTACATGTCTGATTAAGGCGATTTGCACGCTGACAAAATCGGGGCCCCTCGGGGCCGCAGCGATCTTACCTGTATCCTGCGCGCTTTGCATCGCGTTTCTTCTCCGACCCCGCATGTTGAGGCCTGTTCATGGCCCGGCCAATACAAAACACGTATAGCCAGAGCGTTCCAATGACCCGTCGGGGTCAAATCAGCTGTTCAGTATGATCAGTCGGTACCGACTTACAAAACAGAGAATCTCGATCGGACATCATCAAGCAACCAACGCACGAGCATCCGTACTTTCTACATAATGGAGGAAGACACGGTATTACAATGGCAATTTCAGTCTTGCGGGGGGTAACACGTCAAAAACCGGTTTGGTCGATTGCCCGCAGTCCAAGGGACCTTGGCAAAGGATCGCCGTGTGAAAGGGCCGTTTTATGAGATCCGCAAAGGGCAGTCTGCGCCTTGCCAAGTCACCGGCGGTTCAACGCAACGACCCATGAGATCCTCGCAGGGTTGAAGAGAAAGTTCTCACGCCCTCGCCGTAACTAACCGTGCCTCGGGTCCGTTCGCCTAAAGGTAATCCGACCGTTGAAGGCCATATTTGGCCATCTTTTCGTTCAAGGTCCGGCGCGGCAGGCACAATTCCTCCATAACCGATACAATAGATCCTTTGTGGCGGCGCATGGTGTTGTCGATCAACATACGTTCAAACGCCTCCACAAACTCCTTCAACGGTTTGCCTTCTGTCGTCATCGCCGGCTTTGTTTCTTCGGTGTCAGCCATCAAAAGTGACGCAATCGATCCTGTACCGCGCCGATTTTGCAACACAGCCCGTTCCGCAACGTTGATCAACTGACGCACATTTCCCGGCCACGGGGCTTGCAGCAATTGCGCTGCCTCTTGGGCGCTCACCTCTGGCGCATCACATCCATATTCATCGGCAAATTGTTCGCTCAACCGGGTGAAAAGCATCAGAATATCTTCCCCCCGCTGACGCAGCGGCGGAACAGTGATCCGTAACGCGGCCAATCGGTAGAACAAGTCGGGGCGCAGCACGCTTTCACAGGTCTTGTCCTGCTCTTGCAGGTTACATATCGCCACGATCCGCGTCTCGGCCGGGGTCCCCTGATCGTTGATCGCGGTCAAAAGGCGCGCCTGTAGCGGATGGCTGAGCGCCTCAATATCTTCCAGCACCAGCGTCCCGCCGCGCGCCTCTTCCATCGCCGGGATTGGCTCATCATCTTTGGCGGGACCAAAGATCAACCTTGTCAGAGTCTCTTCGTCATAGGCCGAACAACTCAGCAATACGAATTTCTTATTCGCACGCGCCCCGACCGCATGCAGTGCGTGAGCGACGAGCGTTTTGCCTGTGCCTGTTTCACCCTCGACGAGCACATGACCATCGGCCTGACCCAGATCCAGAATGTCCTCTTTCAGACGTTCCATAGGCGCCGACTGGCCGATCAATTTCCCGATCAATGCGGTGCCATCGGATAATTCTTTGCGCAGTGCACGATTGTCTAGCGTCAGGCGACGGGCCTGCGTGGCTTTCTTGGCCAACTCCGTCATCCGGTCAGGGTTGAAAGGCTTTTCAAGGAAATCGTAGGCCCCGACGCGCATCGCCTCAACTGCCATTGGGACATCGCCATGACCTGTGATCATGATGACGGGCAATGAGCTGTCCACGCCTTTCAGCTTTCTCAAAAACTGCATGCCGTCCATGCCCGGCATCTTGATGTCGCTCACGACTATGCCGGGAAAATCACTTCCCAGGCCTTTCAACGCGTCTTCTGCAGACGCGTATGTTTCAGTGTCAAAGCCCGACAGGGCCAACCATTGGCTGATCGACTGACGCATGTCTTTTTCGTCATCCACAATCGCGATCTTCATGGCCTTGTTCATCTGTCTTCCTTACTCTGCCGCGGCAACATCCTGCCGCATTGCTGGCAGCTGCACCTCAAATATAGCCCCGCCATCCACAGCATTCCGTGCTGTCAGGCGCCCGCCTAAATCGTTGACGATACCGGATGAGATGGCAAGCCCAAGCCCCACACCATCACCGGGCTCTTTGGTTGTATAGAACGGCTCAAACAACTCGTTTAAGTTTTCTATCCCTTCCCCATTGTCGCGAATTTGCAAGCTGACTGTGTCACCGGCAACCAACAGAATTTCAACTGTCGGATTATTCGCATCTTTGGTTGCGTCCAGCGCATTGCGCAGAAGGTTGATGATCACCTGTTCAAGGCGCAACCGGTCCCCCAAAATCATAACTGGATCATTGGGCAATGTGCGGATGATATTGACCGACCGCGTCTTAAGCTGCGGCTCCATCATAGCAAGCGCCGTCGATACAGCGGCCCTTGTATCTACAGGCTCAAACGCTTCTGCGCCCTTGCGTGCATAGGATTTTAACTGGCGGGTAATCGCACCCATCCGTTCCAACAAGTCGTCGATGCGTTGAAAGGACGATAGTGCCTCGTCCGGACGCTGGCGCTGCAGCAAAAGCCGCGCACCGGCTAAGTATGTTTTCATCGCAGCAAGCGGTTGGTTCAATTCATGGCTGACCGCTGCTGACATCTCGCCCAAGGCGGCCAATTTCGACGATTGCGCAATCGTTTGTTCGGCCACCTGCAGCGTCTTTTCAACCTTTTCCCGTTCGGCAATTTCCCGCTGCAGCCTTCGGTTCAATGCGCGAAGCTCTGCTGACTCGCGCTGGAAAAACACCAGGCGGGACGCCGTTTTCCGCGACGTGAACCAAAACACAAAGGCCAGCAGAATCGCGAATCCCATCACCTCGAGCGCCAGAATGCCGTTCACTTGCTGCCGGACGGATGCGTAGGTCGTAAAACTGACCACCCGCCAGCCTCGATGCGGAATGCGCACCTCGCGGCGCAGCACGGCCTCGCCCTGCAGATACGCGTCAGCGGGCAACGCAGCCCAGCCCTGGGTCAACCGCAGCGCCCGTTCAATCGCAGATGGCGCCGATTGCCGAGCTAATGCCTCTTCCTCGCCCAGCCCGCGCCAGCGCGGCTCGGTTGACATGATAATCTTACCTTCGCTGTCCATCACAAAGACAGCATCAGAGACCCCAGCCCAGCTGCGTTCCATGCGCGGCACGTCAACTTCAACCATGATCACGCCACGGAATTCGCCATTCACTTCAACCCGACGGGAATAAACAAACGAATACCCACCATCTTCATTTTGGTGTGTGTTATAAATGGTTTGGTTATTGCGCTGCGCATCAACAAAATATGGTGTGTTACGATGCAACGCCCCCAATTGGCTTCGGTCAGTCGCAGCGACGGCCCGTCCATCCCGGTCCAAAAGGGTCAAAGATGCAGCCCCGATTTCGTCAACAAAAGACAACAGCCGCGCGGTCGACAATGTGTAATCATTGCTTTCGAGCGCGCGCATCAACTCTGGATCTCGGGATAAGAGCTGCGGCACAACTGAATTTCGCTGCAGCTCGCTCATCAAACCTGTCACATATAGCGCTAAGCGCACCTCGGACCGGTTGCTGATTGTTTCGGTAAATCGCTTCGTCAAAAGCTGGTTAGATACGTAGATGACAATGACGGCAAACAAGCAGATCACGAGAATTGACAGGCGCAGATACCACCGCCCCTTGCCACGCCGTAAACTATATTTTCCCATCTCAATCATGTCTGCAGCTTAAGGCGGCACCTGCACTGCAGCAAGAAGACAAGTTAAGCTCGGGCGAATTGCCCTATCAGTCCGCGGAAAAGCGCTTGCCCATCTGTTCCGCCATGACCCAGATCGACCGCCCGTTCCGGATGCGGCATCAGCCCCAGCACCCGGCGGTTTTCGGACAGAATACCGGCAACATTCGCGAGGGAGCCGTTGGGGTTTTCAGTGTAGCGAAATGCAATGCGGTCCTCGCTTTCCAGCTTTGCCAACGTTTCGGAGTCGGTTGTGTAATTGCCGTCATGATGCGCAACAGGGAACCCGACACTATCGCCGGCATTATACCCTTCGGTAAAAGCTGAAGCGGAAGTTTCCACTTTTAAATCAACAGTTTTGCAGACGAATTTCAGATTTGCGTTTCGCATCAAGGCGCCGGGCAGCAAACCCGTTTCAGTCAACACCTGAAATCCATTACACACACCCAAGGCATAGCCACCACGTTCGACATGAGCGACCAACGCCTGGCATATTGGCGATTTCGCCGCAATCGCTCCACAGCGCAAATAATCTCCAAAGGAAAACCCGCCTGGAACGGCCACAAGGTCGATGTTGTCTGGCAATGACGCAGCCTTGTGCCACACCATGCTAACATCTGCGCCTGCCCCCTTTAGCGCCACGGCCATATCGCGGTCGCAGTTGGACCCGGGGAAAACGATCACGGCAGCGCGCATCAGATCATCTCCACCTGGTAGCTTTCGATGACAGTGTTGGCGAGCAGCTTTTCACACATGTCCTTGACCGTCTCTTCGGATGTACCATCGGCCAGGTCCAACTCAATCACCTTGCCTTGTCGGACACCTTCGACCCCATCAAACCCGAGTGTTCCCAAAGCATGCCGCACCGCCTCGCCCTGTGGGTCCAGAACACCATTTTTCAGCATGACATGTATGCGGGCTTTCATCGCTTTGGTCCTTTAATTGATCAATGTGGGCTTTGCCGGGCGATGGGTCACATTTGAGGGCATGACCCCCAGTCGCCTTGCCACTTCGGTATAGGCATCAGAAAGACTGCCCAAATCGCGGCGGAACACGTCCTTGTCCAGTTTCTGACCTGTCTCAATGTCCCACAGCCGGCAGCTGTCTGGGCTGATCTCATCGGCAAGGATCAGACGCGGAAATTCATTGTCCCACACCCGCCCGACCTCGATTTTGAAATCGACCAGCTTGATGCCAACGCCATGCATCACACCTGACATCCAGTCATTCACGCGCAGCGCAAGGCTAACAATATCGTCCAGGTCCTGCTGGCTCGCCCAACCAAAAGCGATGATATATTCTTCGGGCACCAGCGGGTCGCCCAACCCATCATCCTTATAGGAAAACTCCACAATGGGCCGGGGCAATTGCGTGCCCTCTTCCATCCCCATGCGTTTGGCCATGGACCCCGCTGCAAGGTTGCGCACGATCACTTCCAACGGAACGATTTCAACCTGACGGATCAATTGTTCACGCATGTTCAGGCGCTTTATGAAATGCGTTGGGATCCCGATATTGGTCAGTCCGGTCATAAAGAACTCTGATAGGCGATTGTTAAGGACACCCTTCCCTTCGATAACCGCCTTTTTTTCGGCGTTATAGGCTGTCGCGTCGTCCTTGAAATACTGCACCAAGGTGCCAGGTTCCGGGCCTTCGTAAAGTATCTTTGCCTTGCCTTCGTAAATCTTCTTGCGGCGTGCCATCACAACCCCTTACCCGATACGCAGGCCCGGCTTGGGTCGCGTTACGCGCGTCATAGTGCAAGCCCCCCTTGCGGGCAAGCACCTGCAAGGGCATATCAATGATAACCGACTACCAATCATGAGGGCACCATGAACACCTTTGACGACCGCGAACACGCCTTTGAAGCCAAATTCGCTCATGACGCTGAAATGCAATTCAAGGCCGAAGCACGGCGCAACAAGCTGCTTGGCCTTTGGGCGGCAGAGCTTTTGGGCAAATCAGGCGATGACGCTGCCGCCTATGCACAAGAGGTCATCAAATCCGATTTCGAAGAGGCTGGTCATGAAGATGTCTACCGCAAGGTTTCGGGCGATTTGGGCACCAAAGCGGATGAGGCAACCATTCGGGCAAAAATGACCGAATTCATGGCAGAGGCCAAAGCCCAAGTGATGCAAGAACTCTAAACGCAGCAGAAATACTGCGAAAAAAGCACCCCGAATGCGTGGGTGCCTTTTTTTGTTCTCGGACGGTCCGTTCGATGCATGTTGCAACAAATTCATAATGGATATGCGTCATTTCCATTTGCGCAGACCCAGTGAACATGACAACGACTCACCGACAACTCTTGGAGCCTGATAATGACGAATGCCCTGTCAAAATTGCTTGCTACGCGCGACTGGCTCATGGCGGACGGGGCGACCGGGACCAACCTTTTCAATATGGGGTTGATGTCTGGCGACGCGCCCGAACTTTGGAATGTCGAAGAAAACGCAAAGATAACAGCGCTTTACAAAGGAGCGGCTGATGCGGGCAGCGACATCTTTTTGACCAATAGCTTTGGGGCAAATGCCTCGCGTTTGAAACTGCACGGGGCCGAAGGGCGGGTGTTTGAGCTAAACAAGGCCGCTGCCGAACTTGGCCGTGATGTGGCGGACGCCGCCGGTCGTCCCGTCGTCGTTGCAGGGTCGGTGGGGCCAACGGGAGAGATTATGGCCCCTATGGGAAGCCTCACCCATGAAACTGCGGTCGAGATGTTTCATGAACAGGCCGAAGGCCTAAAGGCTGGCGGCGCCGATGTTCTGTGGGTCGAAACGATCAGCGCCGCCGAAGAATTCATTGCCGCAGCCGAGGCCTTTGCCCTGGCCGATATGCCTTGGTGCGGCACGATGAGCTTTGATACGGCAGGCCGGACCATGATGGGGCTGACGTCAGCGGACATGGTCAAAAAGCTGCGTAAAATTGCCCATCAACCCCTTGCATTCGGGGCCAATTGCGGTGTTGGCGCCTCTGATCTGTTGCGCACAGTCCTAGGCTTTGCCGTTGCTGGGCCCACTTTGCCTGTCATCGCAAAAGGCAACGCAGGTATCCCAAAATATCACGATGGCCACATCCATTATGACGGCACGCCGTCATTGATGGCGGATTATGCCGTCCTTGCCCGCGATTGCGGGGCGACGATCATTGGTGGGTGCTGTGGGACAACACCGGAGCACCTGAGCGCCATGCGAAACGCCCTCGAAACGCGGCCCAAAGGTGAAACCCCGTCGCTTGATGCGATTGCGGCAGCGCTTGGCGGCTTTTCATCGGCGTCAGATGGGACCGATGGCGCCGGGCCAACGGCCAGCCCCCGGCGTGGTCGACGCCGCCGCGCCTAAAATATCGACCAACATTTTGGGCTCGACCAAAGACCCAACATTCAAAAGCCGTTTGGATTGGCCTGTCGACGCTGCGGATCAAAATGCCTCAAAATAGTGAAAGCTGATCACCACGTTTTTGAGGGACCGCAAAAAGATCCGTCCTGAGGGGCGGCAGAGACCGATCCAGACCCAGCCTTCGCGTCGCCAGCTTGACCCTTTGCTGCATCATTGCAGCCCATTCACCCTGCCCGACCATCCGCTTGCCAAACTCCGGGTCATAGTCCTTGCCCCCGTGCAATTCGCGGACCCTTCCCATGACCCGCGCAGCGCGATCCGGAAAATGCGTGCCGATCCAATCACGAAACAGCGTTGCAACCTCGCGCGGCAATCGCAACACGATGGATGATGCGGCCACTGCGCCCGCGTCTTTCGCAGCCTCCAGTATTGCCTCAAGCTCATGATCAGTCAGGGCAGGCACAACTGGCGACACCATCACCCGAACCGGAATACCGGCGTCGGTCAGGTGCCGGATCGTGCGAAGCCGGGCCGCAGGCAAAGGAACACGAGGCTCCATCGCGCGGGATGTCTTTGGATCAAGTGTTGTGACAGAGATGCCCACCCTCACCAGCCCTTTCGCAGCCATACCCGCCAGAATGTCGGCATCTCTTTCGATCAACGTTCCTTTGGTAACGATCCCGACCGGATGATTGAACTCTTGCAGCACGCTGAGGATCTCACGCATGATCTTTCGATCTTTTTCAATGGGTTGATAAGGGTCGGTATTCGTACCGATCCCCATCATCGCAGGGCGATAGCGACTGTTCGAAAGCTCTGCGCGCAGCCGCTCTGCCGCATTTGGACGGGCGATCAGCTTTGTTTCGAAATCAAGCCCCGGTGACAGGCCCAAAAACGCATGACTGGGTCGGGCAAAGCAGTAAATGCACCCATGTTCGCATCCACGGTATGGGTTGATGGACCGGTCAAAAGACAAATCTGGCGAGGTGTTGCGCGTAATCACCTTGCGCGCCGTTTCATCCCGCACCTCGGTGCGCAGGATCGGCAACTCCTCATCCCGATCCCAGCCATCATCGACAGCCTCGGTGGTGATCCGGTCAAATCGGACATCCGGATTATTTCCGGCGGCACGGCCTGGCGTCCGATACTGCATTTGAACCGACTGTTTAGACATAATGTTTATTAGAACAATTCAAGAACACACGCAATGCAAGTCGGTCCCGAATATGCGAATGTCGCAATTGTACAGGTCACCTGCGCCGATCAGGCGCACTACTTATGCACAAGCCTATTTAAGAGGGTCGCAATGTCTGACGAAGAAGACGATATCATCCTGTCCGAACTGAATGATGAGGATCTCGTCGCACAGATGTTCGACGATCTTTATGACGGGATGAAGGAAGAGATTGAGGAAGGCGTTCAGATCCTTCTCGGTCGCGGCTGGGAACCCTACAGGATCCTGACCGAGGCGCTTGTCGGCGGTATGACAATTGTTGGAAACGATTTCCGCGATGGCATCCTGTTTGTCCCGGAAGTTCTGCTTGCCGCAAACGCGATGAAGGGCGGCATGGCGATCCTAAAGCCGCTTTTGGCCGAAACCGGCGCCCCCCGCGTCGGCAAGATGGTGATTGGCACCGTAAAAGGCGACATCCACGACATCGGCAAAAACCTTGTGTCGATGATGATGGAAGGCGCCGGGTTCGAGGTTGTCGATCTGGGCATCAACAACGCGGTTGAATCCTATCTAGAGGCGATGGAGGCAGAGCAGCCAGATATCCTGGGCATGTCCGCCCTGTTGACCACCACAATGCCCTATATGAAAGTCGTGATTGATACTATGGTCGAAAAGGGCATTCGCGACGATTACGTCGTGCTGGTTGGCGGCGCACCATTGAACGAAGAGTTTGGCAAAGCCATTGGTGCAGATGCGTACTGTCGTGACGCTGCCGTGGCTGTTGAAACGGCCAAAACGTTCATGGCGCGCAAACACAACCAGGGTGCCGCGATGGCCTGACCTCTTTCATTGCGGCCCTGCACACCTTATCTGTTGACCAAAGGAGATGCAGATGCCGCTTGATCGACTGGTTCTGATAATTGTCTGTGTTTTAGCTGCAGCGGCCGTCACCGTTTATGTTGGTGTGGCCGTGCTTGCCAGCACACAAATGCCCCCCTTGATCGGCTTTGCCATCCTTAGCGGCATCGCCATGGCCTGCGATATCGCTTGGCGCGTCATCTCAGAGCGTTTGGGCAACAAAGAAGATGACCATTATGACCGGTTTGAGAACTGATATGCTGATCTGCACGACTGACGCTTTTCCAGGCCGCGAGATCACGCAGGTGATCGGACTTGTGCGCGGATCCACCGTGCGGGCCAAACATATCGGAACAGATATCGTCGCGCGGCTTAAAACCGTCGTGGGCGGCGAGGTATCGGGCTATTCATCCCTGATGGCCGGTGCGCGTGAACAGGCACTGGACCGGATGGTTTCCGACGCACAATCTATGGGGGCCAATGCCATCGTTGGCTGCCGGATGGAGACATCGGCAATCATGGATGGCGCATCCGAGATTGTGGCCTATGGAACGGCAGTGAAACTGGTATGATAAGCGACACCGCCCTGACGGTGAATGGGCTTGCCCCAACCGGCCAGGGTCGTGTTTTGCTGATCGCCTGCGGGGCGTTGGCGCGCGAAATCCTGGCGCTGAAGGCCGCAAATGGCTGGGACCATCTGGACCTGCAATGCCTGCCTGCGATGTATCACAACCATCCAGATCGGATTGTTCCTGCCGTTCGCGAAGCAGTGGCAAAAAATCGCGATGATTACGCAACTGTCTTTGTCGTTTATGCGGATTGCGGCACCGGTGGCCTACTGCAGGCCGCGTGTGATGAGATGGGCGTGCAGATGGTTGCAGGCCCGCATTGCTATTCCTTTTTCGAAGGCAACGATGCCTTTGCCGCCCGGGATGAGATGACAGCGTTCTATCTGACCGATTTTCTGGTGCGCCAGTTTGATGCCTTTGTCTGGGAACCGCTTGGCCTGGGCCGCCACCCCGACCTGCGCGACATGTATTTCGGGAACTACGAAAAGCTCGTTTATCAGGCGCAGACTGATGATCCGGATTTGACCGACAAGGCGCAGGACTGTGCGCAAAGGCTTGGTTTGCAATTTGAGCGGCGATTTACAGGCTATGGAGATCTGGCGACATCTCTGATGAAGCAGTAGCCCAAAACAAGGGTTCAGGAAGCAAGTGAGAGGTACTTGTTCACATCGACTGCACATGTCGAATATGGTCATTCCTCAGCTTGGTCTGACCGTCCGTTTGCCAGCCGCAAACTCAATGCCATCGCCACAAGCAGAATGACCGCCCCAACCGTCCAGGCGAAAGATGTGGAATATATCTCGGCGATGGCTCCTGTCATAACCAACCCCATCGCTGCCCCCATCTGCTGTATCAAAGATCGCAGCGACAGCATGGTGGATCTTTGGTGATCATCGACGCAGCTATGCAAGATGGTGCTTGCCGGCGTTTCGCTTGCTCCTACAAGGACAGAATAGATAAGAAAGATGACGATAAATCCGATGGCTTCGCCTTGCAGTGCAAGGGCAACCTGAGCCACCGCAAGACAGCCAAAAATGGCCCCCAAAGTCACAGCATGGCGACGCTGAAAAAACCGGCTTATTCGGGCTGATAAAGAAGCACCAAAAGCAATCGAGAAAAAGTAACCCGCGGTCAACGCGCCTATCGCAGCGTTCGCATAGCTTTCAATCAACATCGGCTTTGCGTAGGTCGGCCAGAGCACCTCCACCGGATTTGTCGCCATCAAAAACAACGTAAGAGCCGCCAAAAGCATGGAGAGTTTTGGGTGTTTCAGTGCAAGGCCACCGGCATCGGCAATCACTGACGGGACATTGGCAAACCCATGCCCCAGGGTATGTAGCCTAGGCGGATGCTGTTTTTCGGTGATGGCCAGCATGGTGTAAAGCAATACGCCAATCATCACGCCAAAGCTTGCAGCGTAGGAAACATCGTAGACGCTGATCCCATACTTCAAACCTAATGAGCCAAATGCGTCAGGCAAAAGCCCACCCACAATGGCGCTAACAGCAAGCCCCATCGCGTTGGCCCACTGAGCCTTTGCAAGGGCCGGTTGAACATCCACATTTGGGGCAATCGCTCTAAAGGTTTCTACAAACCAAGCATCAAGTGTGCCAGACCGCAGGGCGCGTCCAAACCCGATAAAAGCAAAGGACAAAGCCAAGACAATAAAGTCGCTTGATGACAGAAAAAGCGCCAATGAAATCAAGCTGGCGACCACAGCCGCAAGAAAAACCGGCTTACGACCGATATTGTCTGCCAAACCACCGAACGGCAGTTCCATCACCATGGTCGTAAGTGAGTAAACCCCAAAAAGAAGCGAGATCTGAACCAGGTCCATCCCGCGATCCGTTAATGCAAGCACCACAACGGCCACTGTTAGACCCATGGCAAAACGATCAAGGAATTGGTGTATCTGAAACACCCGAATGTGCCGTCGCGCCGCGTCTGTCAGGTCGTTGAAAGAGAACTCGGTTTCTTTTGCCATGATAAAAGCATCGGCCTTTGCGCCTATGTTCGCAATGGTCAGTATATCAGAGAAATAGACGCCGGTGGTGGCGTCGTCACGCGCCAAAACAGGACGCGCACTTTACGCAGCTGCGGCGGTTTCTCTGATCCGTTCTACCATCGCACGCAGACCGTTTGATCTTTGCGCAGACAGATGATCGTTCAACCCAAGCCTGCCCAACTCTGCGGCGGCGTCAACCTTGGCCACATCTTCCACCTTTTGGCCATTGTACAGCGCCAGCAGCACCGCGATCAGACCGCGCACGATCATCGCGTCGCTTTCGCCACGAAAGGTAAACACCCCGTCCTTGATCTGCGGTACCAGCCAGACCTGGCTTGCACAGCCATCCACCTTGGTTGCGGGCACACGCAGCGCGTCTTCGAGGGGCGGCATAGCCTTTCCCATGTCAATGACATGCCGGTACCGATCTTCCCAGTCATCCAGGAATTCGAAGGTGTCCACCAAGTCTTCAAAATCAGGGGTCGCCATAGATGTGCCTCTCGCTTTGCACTGTTGATCTAGGCGCAAGCCCGCGGCGCGTCCAGATCAAAGGGCGACAGTGACGACCTTCTGACCCTTTACAGCCAAACCAACCTGCCCGTCACACAAACGGATTGCATCCTGTCCAAAGACTTCGCGCCGCCATCCTTTCAACGCAGGTAAATCCCGTTCACCGGCGGCCAGAGCATCCAGATCAGCCGATGAGGCGATCAGCTTTTGTGCCACCCCTTCGTTATCGGTTTTCGATTTCAGCAAGACGCGCAACATGTCCGCCAAAGCCGGATTCACCTGCAGTTTTGCGCGGGCATTGTCGGCCTGGGGCATATCTTCGGGCTTTACAGCCAGCCCTGACTTAATGCTGGCAAGGATCCCAGCCGCGATATCACCCTTGCGCGCCTCGCGCAGCAACAGCCGCGACCGACCCAGATCCTGTTCGCTCTGCGGCTTGGTTGATGCCAATTCTACCAGCGCATCATCCTTGAACACGCGATTGCGCGGGATGTTGCGGTCTTGGGCGTACGCCTCACGAAACCGGGCGAGTTCACGGACAATGGCTAGGAATTTCCCTGATGTCGTCCGCGTCTTGATCCGCCGCCAGGCCTCTGCCGGATCAGTCTGATAGGTTGCGGGGTCCTTTAGCGTTGCCATCTCTTCGGCGACCCATTTTTTGCGCCCGGATGTCATCAGACGATCAGACAGATACTCGTAAATATCGCGCAAATGCGTCACGTCAGCCAGCGCATACTTGGCCTGCGCGTCCGTTAGCGGACGCCGCGACCAATCGGTGAAGCGCGAAGATTTATCAAGACTTGCTTTGGCGATTTTGCGCACCAGCGTCTCGTATCCCACCTGTTCCCCAAATCCGCACACCATCGCCGCAACTTGCGTGTCGAATAGCGGCTCTGGGATCACACCTGCATCAACAAAAAAGATCTCAAGATCCTGCCGTGCCGCGTGGAAAACTTTCACCACACCCGTATCGCGGAACAGATCATAGAGTGGTTCCAGCGACAATTCTTCCGAAAGTGGGTCAACCAGAACGGCGTCCTTACCAGCGTCGTCCTGATAAGCCAGCTGAACAAGGCACAATTTCGAAAAATATGTGCGCTCGCGTAGAAATTCGGTGTCAACGGTGACATAGGGACGTTTCGCAGCTTCGGCACAAAAGGCGGCCAAGGCATCGGTCGTCGTGATTTTTTTCATTATGATTCCGTTACGCGTTTTGGACCCCCGCCCACCCGGTGCACTTTTCTATGCCATCTCTCACACAAAAGAAAGCCGGTCAGCCGGTCTTGTCCCAGTAGAGAGGCGATCTGTTGCCTGATGCATAGCGGCGCAACACTGCTGGATACAAAGCATGCTCATGTGGCAACAGCCGTTTCGCCAGAGTGTCGGGCGTATCATTGGGCAATATGCTAATCCGCACTTGGCCCAAAATAGGTCCATTATCAAGGTCCGCGGTTACTTCATGCACGGTGCAGCCATGCGCAATATCGCCTGTCTCCAAGGCCCGCTTGTACGTGTGGAGCCCTTTGTATTTTGGCAGCAGAGACGGATGTATATTCAGCATCCGCCCTTCCCATTTTTCAATGAACTCTGGCGTAAGGATACGCATGAACCCGGCCAGGCAGATGATGTCCGGACGGGCCTTGATCAGAGCGTCATGAAGGGCGGCATCAAAGGCTCCACGATCCTTACCAAACGGCTTGTGATCAATTGCGAAGGTCGGAATATGAAGACCCCGCGCCTTGGACAAACCCGCAGCCTCAGGATCATTTGAAAAGACCAGAACCGGGCGCGCAGGATGATCTCCGACCATGGATTGGGCAAGGGACACCATGTTGGACCCGCCACCGGAAATCAGGATTGCGACCCGTTTGGTCACAAAAGCGCGCCCGAATACCGGATGTTTTGATCACCGGTGACGTAACCAAGGTGATGCACTGTTTCACCCGCATCTGACAGCAGCGCCGTTAGCGCTTGGGCTCTGGCCTCATCCACGACCAACACCATGCCAATCCCGGCGTTGAAGGTCTTTAAGAGCTCTGCTTGTTCGATCCCACCAATCTGAGCCAGCCAACCAAACACCGGCGGCAGATGCCATGCTGTCAGGTCAATCTCGGCCCCACAACCGTCAGGCAGGACGCGCGGCAGGTTTTCGGTCAATCCACCGCCTGTGATATGCGCCAAAGCATGCACGCCCCCTGCCCTAACAGCACTTAATGCCTGTTTGACGTAAAGCCGCGTGGGGGCCAACAACGCAGGACCCAAACTGTCAGACCCGAAAGGCGCAGGATCATCCCAGGCCAGACCAGACAAATCCACAATGCGGCGTACGAGCGAATAGCCATTGGAATGCACACCATCAGAGGCCAGCCCAAGCAACACATTGCCCGGGCGCACGCCGGTTGGCAGATCCGCGCCGCGTTCCATAGCCCCCACAGCAAATCCGGCCAGATCGAAATCACCTGCCTCATACATGCCGGGCATCTCAGCCGTTTCGCCGCCGATTAACGCGCAACCGGATGCCTCACAGCCCGCGGCGATCCCTTCGATGATGCGCGTGGCCTGATCAAGCTCTAGCTTACCCGTAGCGAAATAATCTAGGAAAAACAGAGGTTCAGCCCCTTGGCAGACCAGATCATTGACACACATCGCGACCAGATCAATACCGATGGTATCGACATTGCCGGTGTCAATCGCAATGCGCAGTTTTGTTCCGACCCCATCAGTGGCCGCAACCAGAACCGGATCCTCGTATCCCGCGGCTTTCAGGTCGAATAGCGCTCCGAACCCGCCCAGCCCAGCCATGACGCCGGGACGGGCTGTGCGCTTTGCGGCCGGTTTGATCCGTTCGACCAACGTGTTGCCTGCATCAATATCAACGCCTGCATCAGCGTAGGTCAGGCCGTTCTTTTTCATGTAAAGATCCCCGCTAAACATTGCAGCTGCGATAGCGGATGACTGGAGAGGGTGCAACAGGCTCAGCCAGCCACCGATGGAACTGCAAATGATCTACAAAATGTGCCATCGCCCATCTTTAAAATGTGCCATCGCCCATCTTTGACCACACTGAGGACGCACCGCAAAGACTGCCCGCATCCCGCTCGACCAGTGTTTCCGATAACGCCAACTGCTTTTTCGCCACATTCGCCATTTGCGTGAGCTCTGAACGCTTCAGCTCTCTGACTTTGCTTTGGAGAGACTTAGAAGTTTTGTGTTCTTGGGGGAAAGGGGTCGATTTCGGCCCCTAACGAGGTTTCACGCAAAAAAACTCAAATAGAACCGACTCCGTTGAACCTTTGTTAAGACCTCGAATGGCATTAGGGTGACGAGACAAAGCACCCTCCTCAAGTTCTTTGATCTCGCTAGGTTTTGTGGCGGTTAGTCGAGGTGCAACGGTATTGTGCCAGTACCACCGTCCATCCCCCTACAGCAATTGACAAAGAAATGCCTCCAACTCAGTCTGGCACCACAGATCTGAACATGATGGCGCCTACGCTCGACACGCTGAAAGATTGTTATCAAGGCTTTTTTGGAACACAGGTATTTGTGTCGCCGCAACGCTCGTCAGTCCTGCATTCGCCACGAAAAGTAGGGAAAAGGCGATTATCAGTTTCTTCATACTCTCATCCCTCCCGGATTGGCAGGAAGAAAGAAGCATTCTGACACAAATTCAATATACCCTAGAGTGTTTTACGCGGACCGCTTTTGTCTGACATTTAAAGACATTTTTCGCCTGCTGCTTGACGGCTGCGATTTCTCTGGTACGTCGTGGTGTCGGAGGGCCTGTAGCTCAATTGGTTAGAGCAGAGCGCTCATAACGCTTTGGTTGCGGGTTCAAGTCCTGCCGGGCCTACCACCCCCTCCAGTATACATATGCATACAAGGACTTTCCGTCCCACATAAACTACGCTATCCCCACATCAAATCAGCCACTGCAGCAAGGGAACGCTCATGTCCAAGATCAAGGTAGAAAACCCTATCGTCGAACTGGATGGCGATGAAATGACGCGGATTATCTGGGACTTTATCAAACAAAAGCTGATCTTGCCGTATCTGGACATTGATCTGCTTTACTTCGACCTCGCCATGGAAGTGCGGGATGAAACCAACGACCAGATCACCATCGACGCTGCCGAAAAAATCAAAGAAATTGGCGTAGGTGTGAAATGCGCCACGATCACACCCGATGAGGCACGGGTGGAAGAATTTGGCCTGAAACAGATGTGGCGCTCACCCAACGGGACCATTCGCAATATCCTGGGCGGTGTTGTGTTTCGCGCGCCGATCATTTGCTCGAACGTCCCCCGCCTTGTGCCCGGATGGACTGACCCAATTGTCATCGGGCGTCACGCCTTTGGGGACCAATACAAGGCCACTGATTTCCTGATGCCTGGGCCTGGAAAACTGACTATGAAATTCGAAGGTGCCGATGGCAAGGTCATCGAAAAAGAGGTCTTCGACAGCCCGTCAGCCGGGGTTGCGATGGGAATGTATAACCTGGACGCATCGATTTACGACTTCGCACGGGCGTCATTCAACTATGGCCTCAACCTTGGTTGGCCGGTCTATCTGTCCACCAAAAACACGATTCTGAAAGCCTATGACGGTCGGTTCAAAGACATCTTCCAAGAGGTGTTTGAAGCTGAATTCAAAGACAAATTCGATGAACTGGGGATTGAGTATCAGCACCGCCTGATTGACGATATGGTCGCGTCCGCGATGAAATGGTCGGGCAAATTCGTGTGGGCCTGCAAAAACTATGATGGTGATGTTCAGTCTGACACGGTTGCGCAAGGCTTTGGGTCGCTCGGTCTTATGACCTCTCAACTCATGACACCTGACGGCAAGATTGTAGAGGCCGAAGCCGCGCACGGCACCGTCACCCGTCACTACCGCCAACATCAGGCGGGTCAAGCGACATCGACCAATTCTATCGCGTCGATCTTTGCCTGGACCGGTGGGCTGAAGCACCGCGCAAAACTGGACGACAACGCGCAATTGAAAGGCTTCGCCGAAACACTGGAAAAGGTCATCGTCGACACTGTCGAAAGCGGCTTCATGACCAAGGACCTCGCCCTGCTTGTGGGCCCAGACCAAAGCTGGCTAACGACCGAAGGCTTCCTGGAAAAGATCGATGAAAACCTGAACGCCGCGATGTAAGCGATTGTTTTACTACGGTTGGGCAGACGACACGGCCCAACCCTTTGCGTCCATCTTACTGCGAAATGACAAACGCGCCCGCGCCCTCAAAAATCTCGCCGCTGCGTTCAAACTCAATTGCGACCACACCACCAATTTCTTCAGCTTCCGGACCATAGAAGGTCGCGTCAATCTGGGATTCGTCGCTACAATTGCTTGTTGTACAAGTCAGCGTGCCGCTGAACCCATTGCCAGCAATCGGCGCATTGTTAAGCACCAGCCGTACGCTGCGCTCGGACAGGCCGTTTGGGGTATAGCCTGCGTCGATCGTGGTTGAGGCCTGATCCGTCGCCCCGAAGCTAACCGTGATTGAAATGTCGCCATCCAGTTCTGCCAGTTCTGCATTACCGCCGCGTTGCAACACACCATTGCCTGCAAAGCTGCCCTGATACTGGACCGAACCGGTTGGCTGCGCCGATAAGGCGGCTTCTGATGTCTCATTCCCGACTACAATTGCGGTTTCCCCACTGGCGACTGCAGGGCTGTCTAGGTCTGGTCCATAGGAAAAGACGGAAACTGGCACCGCAAAACCCCCGGCCGCGGACGGATCGATTTCCACCCGCACGTCCTGGCCATTTAATGTGCCGCCACCGTTTGTGATGGTAAGGCTCGTCCCGAATATCTCGACCGTGCCGTTCACGGGTCCACTCAAAAACCCTGAATCCAGCGTAATTGTAACAGTCTGATCAATGTCTGGCCCGCTTGCGCCAATCTGGAAATTCGCACCGCGTGTCGTCCGGCTAATCGCATTTGAATCGTCGAATGGGTCTAGGACCGGGGGCGGATCAGGTGGCGTTGGCGTTCCACCGCCACCAGTGGCGCCGCCGCTACCAGTGGCGCCGCCACTACCCCCGCCTTCGCCACCCGATCCACATGCGGCGAGGATTACAACGGCAGCAAGAGACGCGAAAGGCTTTGAACGATTGATCATTTGGTAGTCCTGTGTTTCCTGCACACGTTGGCAGATGCAGAGAGTTAGCACTAATATAGGGCCAAAACTTGGCGCCACACACGAGAATTGCCGACAATTCGTTCTTACCTATAGATTGCGCAATTTCCCGCTTGCAGTGCGCCTGTCTTTTGGGGGGTAGCAATTCATCCTTATGCACGTTATGCGCCCGGCAACTTACCCATAAGGCGGCACCAATGGACATTCGCAATATCGCGATCATCGCGCATGTTGACCACGGCAAGACAACGCTGGTTGACGAACTTCTCAAACAATCCGGCATCTTCCGTGACAACGAGGCCGTGTCCGAACGAGCGATGGACTCAAACGACATCGAACGAGAACGCGGCATCACGATCCTGGCAAAGTGCACCAGTGTGGAGTGGAAAGGCACGCGCATTAATATCGTCGACACCCCCGGCCACGCCGATTTCGGCGGCGAGGTAGAGCGGATCCTGTCCATGGTTGACGGCGTCGTGCTACTGGTCGATGCCGCAGAAGGGCCGATGCCGCAAACCAAATTCGTGACCTCCAAAGCACTGGCCCTGGGGTTGCGCCCGATTGTGGTGGTCAACAAGGTCGACAAACCAGACGGCGAACCGGACAAGGCGATTGATGCAGTGTTTGATCTTTTTGCCGCCCTCGATGCCTCTGACGAACAACTTGATTTTCCGGCCATGTATGCCTCTGGCCGATCGGGTTGGTGTGATGCCGAGCTTGATGGCCCTCGCGAAAACCTTGATGCGCTTTTTGATCTGATTGTGGATCATGTGCCCACACCTGCCCAGATCGCCCGCAAGGACGAGCCGTTCCAGATGCTGGCAACGACACTGTCCGCCGACCCATTCATCGGGCGGATTTTGACGGGTCGGGTTGAGGCCGGCACGTTGAAAGCCGGTGACACGGTCAAGGCGTTGTCACGCACAGGCGATAAGATCGAACAGTTCCGCGTCTCCAAAGTGCTCGCCTTTCGCGGGCTGGCACAGCAGCCAATTGATCTGGCCGAGGCGGGCGATATCGTGACCATTGCAGGGATGAGCAAGGCAACCGTGGCCGACACGCTTTGCGATGTGAGCGTTGAGTCCCCGATCCCCGCCCAGCCGATTGACCCGCCCACGATCACTGTCACCTTTGGCATCAATGACAGCCCGCTGGCTGGGCGTGATGGCAAAAAGGTCCAATCCCGCGTCATCCGCGAGCGGCTGATGAAAGAGGCCGAGGTCAATGTGGCGATCAAGATCGAGGACACGCCGAGCGGCGATGCGTTTGAGGTTTCCGGGCGCGGCGAATTGCAGATGGGCGTTCTGATCGAGAATATGCGCCGCGAAGGGTTTGAGCTGTCGATCTCGCGCCCGCAGGTGATCTTCACCGAGGAAGGCGGGCAGCGGATGGAGCCGGTCGAGGAAGTCACCATCGATGTGGATGACGAATATACCGGCGTTGTGGTCGAGAAGCTGACAGGCCCGCGCAAGGGTGACCTGGTCGAGATGAAACCGGTGGGCGCAGGCAAAACCCGCATTATCGCCCATGTGCCCTCACGCGGGCTGATCGGCTATCACGGGGAGTTTCTGACAGACACCCGTGGGTCGGGCGTGCTGAACAGGTTGTTCCACGGCCAGACCCCTTATAAAGGCAAGATCGAAGGCCGCCGTCAGGGTGTACTGATTTCCATGGAAAACGGCACTTCGGTGGCTTTTGCCCTGTGGAACCTGGAAGATCGCGGCAAGATGTTCATCGGCGCGCAAGAGGCTGTCTATACGGGCATGATCATTGGCGAGCATAGCCGCGAGAATGATCTGGAAGTGAACCCGCTGAAGGGCAAGAAGCTGACCAATGTGCGCGCCTCCGGTACGGATGAAGCCGTGCGTCTGACCCCACCCACGATCATGTCGCTGGAGCAGGCGATTGCTTATATCGATGATGACGAACTGGTTGAGGTTACGCCAAATGCGGTGCGGCTGCGCAAGCGCTATCTGGACCCGCATGAGCGGAAGCGGCAATCGCGCGCCAGCTAAACTGGGCGGGTCGCTGGCTTTGGGGAGGCGACCCACCAACACTGCCCAAGCGTCTTGTCCCCGCAGAGAGACCGCGACGGCATATCCGATCGCACGGGACGCCAAACCGTTTCGTGTGGGGAGATTCAGCTATCGGTCCGGCGAACAAATGTCTGTAGAGAGCCCAAAGCTTCCGATGTTGCGCGCGACACGAATGTCAGGTTCACGGTCGGCGGAGCTTACCTGACATATGGCAGCCAGAGGCGGATGGTCGTGCCGTAACCCAAGCGGGATTCAAGCTCTAGATTCCCGTGTAACGATCTTGCGCGTGCTTGCATACTTCGGAGCCCCTTACCTTCCCGTTTATCCCCTACGTTAAAACCATCGCCATTATCCGCGACGTAAGTCAAAATGCCGGGCTGGCCTTCATGGTCTTTCTCTTTGCAGCCGATGTGCATTTCAGTCGCGTTAGAGTGCGCAAGAACATTGCTGATCGATACATTATGAATGCGCAGGACATGCAGGGCATTGGTGGCGTCAAGCCATGGGAGCTCATCACAATCCTCGACCTCCCATTTGCAGGTGATACCAGCGGCGGCGAGGTCACGGGCCATGCGGTGGCGCAGATTGCCGATTAGCGCGACGACATCCCCTTCGATTGGTTCAAGCGAGTCGACCGTGAGTTTGAGATCGCCCAAGGCGCGTTTCAGAACGGCGATGGTGTCGGGTGGATGCGCTTGCTGGCGGGCGACGGCCAGTGCCGCAGTCAGGTTTGAGCCGATGCCGTCATGCATTTCCTGCATCAACCGGGCGCGTTCGCTTGTGAGTGCTTGCGTCACCTGCAGCTCACGCCTGATCGCTTCGCTTTCGGTAAGCTCCGCGCGGGTTTTTGCGATGCTTTCTTCAAGGACGAGGTTTGCGCGCCCCAGCCTGTCAAACGCTGTCAGAACACGTTTGCCGAACGAGGCGCTAAAGGCCGTTGTAAAGACGGCACCGCAAAAAACGGCAAGGTACGTTGCCTGCCCATTGCCTTGGTAGAGAAGAAGAATGACAACGTCATAGAGGCTTGCAAACGGCATAAACAGAATGGTGACGTCAAGGACACCTCGTTCAACCGATGGATGTTTTAGCAAGTCGCGGATCGCAATGATGGCCACGCACGTGACAACCGCCGTGGTTGGAAAATAGACAATGGAACGCGACAAGGGTGTCGCGATGAAAAAGATGGTCAGCAGCACGCCGAGGGCGAACATGGCAATTGTGATGATCTGACGATGCTTCAGTCTGATGAAGTAAATGTAGAACGCGGCAGAGGCCGCTGTCGCAAAGTACGTCATGCAAATCGCCAGCACTGTGTATGATGCACTGTCGAACGGCAGTTCGTCTGCATAATATTCGTAGTTTCTGACGGACCAACATCCCGTTGCGATCGAAAGCCACAACAGTTCCGTTTCATGCCTCCGCGCGAACCAGATGAGCAGCACCAGCAAACCCAGCATCAACATAATGGCGTTTGCGACCATCGGCGCAGTGATGTGCCAGAAGAACCGGCTTTCGTGATGCTCTGCCAGAAC
>JBCBGX010000017.1:0-23302 GCA_038526325.1 Pseudomonadota bacterium | reverse complement strand
AATTCACGCCTGCCGCCATCACGAGCACAAGAACCTCGTTACTGTCTGGCTTCGGGCAATCTACGGTTTCAATTTCAAACGCTTTGTCCGGTTCACCGTGACGTTCGCGTCGGATGGTCCAGGCATGCATCTTGGCTGGCACATGGCCCAGAGGAGGCATTTCGCCCACCTCATACAGGTCCTTTTGGGGAGCGTTGTAGGTCGCCGTCGCGGCGGATTGGTCAAGGGCCATCTGAGTCTCCGTCATCCTAAATCCATGTACTGCTGCACCGCAGAATCGAGTGCGCTTGCGGATCGTTATATGTTGATACGGTAACTTTGCAACTCAAATAATAAACTTTTTGAAATTTAATTACTCTGCTGCCGCAGCATTTTCTGATATCTCCTTCGCTGAAGCAGCAAAATGGTGTGCGATTGAGTTCGCATAAAACGTCAAAATGTCACGACCGCGCTCTGTCACCCGCAAGGTATCGCCAGATTCGATGACAAGTTTACGCGTCATAAGTCGTCCTAACGCATCCTCAACAACCTGCTGGGCGGGGCGTCGTGGTGCAGGCAATTTCCGGCTGTGAAGGTCCTTGGTTGCCGCGTCGACACGTGCTTCCAGCTCAGCAACGGTTATCTCCTTCGCTGCTAACAGATGACGCGCCACAAGCGGCACGCCAAGCACTGGCGTCACCAGAGCGATCCGATGCATCAATTCATGCGCAACCGCTTCGGTCAGATCACCTTTTGCTAAAGGCTTGAATTTGGACAATTCCAGCGGTTCCCCAAAACTAACCGATGCTGTGCCGAACCCTCGGAACCGTCGCGTCAGTCGGGACCAAATATGGCGGCTGACCCGTCCGACAACGTTCCAAAGTGGCGGCTTGAACCGACGCCTCCCCGATTTGTCCGCCGCAATGAGGATCGTATCTTCCAAGATGCGGTCATAGTTCAAGGCGACAGGCACAAATATGACTTTGCGAGCGTCCGGATCAAAGTCGTCTATGACGTAGTTCAATAACCCCATCCGTGGGGGCGCAAGCCGTCCATCAAGGCTCAGTCCCCCCTCAGGAAATACGGCTTGGCTGACCCCTCCACGGGTCGCCATTTGCACATAACGCGCCAATACCTTGCGATATAGCGCGCCACGCGACTTCCGTCTGATGAAATATGCGCCCATGGCACGTATCAAAGGTGACAGCGGCCAGACGCGGGCCCATTCGCCAACCGCATATGACAATGCACCAGCATTTGCGGCAAGATATGTCACCAGCACGTAATCCATATTGCTGCGATGGTTCATGACAAAGATCACCGTCGCGTTTGGGTCAATTTCTGCTAACCTTTTGCGATCAAACCTCCCTAATTTGATCCGATAAAGCGATTTCGACAACCAGCGCGCCAGCCGGATCCCCACGCTGAAATAGGCAGTTGCGGAAAAGGACGGCACAATTTCCCGGGCATATTGCTGCGCTTTTTCAAAGGCGACATTCTCAGGCACCTTTTCCTTGCGCGCATATTCCACGATCGCCTGCGTCACCTCTGGGTCATAGCTTAGCCTTTGGATCATGTCGTAGCGACGCGCCAGCTTGAACGGCTCGATCGGACGCTGCAACCGCTCATTCAGCCGTGCAATCGCCCGCTCTGCCCGCTTTCGAAAGAACCACCTGACCGACGGAAACAAGAAATGTGAGGCAAAGGTCACCCCAGCAAACAGAACAATCAGTACAAATGCCCAAAGCGGCAAGGAAACGGTTTGCGTCATAACCCAAACGTGACAGGCTTCGCCAAAAGGGTAAATCCCGTCATGCCGCAACGCAGCGAATTGACAGCAACACAAAATTTCGGCTAATGAAGCCCACGCGTAATTAAATTACGCGAAGTGATTCAGGAGAGTTCCGCATGTCGCACCCGCAGAAAGACCGCCCTTGGCTGTTTCGCACCTATGCTGGCCATTCGACCGCAGCCGCGTCGAATGCGCTTTATCGCGGCAACCTTGCGAAAGGACAGACCGGTCTCTCCGTCGCCTTCGATCTGCCGACGCAAACTGGTTACGACAGTGATCATGTGCTCGCAAGAGGTGAGGTCGGCAAAGTTGGCGTGCCCGTCAGTCACCTGGGCGATATGCGGACATTGTTCGACGATATTCCGCTTGATCAGATGAACACATCGATGACGATCAACGCGACTGCGCCGTGGTTGCTATCGCTTTATATTGCCGTAGCCGAAGAACAGGGTGCCGATATCAGCGCGCTGCAAGGCACCGTGCAAAACGACATTATCAAAGAATATCTGTCGCGCGGCACTTACATTTGCCCGCCAGAACCATCCCTGCGGATGATCACTGATGTTGCGGCGTTTACGCGCGAACACCTGCCCAAATGGAACCCGATGAATGTCTGTTCCTATCACCTGCAAGAGGCCGGTGCGACGCCAGAAGAAGAGCTCGCCTTTGCCCTGGCAACTGCAACCGCAGTGTTGGATGATTTGAAAGGCAAAGTGCCGGCTGAACATTTCCCCGCCATGGTGGGCCGCATTTCGTTTTTTGTTAATGCAGGTATTCGTTTTGTGACCGAGCTTTGCAAAATGCGCGCCTTTGTCGAATTGTGGGATGAGATTTGCGAAACGCGCTACGGTGTCGAAGATCCAAAATACCGCCGCTTTCGGTATGGGGTGCAGGTCAATTCGCTGGGGTTGACCGAACAGCAGCCAGAAAACAACGTCTACCGAATTCTTTTGGAAACGCTTGCTGTTACCCTATCGAAAAAGGCACGGGCCCGTGCAGTCCAATTGCCCGCCTGGAACGAGGCATTGGGCCTACCCCGCCCGTGGGACCAGCAATGGTCTTTGCGGATGCAACAAATCCTAGCCTATGAAACAGACCTTTTGGAATTCGATGACCTCTTTGACGGCAACCCGGCCATTGATCGCAAAGTGACTGAATTGAAAGAAGGCGCGCGTGCAGAACTGGCGCAGATAGATGGAATGGGGGGTGCGGTTGGCGCTATTGCCTATATGAAGTCCCGCCTTGTTGAAAGCAACGCTGCTAGAATTGGAAGCATCGAAAAAGGTGATACGACAGTGGTCGGTGTCAACAAATGGCAAAGTGGCGAACCCTCCCCGCTGACCGCTGGTGATGACGCGATCATGGTATCGGATCCAGAGGCCGAAGCCGATCAATTGCGGCGCCTTAGTGAATGGAAATCAAACCGAGATGCCGCGCAGGTGAAAGACGCACTTACCGCGCTACGGAACGCCGCCAAAGACGGCAGCAATATCATGCCGCCGTCCATTGCCTGCGCTCGCGCTGGC
Source organism: Pseudomonadota bacterium (assembly GCA_038526325.1). Taxonomy (GTDB): domain Bacteria; phylum Pseudomonadota; class Alphaproteobacteria; order Rhodobacterales; family Rhodobacteraceae; genus Yoonia. Next base: position 20,005 of record JBCBGX010000017.1, on the reverse strand, counting down.
GTCACCACAGGCGAATGGGCCGATGTCATTCGCAGCGTCTTTGGCCAATATCGCGCCCCAACCGGCGTCAGCAGCAACCCGTCCAACAGAACAGAAGGGCTGGAAGACTTGCGCGAACAAGTCGACCTGGTCAGCGCCGCCTTAGGTCGCCGCCTGAAATTCCTTGTGGGAAAACCCGGCCTTGATGGCCATTCAAATGGCGCAGAGCAAATTGCAGCACGCGCGCGCGATTGCGGTATGGATATCAATTACGAGGGTATTCGGCTAACACCGGATGAAATTGTCCAGGCGGCTGGCGAAAATCAGGCCCATGTCATCGGGCTTTCAATTTTATCAGGTTCGCATATCCCGCTTGTGCACGATGTCATGTCCAAATTGCGGATTGCAGGGCTTGACCACATTCCCGTCATCGCGGGGGGAATTATACCAGATGATGACGCACAGGAATTGCGCGCGATGGGGGTTGCGAAAGTCTACACACCCAAGGATTTTGAATTAAACGTAATCATGGGTGATATTGTTACTATGGTCGATCCCAGGTCGATCGCCGCCGAATAGCCCAGCTCATCTTGCACTTTAGTGCATCATCCCCATGTTTTCTGGTGCACGTCCAGGCCGTTGGTGATATGCGGCTCGGCACGAAATTGGAGCGCAATATGAAACCTGATCTCAAATCAATGACAAGAAAAGAGCTTGAAAAGCTTAAAACCAACGTCGAAAAGGCATTGGCGAAACTGGCCGAGAAAGACAAAAAGGCGGCGTTGATTGCGGCGCAAAAGGCCGCTGCCGCCCATGGTTTTTCTCTCGCTGATATCACACAGGAACTGGGCGCCCCGAAAAAGCGGAAAGCAAAAGCCGCCCCAAAGAAGCCGTCAGTTGCAAAATACCGCAACCCTGAGAACAGTGAACAGACTTGGACAGGCAAAGGCCGGCAACCGGAATGGTTCAAGGCAGCGATTGCAGGTGGTACCTCACCGGATGCGATGGAGGTCTGAGTTAATCAGATCGCGAATTTGCCGCAAATGAGCGTGACGCGGTCCTGCTGGCACTTGGGAAGGTCAGAATGACGATTCATATCGGTGCAGAAAAAGGCGATATCGCCCCCACTGTCCTGATGCCCGGGGACCCGTATCGCGCTAAATGGGCGGCAGAGACTTTTTTGGACTCCCCCCGCTGCATCAACGAAGTGCGCGGTATGCTGGGCTTTACCGGCACTTGGCAAGGACATCCAGTTACAATCCAAGGGTCGGGCATGGGCATGCCCTCCCTTTCGATTTATGCCAATGAACTGATCAAGGACTATGATGCCCAAACGCTGATGCGCATCGGTTCATGCGGTGGGATGCAAGACCATGTTCAAATACGCGACGTTATTCTGGCAATGACGGCAAGTAGCCTTTCCATACCATCAAAGGGTATCTTCAAGGAATTGAATTTTGCGCCTTGTGCGGATTATGGGCTGCTCAGCGCAGCCCATGCGGTTGCCAAGAACAAGGGCGTACCAACCCATGTGGGCGGGATCTATTCGTCAGATGTTTTTTATGATGAGCGCCCGGATCTGAATGAACAAATGCTCCGCCATGGTATTCTGGGTGTCGAAATGGAAGCGGCGGAACTGAACAATCTTGCCGCACGCTACGGTCGTCGGGCGCTTGCTGTGCTCACGGTCAGCGACCATCTTTTGACGCATGAAGCGCTGCCATCAGAAGACCGCGAAAAGACATTTGCCGATATGGTAGAAATCGCGCTCTGCGCGGCCTTTACTTAACGTCCATGACTGCCATCGTAATCATTTAGCTGCGGCTGCCGCCAGCGCTTCAGCGCCTCTGCTGGTGGGGTGAAGACCTGCATTTCAAGCGGGTAGCAGGCAGCCGCATCGCTTGAATGCTCTGCGCTACAATCCCCTCCGGGGCAGGCACTTAGGACGGCCAACAGGTCTATTTCAGCAAAAAGTTCAAGGTAATCACCCGGGCGAACAGGGCTGGCCTTCATAAAATACTGTCCTGTATCGCGCGTGAAGCCCGTGCACATGAAAACATTCAAGACATCATGTACGAGCGGTTCCGCATCTTTCAAAGGCAGGCCTGTATGATCTGCTAGCGCCCGCGTCAGGTTCGAATGACAGCAATAATGATAGTCCTGCCCCGATAAGAGCCGCCCTGTGTATGGGTCACATCGGGTCCCGATGACATCATGGACACTGCCACCAAAATCATCTTTCCCGTACCACTCCAATGTGTCGGTCGTGATAGTCGCCATAGGCCGCATGAACGGAAAGGACGACCATAACCTGTCCCCCGTCGTCAAATGGGTTCCGTGCAACGCGCGGGTTTTGCCGGAATAAAAACGCTCTGCCAGATTATGCGCGTTAAACAAGTTCAAATCGCCGACTTGCGGACCAACCGGACAAGAAATCCGCAAAAAGGACCCCGCAGGGACCTCAAGGAATGACGCAGACCGCGGGGCTGCAATTACCTACGCACCCGCTGCAAAAAAACGTCGGGCCTGGTCGTAAAGTACAAGATCAGGCGCCGGCAGAGACTCCGGTGGATAACAAATGACCGGCGCTATGGCGCGCCGAGCAGCAGCATCGGTGGGGGGATCGTACTGAGACATACCGACACATCACAGCGAAAACGCGTGACTTGCAAGCAACGATACCCTTCGCGATAACTTCCCCGGGATGCGCCATAACAACACTCTTTATTGCGCTGCCACAGTCATCCCGGCCTCGTCGGCCTCCCCAAACCCTTTTGGCACAGGCACGTCGTCAAGCATAGCTGCACGCTTTTGCAGCGCGCGGCCAATGACAACACGGCTAATCTCTGTCGTGCCGTCAACAATCCGCAGCATCTGAGCCAACCGCGACAAACGGTCCAGACCATATGGCTGCAGCAGCCCCATCCCGCCAAGCACTTGCGTGCAAATATTGGCGGCCTTTACGGCAGCGTCGGGCACAAAGCGCTTTGCATGCGCCGCCATAAGTGGCCCATCTGGAGTGCCCAGCGCCTCTGCCGCCTTGCGATATAGTAGCCTCGACGCCTCCAGATCCGTTGCGACCTCGCCCAGCATCCATTGAATCCCGTCCAGCTCCAGATTTTTGCCGCCGAACATCTTGCGGTTTTTGGCATAAGCAAGCGCTGTATCCAGCGCCGCCTGCACCAACCCACAGCAACCCGAAGCGATGGAGACCCGTGCAATATCAATCGCCATAAGAGAGCCCTGAAATCCCTGCCCAATTGGCAAAATGATATTATCTTCACTTACGACAACATCGTTCAGATACATCTCTGACATGGGCAAGAAATTGTAGGATGGTGTGTCATAAAGTGGGCCAAAGCTGATCCCCGGCGTATCCGCTGGAATCGCAATCATGGCCATATCCTTGTGGCCCGGCGCATCACTGGCTTTAACCACCGTAAAGTAGATATTCGCCTCGTTGGCCAGACTGACCCACGCCTTGGCGCCATTGATGGTCCAGGTGCCATCCCCGTTGATCGTCGCGCGCGTGTACATCGTCATCGGGTCAGACCCGGATTGCGGCTCTGTCAGTGCGAAGTTCGCAAGTTTCCGGCCAGACGTCAGGTCGCGCGCCCAGCTTTCCTTGAACGCTGCCGTGCCAAACCCGCAAGCGGCATAGGTGCAGATATTGTGCATCAACAAAGCAAAGGCATAGGCCCCATCCCCAAGCCCGAGTCGTTCATAGACTTGAATGCCTTCGGATAGCGGCAACCCTTGCCCCCCAAACTCTTCTGGTGCGTAAAGACCTGTGAGCCCGGCGGCCCCTGCGGCATCGGACGCGTCACGCGGCCATGACTTATCCGCATTCCAGGCATCCACATTGGGCGCGATCACCTGCCTTGCATGATCGCGGGCGGCAGTCAAAATCTGGTCAAGCTTTTCCGACACGGCATAGTCCCTTCCGATGGTGCGACTGTCTTATGTCGCCAAGATATTCAACACAGGTGCATCGCGGCATCTTGCGCAAGGCCCATGTTCCTCAATTTTTACGAGGTAAACATGGGTTTGACCCGTCCCGCCATCTCACGGATCGCCATAGGTATTTCCAAAAGTGACAAATTTAGTCGGACTGCGTTTCTTTCCCCCGATAGGCGCTGGGGGTTGATCCTGTCCATCGTTGAAACGCCTTGTAAAAGCTGGCCGTCGAGGCGAAACCGACATCATGCGCAATCGCATCCACACTAGAACTTTCGGTTTGCAACCGCCGAATGGCGATGTCACGACGCAGCGCGTCCTTTATGGATTGAAACGATGTCCCATCTGCCTCCAACTTTCGCATCAAGGTGCGGGGCGTCAAATGCAAAGCTGTCGCCGCTTTGTCTAGCTGCGCCTTGTCCCAGGTCGTTTGACTAAGAAATGCACGGACGCGCAACGATTGCGTATGCTCTTGGGACCTTGTGAAGATCCAATCGCGTGGCGCGGTTTCAAGAAACAGGTCAAGATCCTTTGTGCTGCGCACCTGTACGGAGCCCAGGCTTTCCCCGTCAAAGTGCAGCGCACTGGCGACCGCTTCAAACCGCACGGGTGCTGGAAAAATATGGACATAATCCTCGTCAAACGACGGCCGCCCGAATGCGAAATCGACAACGGCTATAGGAACCTCACGACGCGCCATCCACGACAGCAAACCATGCGCCAGCTTCAGGATCAGCATGTGACCAAACCGTTGCGGCGCAGCCCCGGTCTGCGGCACAAGGCTAAGCACAATTGCGCCGTCCCGATCATCCAGTTGAAACTGATAATCGTCGAGCAAGAGGTTCCAAAAAGTTGAAAAGCGGTACAGGGCCGCAGGCAGCGACCGCGCCTCCCGGACAGAAGTGAGCAGATGCTGCAAGGCCCGTGGCCGGATGGCACGCGACCAAAGGCCCATCATCTCGTCCCCGGTCTCTACAGCCGCCAATTGATAAAGTGTCACGATCTGATCAAGCGTCACACGTCCGTGCTGTTGTCCGCCACTTGGCCGCAAACCCGACCGGCGCAAGAGCGATGCGTAATGCGCATCAGCGCATAATGCGCGCAAAGCAACCAACCAATCCTCGACAAACTGGGCGGAGACCGTCGGATAGAGTATGGTGGGTTTCGGGGTCATGACCCGCACATGCCTATCAAGGAATGTGAACGGTGCGAAGCCAACCAGACCGCAGGCATCAAAGCCTCGCCAGAAAAAACGGGGCCCTCAAGGCCCCGTCTTGTCAAACTTTTCTCGGATCACCAAAAATCAGACGACCCGCTCAACCATCATAGACTTGATGTGGGCAATCGCCTTCGCCGGGTTCAGCCCCTTTGGACAAGTTTTGGCACAGTTCATGATCGTGTGGCAACGATACAGTTTGAACGGATCTTCCAGTTGATCCAAGCGTTCGCCCGTAGCCTCATCCCGGCTGTCGATGATCCAGCGATAGGCGTGCAATAATGCCGCTGGCCCAAGATATCGGTCCCCATTCCACCAATAGGATGGGCAGGAGGTTGAGCAAGACGCGCACATCACGCATTCATAAAGCCCGTCCAACTTCTTGCGATCTTCTATGGATTGCTTCCACTCTTTCGCAGGCCGGTTGGTCTTTGTCTCTAGCCACGGCATGATGCTCGCATGTTGCGCATAGAAATGCGTGAGATCGGGGATAAGGTCCTTGATCACCGGCATGTGCGGCAGCGGGTAGATTTTGATATCGCCCTTTATCTCATCCATCCCATAGATGCAGGCAAGCGTGTTGATCCCATCGATATTCATCGCACAGGACCCACAAATCCCTTCACGGCAGGAGCGGCGGAAGGTCAGGGTCGGATCTATCTCGTTCTTGATCTTGATCAGAACGTCCAAAACCATCGGCCCGCAGGTATCCATATCGACAAAGTAGGTATCCAGTGATGGATTTTTGCCGTCGTCAGGGTTCCAGCGGTAAATCTGCACTTTACGCAGATTTGTGGCGCCTTCGGGCTTTGGCCATGTCTTGCCAAGCGTCATCCGCGAATTCTTGGGAAGCGTCAGTTGCACCATCTTGATGTTCCTTCCATCACGTCGTCATAAAGCTCGCAGCCGCGCCGGCCGGATCGGAGGCTCGCCTGTTAGGTCAAATACACATTCATCGTAAACTTCCAACGGGTCACGTCCGCGCAGCAGGTCAGCGGATAGTCCGATGCTCAGACCGACCGATGGCCCTTCGCGATTGCTGATCGCAACCTGCCCACTCACATCTGGCGCTTGAGCTGCTTGCGCACGTCTATCACAAATGATGGCTGCTTCTTCACGTGTCGGAGGCTCAGTTTCGCAGCCAGCTAGCAGCGCAATACCAAGCGACGCCATATAACCCGTCCTAGCCCACATCATCCAAGAACCGATAGAATGTCTCCAACGCCCAGCGTGTCTTCAGCTATACAGGCAACTGTTTCGCGCCGTTGCGCAATTTCAAGCACGAGCGATGTGGTCGCGTCTGTTGTACCGGTCAGCGCTGCTTGCCCTATTGTCACGATCTCCGCAGCCGAGGCATTATCAATAATGCAATCAGTAGCAACAGATGCATCAACCCCAGGGAACCGCGCCGCGACGATCCCGTTTACCACTGTCTTGGCACCGGATCTGGCAACATCGTCCACAGTTGTCGCGCCATCCAAACAGGCCGAGAGACCGAATGCTGCGACTGTCGAAAAGAGAATAGTTCGCATCAGAATGTTCGCTCCTTCGGGGCAATTTTTGCTTCGCTAATGCCACCCTCATTTTCCGAGGTTAGAGCGGTGGTAATCACCGGACGATAGCTGAGCTTCACATCCGCCCCATCAATGTGGGTCAACGTATGTACACGCCATTTTTCGTCATCACGTGTGGCGTAATCCTCATGCGCATGGGCACCGCGGCTTTCCTTACGCGCTTCGGCCCCAACAATAGTCGCGAGCGCATTGGGCATCAGGTTGGTCAGCTCTAGCGTCTCCATTAGGTCGCTATTCCAAACAAGGCTGCGGTCGGTGACCTTTAGATCGTCCATCTTTTCGGCGATGGAGGTCATCTTCTTGACCCCGTCACCCAGCGTTTTGTCGGTACGGAAGACAGCCGCGTCTTCCTGCATTGCACGCTGCATCTCTAGGCGCAGCTCTGCAGTGCCGGTGGTGCCATCTGCATGCCGGATCCCGTCGAACCGGTCAAAGCACTGATCAATAGAGGCTTGGTTTGCCGCCGGGTTGGGTGCATCCTTGTCCACGACCTTGCCTGCTTGGATAGCCGCCGCACGGCCAAAGACAACGAGGTCAATCAAGCTGTTCGACCCAAGCCGGTTCGCCCCATGCACCGAAGCACAACCCGCCTCACCCACAGCCATCAATCCGGGAACAACCGCGTTCGGATCATCCTTGGTCGGGTTCAGAACCTCGCCCATGTAATTCGTCGGAATCCCGCCCATATTGTAATGCACGGTAGGCAAAACCGGGATCGGCTCTTTGGTCACATCAACACCTGCAAAGATGCGCGCGCTTTCCGAGATGCCTGGCAAACGCTCTGCCAAAGCCTCTTTCGGCAGGTGATTTAGGTTTAGGTGAATGTGATCCCCATTCGCGCCCACACCGCGGCCCTCACGAATTTCCATTGTCATGCAACGGCTGACATAGTCGCGGGGGGCAAGGTCCTTATAGTTCGGTGCATACCGCTCCATGAACCGTTCACCTTCAGAATTTGTCAGGTAACCACCCTCACCACGCGCACCTTCGGTGATCAGGCAGCCCGCACCATAAATCCCGGTCGGGTGGAACTGCACGAACTCCATATCCTGCAGCGGTAAGCCTTGCCGGGCGACCATACCGCCACCGTCGCCGGTGCAAGTATGGGCCGAGGTGGCGCTGAAATACGCGCGGCCATAGCCACCGGTGGCCAGCACAACCGTCTTGGCGTTAAAGACATGCATGGTGCCGTCATCCAGCTTCCACGCGATGACACCCTTACAGACGCCATCATCGGACATGATCAGATCAAGCGCGAAATATTCGATGTAGAATTCCGCCTGTTGCTTTAGCGATTGACCGTAAAGCGTGTGGAGGATCGCGTGGCCTGTCCGGTCTGCGGCAGCACAGGTGCGCTGCACGGGCGGGCCTTCACCAAACTCGGTCGTATGACCACCAAAGGGACGCTGATAAATCTTCCCCTCTTCGGTCCGCGAAAACGGCACGCCATAGTGCTCCAGTTCATAGACTGCCTTTGGCGCCTCTCGCGCCAAATATTCCATCGCATCCGTGTCACCCAGCCAGTCAGAGCCCTTGACGGTGTCGTACATATGCCACTGCCAATGATCTGGCCCCATGTTCGACAATGAAGCCGCAATCCCGCCCTGCGCAGCGACGGTATGCGACCTTGTCGGGAAAACCTTTGTGATACAGGCGGTCCGCAACCCCTGCTCTGCAAGACCCAAGGTGGCCCGCAGACCCGCGCCACCGGCCCCCACAACAATCGCGTCATAGGTGTGGGTTTCGTATTCGTATGCTGCCATAGTGAGGTTGCTCCGGAACGTTTTAAAGCGCGATGCGCACGATTGCGAAAATCGCAAAAGCTGCGGCGGCGTAGGATATACAGATCATCGCGATGATCGCGACCTTGCGGGCAAGGCCATGCACGTAATCCTCGATCAGGGTCTGCACGCCCAATCGGAAATGAAACCATCCCACCAGCATGGTAAGGATCGCGACAACCGCCGGGAAAGGCCGCTGATAATAGGCAATCACCTCTTCATAGGGTGACCCAAGGATCCAGCCAAATGTGAACACAAAAAGCGGCATCAACACCAGCAAGGCGACCGATGTCACCATCATCTGCCAGTGATGCTCGGTCCCTGTTTTGGCAGAGCCTAGGCCCGCCGCGCGCTTGCGATCCGTAAGAAATGCCATCCTACACGCCCCCTCAGACCACAACCACGGTAAAGATCGTCAACAAGACTGAGACGACCATCATCATCTGTCCGGCAAGTTCGGACTTTTCGACATCCAGCATGCGGCCACTGTCCCAAACCAGATGACGCAGCCCGCCGAGTGTGTGGTACCAAAGGCCCAGCACCGAAAAGAACATCACCAGATCGCCGAACCAACTGGTCACAAACCCATTCGCGGTCGCGAAAGCCTCTGGCCCGGACGCGGCGGCGACAAACCACCAGACAATCATCAGGCCGGCAACGATCATTGCGTTCCCGGTGATCCGGACAAGGATCGACGTCATCGACGTCCATTGCGGGCGGTATATCGTCAGATGCGGCGATAGGGGGCGATTGCCCCGGTTCACATCGGCCATTTTTGTTCCCTTCGATGGCTAACGCTGCCTGGTTGGGCAACGTGTTGTGGCATTTTGTGCACCATTTGAAATCAAGAGTCACGCGGCCAAACAGCCAAAGCACGCGAAAAAAGGTCGCGATTGCAATGAATTTTAGAGATGTGATCACAGTAGAAATTTTTGTGATCACACATTCGAGTGAATACCACGCTCATGCAAACGGACTCGTCCTTTGAACTTATTCACTATCCAGAAATGAGACAGCTTGCGTTAATTCGCGGTAAAGTTTGCGCCGCATCTGCACGGGGTAATCGTCAAACAAATGGGCAGTAATGGCAAATGATCCAGGCCCCATGATCACCTTCTCTTCAAAATAGCGGGTCAGACCGGGCACGCTTTCCTCGATCACAAGCGCGTTGACCGTCACTCCCCCGGCTGCAAGGCTCGCCCAGGTGTCATCGGGTGCGCGCCCCTCGTTGTTTTCACCGTCGCCTGAGATGTCGATCACATGACGATGACAGTCCGGCACCAGCGCGAAATACGTAAGCGACAGCGCCATGGCTTCGCCAATCGCAGTTGAATAATCGCGCCAGATCCGCGGCTCGGCGATAACCTGATTTGCAAATGCCGTCACATCAGATGCATCGGTCATCTTTGTCCAGTCAATTACAACCGCCTGTCGGCCTGATCCCGTCCACTGCATCAGCGCCAGTTTCGCGTTACTGGCAACCAAGGCATCTGTCACAGACGGGTCAATTAGCGCAGCAGCAAGCCCATCCATCTGCACCCGGTATTCCCGCGCATCAACTGATCCCGAAACATCAACCGCCAGCATCAAGGCGATATCACATGCCGCCACAGGGGCTGCATAACTGATCAGACTGCCAAGAAGAAAATTGCGCATAAGCGCGAACCTATCTTGTTAAGGCTCCACCACAAACAAAAAGAATGTGAACCCATGACCAGCGACACGGCTATTGTGTATCGAAGACCACGGCGAGCCGCTCACCAATCACATCCAAGCGGCGCAAAAATGCTGGATCTTCGTCGTCAACTAGGCTTACCCGCAGCTGTTTTCCATCTGACGCAACAGTCTCCACAAAGGCTCGTCGATAAGCAGTGGGTGGATGCGTGGCATCGACGGACAATTTTTCCTTGTCAGCTTTTTCGAGCAGACTTTTACGGCGCGTTTCCTCCATATCATGCAAACATTTGCTCAACCTCTGCACAACACCGCGTCCCTTGGCATCGCCAAGGCCATAGAGTTTGTTCCACTCTTGTTGCAAACCATCGCCAAGAGACACTGTTCTAAGCAAACGACCAACAGCATCCGACCCCGCCACCTCGGCTGCAAGTGCGTCGGCCAGATACTCTGCGCGTTGGCTTTGCAGGAACATCGGCCTCAACACTGCCTGCTCTAGCCCTGCAATCAACACTCTGAACGGAAACAAGGCCACATCAGCAATAACATTCCCATCGGGTCCCGGCGCAAGCAGATCCTCCCAAGCCTCCAAGGCTTGCAGTGCATAGAGCATGAGCTTTCCTCGCGCGGGATCATCATTCACGAGATGCGCCATTTCATGTGCAACAAGCGCGACCCGTTCGTCGGGCGGAGCAGCCTCCCAAAGCAAGGCACCCACCCCCAAAACGGTCTTGCCGCCTTGCTTTGTGACGAAGGCATTGAAATCATCTGTGACAACCACATGGCTGATTTTCGGCGCATTCAAAGCCGCAGAAACCTCATCAAGTTGGGCAAACAAGATCGGTGCCATATCGCGGCTCAGAGCCTCTTTCGGCACGCGATACCGTGTGGGACACAAGACGTAACCGGTCGCCACCAACAACATGCCAAAGACTATCCCGCCCCAGGATGGCAGCGTGCTGACACTCAGCAGAACCCCCCAAAAGGCCACCAGAAAAGGTGTTGCAAGAACAAAAATGGAAAGGACACGCGCCAAGATCACACCGCGCTTTGCAGCCTGCAGCTCCCCTGTTGCATAGTCACGCATTGCGTCCAGGAAAACCTGCTCGCCTTGCTTGCGCTTAAGGTCGTCCAGCCAGGTTTGTCCGATCACGTTGGCATCAATGCCCAGAAGTCCAAATCAAGCAAAACGTCCGGATTGTACTTGCCATCATCCCCGCGCAAGACACCTGCGGCACCTTTCGTGGCCACCAGCCGCAGCCGGATGGCCCCCACACCCGGCGCATCGACATCCGCAATATCTAGCACCTCTGACCAGGCCCGCACCGTATCCCCCGCAAAGCATGGGTTTGCATGGGCACCCGCGTTCAGTGCCACCATCATCTGCGCATTCGCCAACCCGTTGAAAGACAGCGCCCGGGCCAGCGAAATAACGTGCCCGCCATATATCAGGCGTTTCCCATCAGCCCGGTTGGTCGCATCAAAATGTACTTTCGCCGTATTCTGCCAAAGCCGCGTGGCCAGCATATGCTCGGCCTCTTCCACGGTTACACCATCCACATGGTCGATGATCTCACCCACCTGATAGTCGCTCAACCGATGTGGTTCACCCGCCAGATCAGCGTCATAGTCTGCAAAAGTAAGCCCCTCTGGCACAACAAGCTCGTCGGCCGCGACTGTTTCGGCCAGTTGTGGAATGACAGCCTCTGGCGCCGGGGCATCACCTTGCTTGCGCACCATCACCCAGCGCACATACTTCAGCACATCCTGGCCATCCTGGTTGCGCCCTGTGGTTCGCACCCAAACGACACCGGATTTCCCGTTAGAGTTTTGCTTGACCCCGATCACTTCCGATGTCGCGGTGAGCGTATCGCCCGGGTAGACCGGCTTTAGCCAGCGCCCCTCGGCATATCCCAGATTTGCCACAGCATTGATCGACACATCCGGAACGGTCTTACCAAAGACCGTGTGGAATGTGATCAGATCATCCACGGGAGACTGTGGCAAGCCGCATGCCCGAGCGAATTCATCCGATGAATAGAATGCCCCGCGTGCCGGATAAAGCGCGTGGTAGATCGCCCGCTCCCCGCCCGAAACCGTGCGCGGGACCGCATGGGTGATCACATCGCCTAACGCGTAGTCTTCAAAGAACCTGCCAGGGTTAGTCTTGCTCATTGCGCACCCAGATCCATGTCGGAGGAATATGGCTTGTCGGCTTCTTTTGTCACCGCCTGACCGCACCGCATGACACCATTCGCATGGTCATAGGCGTAGGTCGGATCACCATAAAGCTCCCAGCCCTTGGACAAGGCCTCGGTCACTTTGTGACAAAAAGCGGATGTATCATCCGCGGTCAGAAATCGGTAAACTTTCATCGTCCTATCCCCAAGGTGTGACGCCCAGCGCATAGTGGATCGCCATCACAACTGTCACAACAACCAGCGTAATCACAATCGCCACGATCTCTTTCCTGAAGGGCGCGCGTGGCGGGCGTTCCCAGGGACCATCCTGAGTATTGATCACAAGCACCTGGACAATGGCCCAAGCAAGAAGACCACCGAACAGCACAAAGGACGGCAGATCCCCATTCACCAAAAGATGGGCCACCGCCCAGATCGAAAAACCGGTCAATTGCGGATGGCGCACCTTGGTGCCGAGCCAAATCTTGGCGCCCTTGGCGCCGCTGGCAGCATAAAAGTAGAAGGCAACGACCATCAGCAGATTGTTGATACCCACCCACATGGGATCACGCCCCCAATAGACAGGCCCATCCGCTGCGCGGTAGCCCAGCACCATCAGGATCACACTGATCACGATTAGTACCGCAACAATGCCCTGTCCCGGTGCGCCAAGTCCGGCACGCAGTCCAGGTGCCAGCCGTTTGAACAAATGCGCCCCCCACCAAAGGGCCACACCACAAATCAACAAGGTCATGTATTCTCCAACGCCGCAATTGCGGCTGCCTTGGCCAGCGTCGCGCGGGCGGTCACGATATGCAAATTCTCCACAATCCGCCCGTCAACGACAGCCACCCCCTGTCCCTCGGCCTCTGCCGCTTCGAAAGCAGCGATCTGACGCTGGGCAAGGTCAATGTCATCTTCGGTCGGGCCGAAAACCTCGTTCGTGATTGCAACCTGAGCTGGATGGATCAGCGTTTTGCCATCAAAGCCCATATCCCTGCCATCTACACATTCCGCGCGCAGCCCGTCCTCATCCTTGAAAGCATTGTAAACGCCGTCAAGCACAACAGTGTCTGCGGCCCGTGCGGCGAGCACGCAAATTTGCAATGACGTCTGCAATGCCGTCCGCGTTCTTGAGTTCAAGTCTTTGGCAAGATCGTTGGTACCCAGCACAAATCCCGCAATTCTAGGGTGGTTGGCGATGTTTGGTGCGTGCAAAATCCCCTGCGGTGTCTCCATCATTGCCCAAATGGGTAGGTCAGGGACCAGAGCCGCCAGCGCATCCACATCGTCCGCGCCATTGACCTTCGGCAGAAGAATGGCGTCGCAGTCCATGGCCGCAACTGCCGCTGCATCCGCTTTGCCCCATTCGGTATCCAGCGCATTGATCCGAACAATTCGCAGTCTGTTGCCGTAGCCACCATCGGCCAAGGCTGCATGTAGCGTGTCGCGCGCGGCGACCTTCGCATCCGGGGCCACCGCGTCTTCCAGATCAAACAGAATAACGTCGACCAAAAGTCCCCGCGCCTTGTCCAAAGCCCGATCTTTCGATCCTGGAATGTAAAGGGCCGAACGGAAGGGACGGTCATGCATCGATTCTACCTCGCAATATTATTGCGCGAACAAGGCCAGAAATTCGCAAATCATTCAAGCGATATTTGCCGCACCGCAGCAATTGACCCGCCGTCACGGTGTATTAACCAATTTGCGTCAGGTTGTTTGCAGAATTTGATCCACTTGCCCGACTGCGACGGACGATCAGCCGCGGTCTGTCACTCGCAAAAAAGGTGAACCAGATGAAGCGTAATCTCTTTCTAATGTCTTTTGGCTTTGGGGCTATGATGCTCGCCGCCAATCAGGTGAATGCACAGACCCGCAATTGCGCGGCCCATGCCCAAGTTGTTGAACGGTTGGCAGAACGGTATGGCGAAAGCCGTCAGTCCATCGGCCTTGGAAGTGACAATTCCATGGTGGAAATGTTTACCTCGGATGAGACCGGAACATGGACAATCACTATCACGCGGCCGGGTGGCCCGACCTGCCTTGTGGCCGCGGGACAAGCCTATCAACATGTCAACGAACCGTTGCCCGTTGATGACAGCGGCGCCTAGACAAGATCGATGGGCGGACATGACGTGCCCGCCCATGTCAAAAAACGGCGATCCAGATCAAACGCAGGCCGGTCAGGACCAGCAATACATAGGTCAATGCAAAGAATGCGCGCTCGGGGACGACATGATGCGCCTTTAGACCCAACCAAGCACCAAAAAGGGCAAAGGGAGCCAGTGCCAGACTACCGATGACACTTTCCCAACTGAAGATCCCCAAAAAGACGTAAAGCACAGCCTTCATCCAGTTTATCGCCCAAAAAACCACAATAGTGGTTGCCTGATAAGCGGTCTTGTTTAGCCCGAGCGACAGCAGGAAAACGGCCGAGGGCGGGCCGCCGGCATGGCTGACAAAACTGGTAATTCCACTGACAAGGCCCGCGAACCAAGCCCCCATGCGGGAAAAACGTATCACGCGGACAGTCAACCAGCCCCAGTGCAAGCACATTTGATACGCGACAAAGGCTAGGCAGATCAGTCCTATGAAAAGCCTAATGACATCTGCGTCTACAATCGCATAAAGCGAGGCCGCGATGATACAGCCAGGCACCGCCCCGATCATCAGTCCCTTTGCCGACGGCCAGTGCCATTTGCCCCAATAGGACTTCAAACTGGCAGCATCCACCAGCATAAAGAGTGGCAGCACGATACCCAATGCCGCACCTGGTGGCACGACCAATGCAAGAATCGCACCAGCGACAAAGGCCGCCCCAGATCCGAATCCAGCCTTTGATATCCCTCCAAAGATGATGGCAGGGATCCCTACTGCGAAGAACTGCCATCCAAATTCAATCACGAGCGGTTCCGAATTTCCAAGCCATTCCCCTTTGATTAGCGACTTCGCGGTGGCTTGACCATCAGATGAGAACGTCGTGCCGCGATGCAGCACCCTTGCGCGCGCCGCCGCAAACGCTTACCCAATGCGCCAAATCCAAAACCACCAAAGGATCCATTCCATGGCCAGACCCAAGATTGCCCTGATCGGCGCCGGACAGATCGGCGGCACGCTCGCCCATCTCGCAGCAGTGAAAGAGTTGGGCGACGTTGTGATGTTCGACATTGCCGAAGAGGGTGACATCGCCCGCGGCAAAGCTTTGGACATCGCTGAAAGCGGCCCCGTCGCCGGAATTGACGTGTCGCTCAAAGGGACGAATGATTATGCCGAGATTGCTGGAGCTGATGTCTGCATCGTGACTGCCGGGGTCGCCCGCAAGCCGGGGATGTCCCGAGACGATCTGTTGGGTATTAATCTTAAGGTCATGAAATCCGTGGGAGAGGGCATTGCCGCACATGCACCGGAATCCTTTGTGATTTGCATCACCAATCCGCTTGATGCGATGGTCTGGGCCCTGCGCGAGTTTTCAGGGCTACCTCACGCAAAGGTTTGCGGTATGGCGGGTGTGCTCGACAGTGCCCGCTTCCGTCATTTCCTGGCCGAAGAATTCGACGTGTCCATGCGTGATGTAACCGCGTTTGTGCTTGGCGGCCATGGCGACACGATGGTGCCGCTGACACGTTATTCCACCGTCGCGGGTATTCCGTTGCCCGACCTGGTCGATATGGGCTGGACCAGCCAGGAAAAGCTTGACGCCATCGTGCAACGCACCCGCGATGGGGGGGCCGAAATTGTCGGCCTTCTGAAAACCGGCTCAGCCTTCTATGCGCCGGCCACTTCTGCCATCGAAATGGCCGAGGCCTATCTGAAAGATCAAAAGCGTCTGTTGCCCTGTGCAGCCCATGTTGACGGGGCCTATGGCCTGAACGGTTTTTATGTTGGCGTTCCAACAATCATTGGCGCAGGCGGTATCGAGCGCGTGGTCGAGATCAAAATGAACAAGGATGAACAGTCCATGTTCGACAAATCTGTTGATGCGGTCAAAGGTCTGGTTGAGGCGTGCAAAGGCATAGATAACAGTCTCAGCTGATCGCCAAACCATTGTAAGTAATTCGGGGGTGTCCATACAGGGCACCCCTTTTTGTTTGTATGACCTCTTCACATTTCACCATAATTGAACTAAGTTCATGAACATTGCTCAAATATGGAGATAACAGATGTCCCCTTCAATCCGCAGATTTGCTGTCCCCGCCATTTTTGGCTTCTTCGGTACAGGCGCAATGGCGCAAGACTACAGCGATCAGTTCAGCACCCTAGGTCTCACCGGCACTATTGCGGCACTTTCTGCAATCGATACACCCACCCCATCTGATAGGATGGCTTTGGGTGGCGCACTTTTCCTCAAAGGGATCGAGTCCGCCTTTCAGGAACGCTACCGCGTTGGCTTTACCGATTTTGAATTGGGAATTCCGGGGCTTGCCACCCAATTGAATGCCAATCCTAACCCAGAGCCATTAACTCCGGAGGTCATTGCAGATCTCTTTACACAGATTGGCGACAGCATGGATAACGCCCAAACCGCATTGGCCCCCATATCGGCACATGACCAAGTTGCAGTTACTCTGGACCTCAATCATGTCTGGTTCGATGTCAATGGAAACGGCGCGCGGGATGAGACAGAGGATCTACTACCAATCCTGACCTCCCTTTTTGTCCGCCCTTGGCAGTTGCAGGAAACACTCGACAGGATCAACGCCTCAGGCGGCGCACCCACAATCACCTTCGATACGTCAGATGTCGCCTGGCTGCAGGCCTACACCCATGTCTTTTCTGGCACCGCTGAGATGGTCCTGGCCTTTGACCCGACCGAGGTTATCGCAAAGGTCCAGACCAATGCAGCAACGCTTACAACCTTGCGGGATGGTCCTGCGCCAACACTTTTCTTGTCACCCGAAGACGAAGCCATAGCTGACCTGGTCACCATCGTTCTGGGTGTGCTCGAACAGCAGCCCGACGCCAAGCGGACACGGGCCGCCCTGGCTGATTTTCAAGCTGTCATCTCTTACAATCTTGAATTTTGGGACCGCGTTCGTGCAGAAACTGACGATGAAAAAGAATTCATCCCCAACGCTGATCAAGACAGTGCGCTTGGCATCCTTTTCCCCGAGTCCATCGACACAGCCTGGCAGGCCGTCTTGGCGGATGCCGCAATGGTGCTACAGGGCGATTTGCTTATCCCCCATTGGCGCACAGGCGATCAGGTCGGGATCAATCTGAACGCGTGGCTCAACAATCCTGCACCGCTTGACATTATTGGCGTGCTCGCCGGAACAGATCTCGCCCCGTACATGCAAAGGGGACCTGTCGCAAATGCCGAAACAATTGATGCGTTCGACGATGTCACAGGCGGCAACTTCGCCCTTTTTGCGTTCACCTTAAACTAGCAGCTGATCACGATGGTCCAGACCTTGTTGGCGCTGTCATATTTGTCCTGGCTCGACAATCGGCTAAGCGGGCCAGTGCAACCACGCGTCTGGATATAGGCCGCCGCTGCCGCCCCGGCAGACCGGCCATCGCGTTCAAAGCTCAAGGTGCGGCGCGCGGACCGAACGGTGATGTAATAGGGTTGTTGAAGCGGCACAACATAAGTCCGCATGTCATAGAACGCCCCCGATGGTGCCCGGAAACTGTTCACGCGGTTTTCTGGCAACTCCACCGCGCCTTCCGGCAAGAAGCCACCACCACCCTCACAGGCGGCAAGGCCAATCGCTGCGACCATCGCCATACCCCATTTCAACATGTCTTTTTCCTTTTCTGCTCGATCCCGGCACGATAACTCCGTCCAAGTCATGCCGCTAGGGTGCAAGACCAAACTTGCGCAATATCGTAGGCTTGTTGGCCCAAAGCCAATCGTCTACCGCATTTTGGCCCAATGACTTGTCAGCGTCAGGAAAATGGAAGGCCAAGGCCGGCTCTGGCGTGAAGTCAGTTACCAGGACAAGGTCATGCGCCTTCAGATTTTCCAACGTTTCGGTATCGAGCCGCTTAAGACGATCATGCACCGCAAAGGCGTTAGCTACATCTTCCAAGACAGACTCAATCTGCCGCCGACGATGGCGGCTCGCAGGCATCCCACCTTTGTTGGCTACCGCATCCGCCTTGCGCAAAATCTTGTAAATCCAGTGCAATGGAGTCAGCCCGTCGAAATGTAGCATCGTCAACCCCGTGACGCGCTCTGTCGGTACTTCGGCACCACCCAGTGGCTTAGGCCGGTGGATTGAGGGCTTGAGCGCCGCCGCTTTGCGCAAAAAGCTCTTGCCAATCGAATGCCCGGTCAGGCCTCGATCTGTCATCGCGTAGCCGCGCCCGAAAAGCTGACGACCGATATCCGGTCGTCCATTGAATGGGCGCCGAAATACACCCGTAAACACCGACCCGAGGTCTGGATTTTGTAAAAACGCCCGCTCAGCCACTGGAACGATCCCGCACTGGGTCTGTGGCTGCAAACTTGCCAGGCGCTCATGCACCGGCTGCTCTGCCCAGATGAATTCGTCCGCATCGCAATGCAGCAACCAATCGGCATGGCATGTGGCAAAGGCTTGTCTGGCGTTACTCACCTGCCTGATTTGATGCTTGTCCGGCCGCCGACCGGCCTGCGCCTTCCAATACGCCATGTCACAGCGCACAACCTGCACGCCAGGGACCTGCGCCATTAAATCCGCCGCAGGATCATCAGGACGATCAAAAAACAACACAACCTCAGCCGCACCCAACGACAGATGCCATGCCACAAAGGCGGCAACCAGTATCGGCGGCTCATCCACCGTTGCGACCACCGCCCAGGTAAGGTTCTCATCTGTCATGAGGCAATGCATAGCATCGGGACGAATCTAAGAAAACGACAGAAAGTTGATCTAAATCAAAGCCGATCCGATTTGTGATCACACAAAAAAATTCTGTGATCACAAATGTACGATTATTTCCGATATCGGCACTTTTCCCTTAGAATTTGGAAAAGTGCTGTGCTCTAACAGGTGGCAACTGTAGCCGAATTGGGATTGCCTCATGAATATTCACGAATACCAGGCGAAAGCCTTGCTGCGCAGCTATGGCGCCCCGGTCTCTGATGGCCGCCCCGTGCTAAAGGCAGAAGATGCCAAAACCGCAGCTGGGGAGCTTGACGGCCCGCTCTGGGTGGTTAAGGCGCAAATCCACGCGGGCGGACGTGGTAAGGGCAAGTTCAAGGAAGAAGACGCAGGCGAAGCAGGCGGCGTGCGCCTGGCCAAATCGGCGACAGAGGCGGCGGAAGAAGCCAAGAAAATGCTGGGCCGCACGCTGGTTACGCATCAAACCGGCCCGGTTGGGAAGCAGGTCAACCGCATCTATATCGAAGACGGTTCAGGGATTGAGACGGAAATGTACCTCGCCCTGCTGGTGGATCGCCAGACCAGCCGCATCGGTTTTGTCTGCTCCACCGAAGGCGGCATGGATATTGAAGAAGTGGCGGCAGAAACGCCCGAGAAAATCCTCAACTTCACGGTGGACCCGGCCACGGGCTACCAGCCGTTCCATGGGCGCCGCGTCGCCTTTGCGCTGGGTCTGACCGGCAATCAGGTCAAGCAATGCGTCAAACTGATGGGCCAGCTTTATACAGCCTTCGTTGAGAAGGACATGGAAATGCTGGAGATCAACCCGCTGCAT
>JBCBGX010000016.1:0-24316 GCA_038526325.1 Pseudomonadota bacterium | reverse complement strand
TTCTACCGCACCGGCAAACCCGTCATGGCGCTGCGGCACAATGATCCGGTGCTCTATTTCATCCAACGGATGCGGGACGAGGTGCACCGCTTTGCCATCGGCACCCATCGGGCGAAACGGTCCAAAGCCATCGGGGCGACACCTTTGGATGATGTGCCTGGAGTTGGTGCCAAGCGTAAGCGTGCGCTTCTGGCGCATTTCGGCTCTGCAAAAGCGGTCGCGCGCGCCAATCTTGCGGATCTTAGGGCGGTTGATGGTGTCTCGGCGAATATGGCGCAGACAATCTTTGACTTTTTCCACGAAGCTGGCTGACGCAGGCGCTGCAGCAATTCTTTTCAAAAGTCCGCTTTGCTCTGTCAGACCATCGGCAAACCCTCTGGTGTCTACGTCTTGGCCACGCTACCACTGGCACCATGACATTAAATCTGCCCAATATCCTGACCATTCTGCGGCTTGCCGCGGCGCCCGGTGTTGTTGTGATGTTCCTCTATTTTCACCGACCTTGGGCAGATTGGTTTGCGCTGGTCTTGTTTGTGTCTGCCGCGCTCACCGATTTTCTGGATGGCTATTTGGCCCGCGCTTGGAAACAGGAAACCAAGCTGGGCGCGATGCTGGACCCCATTGCCGATAAGGCGATGGTGATCATTGCGCTGGTCGTTATTACCGGTTTTTCGGGGATGAACCCCTGGATCCTGTTGCCCGCGACAATCATCATATTTCGCGAGGTCTTTGTTTCGGGCTTGCGAGAATTCCTGGGCGATACTGCGGGCACGCTTAAGGTCACGCAATTGGCCAAGTGGAAAACTACGGCACAGATGGTGGCGATTGCCATGCTTTTTGCGACAGGCGCGTTTGAGCATTATTTTGGCATGCAATCACTGGCCATGACTTCCGAAATGGTGGAGGCCGCGATATCAGGTACCGGCCCGGATGATCAGGGCCTGATGTGGAAATATCAGGGTATGAAGCTAAGCTGGTGGGGCGGTATAATCACGCTGTGGCTCGCGGCGGTTCTAACGCTGGCCAGCGGCTGGGATTATTTCCAGAAAGCCCGACCTCATCTAAAGGACGGTGCGGTATGAATGTGATGTATTTTGCCTGGGTCCGCGAACGGATCGGCATTCCACAGGAAACGGTTGAGACACAGGCGGCCACCGTAAACGACCTGATCGCGGAACTACGCGCGCGCGAAGACCGCTATGAGGCGGCCTTTGCCGACATCTCGGCCTTGCGCGTGGCATTGGATCAGGAGCTTTCCGATTTTGATGCACCTTTGGCCGGCGTGCGAGAAGTTGCATTCTTTCCTCCAATGACGGGCGGCTGAATGGGCGTCCGGGTACAGGCTGAACCGTTTGATGTGGGCACGGAGTTAAACGCCTTTGCCAAGGATCGTACAGATATCGGTGCTGTTGTCAGCTTTACCGGAGTGGTCCGGGACACGGATGGCGATCTCTCTGAGATGCAGATCGAACATTACCCCGGCATGACCGAACGTGCGATTGGCAAGATCGTGGATCAGGCGGTGAAACGTTGGGCACTGGCAGATGCACTGGTCATCCATCGTTATGGCACACTGAAACCCGGCGCGCCTATCATGATGGTCGCTACCGCCGCTGCGCATCGCGCCGCCGCGTTTGAAGCGGCTGACTTCCTGATGGATTACCTAAAATCGCGCGCACCGTTTTGGAAGAAAGAGATCACCTCCATAGGGGCCGATTGGGTGGCCGCTAAGGACGAAGATGAAGATGCGCTAAACCGCTGGTGAGACGTCAAAGCCAGCCCGTGTGACAGCCATGCGACAGCTGGGTGACATGTTCACGTCATAGAGGCTCGTTCAGCAAAACCTTCGGCCAAATCGCAACAAAAGCTTCATTCGCGCGTCAACATACCTTTGCAATTTGCGGTCAGATTGCGTGGGCCGGATTGATCTAAATCCGGCCGATGCAGGCAACCGTGTTTTTTGGACGTGTTTGATCATCCCCACCGCGCGATGCGGCAATTAGGAGCATGATCACACCAAGCCGCATGTCGCCTGTCTTGTTGACGGCGAAAGGAATGTGGCCTTGCAGTTGAGACCTACTGATCGGAATAAGAAAAACCGATCCCAAAAACAAAAGGGCAACGCACCTATCCACAATGCCCATGTGGATTCGGATCGACACTTTCTTGGCTCTGCCCGGCTTCCGGAAAACCATCCGTCCACGCGGCCACTACATGTTGCGTCACTTTCAGAAGGGTCGCGGGTACTGATCCGAGGCCATAGCCGGGATCGGATCAATGCGCTTCAACAAGCCCTGACCGGGCCGGACATGACCCACATTCACATGCCCCATACCGGCGCGCATGTTTTCCCACCCCGCGCGTTTCGCCATAGAGAAAAGACGCGGCGTGTCATCGACGAATTGGTTGCGGCCTACCCATCCTCTGCCAAACGGGCTGTCAAACGCGTCATTTATCGCGGTCAAGCATGGTATATTGCTGCCCTGATAATGCGCACACGCCCCGATCTATGTGTGTGCTGGAATGGTGTTCGGGGGCATCGCAGGCTGTTTATGGATGTGGCCCAAGACCTGGGCATCCCACATCTTTACATGGAGGAGTCTCCGATTCCATGGCGGATCACGTGCGATCTGGCCGGGGTCAATTTCGAGAATTCCTTGCCCCGCCGCATGGATTATTACCGTCTGTGGCAAGACCGAGCGGCAGACATCGCACTCAACGCATGGCGATCACTTGCGGATAAGCTGGTCGCCCGGGTGACTGAGCGGACGCATACAGCACAGGTCGCGCGCGATCTTGGCGACGAAGGCAAGTATATCTTTTGCCCGTTGCAAGTACCCACCGACAGTCAGGTTGTCAGCTTTGGTGGGCGCTTCAAATCGATGGAGCAATATGTCGAGGTCTTGTGTCAGGCCGCAAAAGCGCTGCCGCGCGGCTGGCATCTGCGGATCAAGGAACATCCATCAAGCCAGGTCACATTTCAGGACAAGATCAAACAGCATATCAGCGCCAAGCTGAAGCTGGACAACACTACTGACACATTCTTGCAAGTCAAGCATGCGCAAAGCGTTCTGACGCTGAATTCATCTGTCGGCATCCAGGCGTTTTATTTCGACAAGCCTGTCATGACACTCGGCCAGGCGTTTTGGGATTTTGGCGGCCTGGCAGAGCATCTGGCAACAGATGATGCGTTGGCCGAGGCGCTAGCGACCCCGGCACGATCCTGGTTCTCTGAGCGCGACCGCGCCGCATTCATGAACTATCTGACCTTCGCCTATTATGTCATCGAACAGGATGTGGCCGATGGAAAGATCGGGCTGAACGACATCATCGCACGCGCGGCCGATCGCGATGCCCTTTTGGCAGAGGTTCAGCGGGGTGACGGCCCTGTTGCTCCATCACGGGCAAAGGCCGCACATTCCACATGGCGAAAGCAGCCCGTGACGTGATTGTTAAAAAAGCCCGTTGCTTCCATAAAGGCATAGACAATCGTGGGGCCGCAGAACCGAAAGCCCGCTTTCTTGAGATCTTTTGAGATTTGCGCCGACAGCGGTGATTGTGTTGGAATGTCTTTGCGGTCTGCCGCTTTGGTCCGTAACGGGACCCCATCGACGTAGTTCCATAAGAAGCTGTCAAAGCCTTCCCTCGCCTCTATCTCGGCCCAAGCGCGGGCATTGCCAATTGTTGCCTCAATCTTACCGCGGTGGCGAATGATGCCCGGGTTGCCAAGCAAGCGGATCACATCATCCTCTCCCCACTCTGCGATGACGTATGGATCAAAGCCTTCGAAGGCTGCGCGGAAATTATCGCGCTTTTTGAGGATGGTGATCCAGCTTAGGCCTGCCTGAAAGCCATCCAGAATCAGCTTTTCCCACAGCGCGCGGCTGTCATATTCCGGCACGCCCCATTCGGTGTCGTGATAATCGATGTAAATCTGCTCGGGCCCGGCCCAGCTGCAACGATCACTCATCGCTTTGCCCTTAATCAGTTGTTAGCCCCGCATAGGGCATTCTGTGGGCGAGTATGGAGCCAGGATATGCAAAACGCCACGCTTGCCCGCGCTGATATGGATGATCAGGCGCTGATCGACCCGCTGCATTACGCCATCGCCAGTCGCGACGCGGATGTCATGACGTTGGTGACAGACGCGTTGGCGGCAGGCCGTGCAAGGCTGGCGTTTCATCCGATTGTGACCGCTGGCGCGCGACCGCGCATTACCTTTTATGAAGGGTTGGTGCGGCTGATGGACGATGCGGGCCGGATCATTCCGGCAGCACACTTCATGCCGTTGGTTGATGAAACCGGCGTGGGGCGACAGATTGATTGTGCGACGCTTGATCTTGCACTGCAGTTTTTGCGGCGCAACCCCAATGTGCGCTTGTCAGTAAATGTGTCAGCCCGATCCATCGGCGATGGAGAGTGGCGACGGATCCTGGACCAGGGGCTGTGGCGCAAGGACGACCTTGGCAACCGGCTGATCTTTGAAATTAGTGAGACATCCGCAATGATGTTGCATGAGAATGTCATCCGGTTCATGGCAGAAATGCAGCCCAAGGGCGTGTGCTTTGCATTGGATGGATTTGGCGCTGGGATGACCGCTTTTCGATACCTTAAGGATTTCTTTTTCGATCTCGTGAAGATCGACAAATCGTTCGTCCGAGGGATCGAAAGCGATCCGGACAATCAGGTGCTGGCAGAGGCGCTGATCACAGTTGCCCATCAGTTTGAGATGTTCGCAATTGCCGATGGGGTCGAGGCAGAGGCGGAGGCCGAATTCCTGCGCAATATCGGTGTCGATTGCCTGCAGGGCTATCTTTTCGGCGTACCCAAATTTGATCTTTAGGGCGTGTTTCCAAGGCGTTGCTGGCATGGTTGCGCTAACAGCATAGGGGATTTGATTTGCCCTACGTCAAGCAACGGAATACACAAGGGGACGAGCCGCAGTGGGGGTTGACTCGTACCTTTTGATGTATGAACGGCCTCGTCCTGCCAAGGGAACAAACCTAAAGGGACTAATTCATGACCAATGTCGTTATCGCATCAGCCGCCCGAACTGCCGTGGGCAGCTTTGGTGGATCATTCGCCAACACACCCGCCCATGATCTGGGCGCCGCCGTTCTGGAAGCCGTCGTCGAACGCGCGGGCGTTGATAAGTCGGAAGTGAGCGAGACGATCCTTGGTCAGGTTCTAACCGCCGCCCAGGGCCAGAACCCGGCGCGGCAAGCGCATATAAATGCCGGGTTGCCACAAGAGTCAGCCGCCTGGGGAATTAACCAGGTGTGTGGGTCCGGCTTGCGTGCAGTCGCTTTGGGCGCCCAGCATATCCAATTGGGTGATGCCGATATTGTGGCCGCAGGCGGTCAGGAAAACATGACGCTTAGCCCTCACGCCGCTGCGTTGCGCGCAGGCCAGAAGATGGGCGACATGAAATATATCGACACAATGATCCGCGATGGTCTGTGGGATGCGTTCAACAATTACCACATGGGCCAGACAGCGGAAAATGTTGCTGAAAAATGGCAGATCAGCCGCGACATGCAGGATGAATTCGCTGTCGCCTCACAGAACAAAGCCGAAGCCGCGCAAAAGGCCGGCAAGTTCGATGATGAAATTTCAGCTTTTACGGTAAAGACCCGCAAGGGAGATATCGTGGTGGATAAAGACGAATATATCCGCCATGGCGCGACAATGGAGGCGATGCAGAAACTGCGCCCGGCCTTCACCAAAGAGGGCTCAGTCACTGCCGCGAACGCATCTGGTCTGAATGACGGTGCTGCCGCGACACTGCTGATGTCCGCAGAGAATGCTGAAAAGCGCGGCATCGAACCGCTTGCCCGCATCGCATCTTACGCGACCGCTGGACTTGACCCATCTGTTATGGGCGTTGGCCCGATCTATGCCTCACGCAAGGCGCTGGAAAAGGCAGGCTGGTCCGTTGATGATCTTGACCTTGTTGAAGCGAACGAAGCCTTTGCCGCGCAGGCCTGTGCTGTGAACAAAGACATGGGCTGGGACCCCGAGATCGTGAACGTCAATGGCGGTGCGATTGCGATTGGCCATCCCATTGGTGCGTCAGGCTGCCGGGTTCTGAACACTCTGCTCTTCGAAATGAAGCGCCGTGACGCCAAAAAAGGTCTGGCAACCCTGTGCATCGGCGGCGGCATGGGTGTGGCCCTTTGCGTCGAACGCCCCTGATCTAGATCAAGGCGGTGCGCGCCCGCATCGCCTAACACCTTAAAAACAAATACCTCTGGAGGAGACTACAATGGGACGTGTCGCACTTGTGACAGGCGGCTCGCGCGGGATTGGCGCAGCTATTTCAACAGCATTAAAGGATGCAGGGTATTCAGTTGCCGCGACTTACGCCGGCAACGATGAAAAAGCCGCGGCCTTTACCGCCGAGACAGGCATCAAGACATACAAATGGAACGTGGCCGATTATGATGCCTGCACCGCCGGTGTGAAACAAATCGAAGATGATTTGGGCCCGGTCGAGGTGCTGGTCAACAATGCCGGGATCACCCGCGATGCGCCGTTCCACAAGATGACACCGCAGCAATGGCATGAATGCATCGACACGAACCTCAACGGCGTATTCAACATGACCCATAATGTGTGGGGCGGCATGCGCGAACGCAAATTCGGGCGGATCGTGACGATCAGTTCGATTAACGGGCAAAAGGGCCAGTTTGCACAGGCCAACTATGCCGCGACCAAAGCAGGCGATATTGGCTTTACCAAATCGCTGGCCCAAGAAGGCGCGCGTGCGGGTATTACGGTGAACATCGTGGCACCCGGCTATATCAACACCGAAATGATGAGCACGATCCCCGATAAAGTTATGAACGAGGTGATCCTGCCGCAGATCCCGGTCGGGCGTCTGGGCGAAGCCGAGGAAATCGCACGGGCCGTGCTGTTTCTGGCATCCGACGACGCGGGATTTGTGACCGGCTCGACCCTGTCGGCCAATGGCGGCCAGTACCTCGCCTAAGTCGACCCGATAGACAAAACAAGGGCCGCGCTGATCAGGCGCGGCCCTTTTTCGTTCGGCTGCGTCAGCAACCGCAGCGAAATTCCTCAGCGACGTCCGCTGATCCAACGCACTGCTTTGCGGAAGGCGTCAGCGCGTTCTTTGTGAGCGCGTTGAAATCCATGGCGAACCTGAGCGTTTGTTGTGATCTCTAGCATGGGTCAAATCCTTTATAGGTGTCTCTTTTCCTGCACCCAATATGTGCTTTAAAAAGTGGTTATACAAACGAGACTTCCTATCACTTCAGTTAAGCTATATTAAACTGAATTATGAAAGAAAGATTACCACCACTCACAGCGTTACGCGCTTTTGAAGCGGCGGCCCGGCATATGTCATTCGCAAAGGCCGCAGACGAACTGAACGTGACGCCTGCCGCATTATCCTATCAAATAAAGGCACTTGAGGCAGATTTGGGCATGCCTGTCTTTCGTCGTTTGAACCGTGCGGTTGAGCTAACCGAAGCCGGGCGTGCTTTGGCCCCTGGCGCCAGCGATGCATTTGCGACCCTCGCCGCGGCGTGGCGGAATACAAAAAGGCTGAATGATAGCGGTGTGCTGACTGTCACGGCCGGGCCTGCCTTCACGTCAAAATGGCTGGCCCCGCGCCTTTACAAATTCGCGCAGGCTCATCCAGAAATTGAGCTGCGCTTTAATGCAAGTCTGCGTGTCGCTGACTTTGACCGCGACGAGGTGGATGTTGCCATTCGCTTTGGCATCGATGTGGGACCAGATGTTTTTGCCGAGCCTTTGAACACTGAATGGCTGACCCCGATGATGACACCGGAATTGGCCCAAACGGTCAAAACGCCGGCTGATTTGGCGCGGGTCCCCCTTGTCCACGACGACTCAGTCGCATTTCTCAAGATGAACTGGGATTGGGCGTCTTGGTGCAAGGCAGCAGACATAAGCATTGATACAGAGCATGGATTGCGGTTTTCACAAGCAGACCATGCCCTGGATGCGGCGATGTCAGGGGCAGGTGTCGTGTTAGGCCGAATAACGCTTGCAACCCGCGCACTCGAAACAGGGCGGTTGATCGCCCCGTTCGATCTGGGGCTGATCGCCGATGCGAAGTTTCGCTTTGTTTGCCCCAAAGGACATGAAGACCGACCGCATATCAGCGCATTCCGCATTTGGGTTCGGGACGAAGTCGTCGCGTCCCGCAAATTTGAAACGGGGCGCCGCATGGTCAACGCGCGCGATCTATCCGCATAAGCACTGACACTAGCCGCCAGTAGCTGCGCTGCGCTAATGTGTGCTGAGGCGCGTGATTTCTTCTTTGATCATCAGTTTTTGCTTTTTCAGCTTGGCGATTTCGAGGTCGTCAGTCGCTGGACTGCGCTGGAGCATCTCGACAGAATCCGAGAGGTGCTGGTGCTTCTTTTTCAGTTCTTGCAAATGCGAACTCAAGCTCATGGTTATACTCCTCTGGGTTGGTGATATCATTACTGCATCACATCTTCCGCCCCGAGTCACGCCGCACGGCAGCAATCAAGGCATGTTGGTAGCGTCGCCAACAAGTATTGCCAAAAGGTTAAAACCCGATGGGCAAATCTGCGCCGTTTCGCAAAACCCCCTGTACCTGAACTGAGTAACTTTCCTGATCGCCCTGATGCCTTTGTCCGTCATGCATGATCAGTGCAGGTGCCATGCGAAACGGCGCCCGACCGCCTTTGCGTGCTTGCAGCAGAAACCGTTCAGGGGCGCGGCCCGAGCGTCCAGCGATTGGTTTGACGAAAATTGATCCCAACCGCCCCTCGAGCATGCGCAGCACTTCTGGCAGACGTTCAATCCGCTGGATCATGCTTAGGAAGCCTGTTGGTGCGATGCGTCGGACACCGATACCTAGCCAATCTGCCAACGGCGTATCACCACCCATCGCAGTGTCGCGCCCTTTATCAACTGATGGATTTCCGGTCCGACGGTCAAAATAAGGTGGATTCATAATGACATGATCGAATTGGCTTTGGCGCAAATCCGCAGGCAGCAGTCTCAGATCTGCAGTGATGATCTTAAAGTCAGCGTTATTGGTGGCCGCGTTGCGGCGTGCAAGATCAGCATAGGTATCTTGGACCTCAATACCGGTAAAGGACATCCCAGAAACACGGGCGGCAAGGCAAAGCGATGCGACCCCCACCCCACAGCCAAGTTCCAGCACGGATTGCCCTGATTTTCCTGGAACGAAAGCCGCCAGCAACACCGGATCAACCCCAGCCCGGTACCCTTTGCGCGGCTGCAAGGCGCGCACCCGACCACCCAAAAAATCATCACATGTCGTGTCGTTAATCACGGCCCAGATCAATCTCTGCGTCGCGCATCACGGCCTCGGCTATAAACAGATCCCTGTCCAGCACCATCAAGCGGCGCGGCATTATGCCTATGCTGCCTTCTAGAACGCTCATATTTACGTCGAAGGTGAACCAGTCTATACCCTCGCTGTCCAATAGGGCGGTGGCGAAGGCGATGACCGTGGGGTCATTGGTGCGCAAAAGCTCTTTCATACTCACAGACCTATGACGGGGCTTTGTCCTTGTCTATTCAGATGACGGAAACTTCAATGAGCCTCGATATTGCAGCGACCAAGCCGCATGAACAACTCGCCGCGGCGTTGGCGGATGATCTGGACTTGGTCAATGCAATGATCCGGAACCGGATGGCGTCAGAGCACGCGCCGCGCATTCCTGAAGTGACAGCGCACCTGGTCGAGGCTGGTGGCAAGCGCTTGCGCCCGATGCTGACGCTCGCTGCAGCACGCATGTGTGGCTATGACGGCCCCTATCACGTGCATCTGGCCGCGACGGTCGAGTTTATTCACACTGCAACGCTGCTGCATGACGATGTGGTCGATGAAAGCAAGCAACGGCGTGGGCGGCCCACGGCGAACCTTTTGTGGGACAACACATCCAGTGTGCTGGTGGGGGATTACCTGTTTGCGCGGTCGTTTCAATTGATGGTCGAGACGGGGTCGATCCGGGTTTTGGATATCCTGGCCAATGCAGCGGCGACCATTGCTGAGGGTGAGGTGCTGCAGCTAACCGCTGTCAGTGATCTTGCGACGACAGAGGAGATTTATCTGCAGGTGGTGCGCGGCAAGACGGCTGCGCTTTTTTCCGCCGCGATGGAAGTGGGGGGCGAGATTGCCGGGCAAGATGCGGCCACCAAACAAGCGATGTTTGAGTATGGCGATGCGCTGGGGATTGCATTTCAAATCGTGGACGACCTTCTGGATTATGGCGGCACGAAAGCGACCGGCAAGAATGTGGGCGATGATTTCCGCGAACGGAAACTAACCATGCCGGTTATCCGTGCGGTGGCTGCGGCTGACGAAGACGAACGCGCGTTTTGGGAACGTACCATTGCGAAAGGTCGGCAAGAGGATGGTGATCTGGATCACGCGATCAGCCTGCTGGCCAAACACGGCACGATGGAGAGCACTCGCACCGATGCAATCGCCTGGGCGGACAAGGCGAAGGCGTCCCTTGACGCCTTGCCTGACCATCCGTTGCGGAAGATGTTGGTGGATCTTGCCGATTACGTGGTCGCTCGGATCACCTAGGGGGCGTCACACCGCAAAAAGCGGGAAAGTCACGCCCAGCGCCCAGCCAAGGAAAACGCCCAAACCCAACCCAGCCGCGATAGGGCGGTGCGTGGCCCGTCCGACCCATCCGGCCAGCGTGCCAAAAAGAAGAAAAAACAGCAGGATGATTGGGAGGATCAGGAGGAGGAAGAACAAACCTTCCAAATCCAAAGCGGTCGCGATGCCAAGCGAGGTCAGCGAAGCGATCCGCACGACCAGCACCCGCCAGAGCGGCGCGCGACCGCCTTCTGTCAGGTAGCTGTCCGCCAGCATGAATGGGACAGCACCCAATGCGATGGCAGCGATGATCCAGATGCGCGCTTCAAAAGCGAGGAACGACGCGACATAGCGATCCAGCAACCCACCGAAGATCAGGATACAAAACAGGGCGATGGGAAGGGAGAGCATGAGGCCAACCCGCTCCCAATGCAGCGCTCCGGCATACCAGAGAACGGCGAGACCAAGAAATCCGTAAAGCGCAAAGTGCACGGCAAGATAGTCAGCGACCAAAACAGGCAGAAAGCTGATCTCGATAGGCCAAAGTGCAAGCGGCGTGATGATCATGGGGCCCAGCGTTGCAAGCCAGAACAGTTTGCGCGACAGTCGGACGGGCGGCGCAGAGGCCCGCCAGCGCCGTGCAAGCCGCGCGAGAGGCCACGCCAAAGCCGTGACGCTGATGATCAACAGGACAATCCAGCCGCCGCGTTTCTTGATGGGTGTGTCGCTTTGCCGGTTAAAGGTAGCATCCAGCCAATCGCGCGCCTCTCGCAAGGTCGTTGGCACATAAAGGATACCGACATGCTCCACAATCGGGACGGTCACCGCACGCCGCCCGGTGCCAGCCGCAGGATCCCCCATGGTCTGACCAAACTCTGCGGCGGGATCTGTCAGGGAAATAACCCGCTCCGCCTCGGCTACAAGCCGATCTTCCCACCCGCCATTGATGATCAACAGGTTGCCGGGCGCGTCCGCCGTTACAGCGCCTGAGAACATGGATACCGCGACCGTCGCCTGGACGCGCGGGTCATTCACAGCTTGCCGAACGAGGATGTCAGTGGCCATCGAGTGGCCCAGCAGCGCCAGCCCCTCTGCCCCCGGCAGGGCAAGGCTCGCGTCAATCACACGGTCCAGTTCTTCGATCAACAGGCGCGTTGTCCCATCGATAGAGGTCACATCGCCGGACATCGGGGCGGCATTGCGGCCATGCCCTTCCAGGTCATAGGCCACCGCGATATACCCCGCCCGCGCCAGCGTTTGCGAAAAACCCAGCATCAATTGCTGTGATCCGGCAAAACCGTGGGCGATGACAACAACCGGCCCGGGCCGCTCACCCGGCAAACGCCAGACGGTCGCGGGTGTGGTACCAATGGTCATTTGTGACGTCACCAGCCCCACGCGGCCCTGTTCCAGCTTGAAGATCGAGAGGCCCGCCAAGGCGAGCGCTGTTACAAGAAACAGGATTGGCCACAGCCGCCCGCGCATAGGCGTCAGGCGGAATAGGTCGGGTGGAACAGATTCTTGGGCGACAGTGTGAAAATCTCGCACCCGTCAGCGGTGATCCCAATGGAATGTTCGAACTGCGCAGACAGTGCTTTATCGCGAGTGACCGCCGTCCAATCATCGGCCAGCACCTTGGTATCAGGACGCCCCAGATTGATCATAGGCTCTATGGTAAAGAACATGCCTTCTTCCAGCTTCGCACCGGTGCCCGGACGCCCGTAGTGCAACACATTAGGCGGTGCGTGGAACACGCGGCCCAGCCCGTGCCCACAGAAATCACGCACAACCGACATGCGGTGGCTTTCAGCATAAACTTGGATTGCGTGGCCGATATCGCCAAAGGTGTTCCCGGGTTTTGCCGCCTCGATCCCTTTCATTAGGGCGTCATGGGTGACCTGCACCAGGCGTTCGGCCTTGCGGGGCATCTTTCCAGCCACATACATCCGGCTGGTATCCCCAAACCAGCCATCAAGAATGACGGTGACATCTATATTCAGGATATCGCCATCTTTCAGTTTTTTGTCACCTGGGATCCCGTGGCAGACCACGTGATTGACCGAAATACAGCTGGCGTGCTGGTAGCCTTTGTACCCAATTGTCGCAGAGGTGGCGCCAGCATCGTTGACCATTTGCGTGATGATACGGTCGATCTCTCCGGTTGTCTGGCCGGGAAAGACGTGCTCAACGATGTCATCAAGGATCTGCGCAGCAAGCGCCCCGGCTTTGGCCATGCCTGCAAAATCACCGCGCTCGTAAATGCGGATCCCGTCTTTGGTCAGA
Organism: Pseudomonadota bacterium; assembly: GCA_038526325.1. GTDB lineage: Bacteria > Pseudomonadota > Alphaproteobacteria > Rhodobacterales > Rhodobacteraceae > Yoonia. Next base: position 11,430 of record JBCBGX010000016.1, on the reverse strand, counting down.
TGGCCCTTATTCGTTTCCAAGCTATGCGTCCTTTGTGCCTAACCGGCACATAAGTGATAATCGGCCAAAGTGCTAGGCCTGCACGGGGATCGTCTTTGCCAATGTGATCGACTGAGGGTTGATGGCGCAGGTTTGGGCAAGCATGGTGACCCCGGCCGTCTTTGCGGCCGAAAAGGCGGCTGCATAGGTTGGGTCAATGTCAGTAGCGATGCTGACGGCATGACAGTCAGTCCGCTGCACCAGATAAAACATGATCGCGCGATGGCCCTGACGGGTGATTTTGGACAGCTCTTCCAGATGCTTGGTCCCGCGTGCTGTCACGCTGTCGGGGAACTCTGCAAGGCCGGGCTGGCGAGACAGCGTAACACTTTTGACTTCGACATAAGTATCGGGGCCAACGCCGCTTAGCAGGAAATCGATCCGGCTGTTTTCGCCATACCGTACCTCCGGACGCACCAGGTCGTAGGGCGGCAGCCCGGGCACCTGATGGGCAAGCAATGCCGCCTTGAGCGCCTTGTTCGGGATCGAGGTGTCGACACCAGTGAAATTGCCATTCTCGTGATCCACCAGACGCCAGCCGAATTTCAGCTTTTTCTTTGGGTCATCGTTCGGCTCCAGCCAGACTTTCATACCCGGCTCGGCCAGTCCCATCATGGATCCTGGGTTTGCGCAATGGGCCGTGACCTCGTGCCCATCTTCCAGTTGGACATCCGCCAGAAAGCGTTTGTAGCGGCGGATCAGGCGGGCGGGGATAAGAGGCGTGGCAAATTCCATTTCCGCCCTATAACCTGTCGGCCAGAGTAGGAGAAAGACCAAATGCCAAACCCCACAGCCGCCATGCTTGTGATCGGGGACGAGATCCTGTCGGGGCGCACGCGCGATGCGAATATGCATTACCTGGCGGGGCAATTGACCGAAGCCGGGATCGACTTGAAAGAGGTGCGCGTTGTAAGCGATGACCGCGATGCGATCATCGAGGCAACGCAGGCTTTGTCGGCCGCATATGACCATGTGTTCACCAGCGGGGGCATCGGGCCAACGCATGATGACATTACCGCAGATTGTATCGCCGCCGCATTTGGCGTGCCGATTGATGTGCGCGATGATGCGCGTGCCCTGCTGCAGGCGCATTACGACCGGTCCGGGCAAGAGTTGAACGCCGCACGTTTGCGCATGGCACGCATACCCGATGGCGCAACACTGATCGAAAATCCGGTCAGCACGGCCCCCGGCTTTGTATTGCAGAACGTGTACGTGATGGCTGGGGTGCCATCGGTCTTTAAGGCCATGGTGGCCAGCATCCTGCCCACGCTGACTGGCGGAGCGCCGCTGGTATCACGCAGCCTGCGTGTGATGCGCGGCGAAGGGGATATCGCAGCACCGCTGGGCGCATTTGCCGAAATGCATGCCGATCTGTCTGTCGGGTGTTATCCGTTTCAAAAGGATGGCGTTTATGGCGCCAACGTTGTGATACGTGGAACTGATGCTACCGAACTTGACCGCGCCCTGGCCACCTTGTCCGAGATTTTGACAGCATGACCCTGCCCACCGCCCAAAAGCTTTATGCCATCATCGACGGCACATGGCCGGCATCTGCAAAACAGGCGCTGGGACCCTGGACGATCCGGCTGGACGACAGCGGCAGCAGCCGTGTCAGTGCGGCCACCGCAGAACAACCGGTCGAGGATGCAGACATTCCGTTGGCCGCGGCGTCTATGCGCGAGGCAGGACAGATCCCGCTTTTCATGATCCGCGAAGGCGAAAATGACCTTGACAATATGCTGGCCGCACAAGGTTATGTGATCAAAGACCCGGTCAATATGTATGCCGTCCCCATTGACCAGATTGCGACGAACCGCCCACCGGCGGTGACCTCGTTTGAAGTCTGGCCACCGTTAGCCATCCAAACTGATATCTGGGTCGCAGGCGGGATCGAGCATGGGCGCGTCGCCATAATGGACAGAGCCCGCCCACCCAAGACCACTTTGTTGGGCCGGATCAATGACCGTCCGGCGGGTACAATGTATGTTGGCGTCGCAGCCGATTGCGCGATGATACATGCATTGGAAATTGCCCCGTTGGACCGCCGTCAAGGCCTTGCCCAGTATCTGACACGGGCGGCGGCGTTTTGGGCGCAAGAAAATGGAGCCGACTATCTGACGCTGGTCACAACAACCGACAATGAAGGGGCCAATGCGCTCTATACTTCCCTCGGGATGACGCTTGTGGGACACTATCATTATCGAACTCTGCCGGAGTAACCCTTTGACCAAACAGCCAACTGCCCTTGATCTGCCGATGGCCGACCCGCTGCCGGACGCGACGCAGAAATATTTCGACATCTGTCAAGACAAGCTGGGGATGGTGCCGAACGTACTGCAAGCCTATGCGTTTGATATCGACAAGCTCAACGCGTTTACGGCACTTTACAATGACGTGATGCTTGCCGACTCTGGCCTATCCAAGCTGGAGCGCGAGATGATCGCAGTGACCGTCTCGTCGACCAACAAGTGCTATTACTGCCTGACAGCCCACGGGGCAGCGGTAAGGCAGCTTTCTGGAGATCCCCAACTGGGCGAAATGCTGGTGATGAATTGGCGAGTGGCCCCGTTGGATGCGCGGCAACGGGCGATGCTGGAATTCGCAGAGCTTATGACAGTGGCAAGCGCGAAGATCGAAGAAAAGGACCGTGATGCATTGCGCCAGGTGGGTTTTTCGGACCGCGATATCTGGGACATTGCTGCCGTGACGGGATTTTACAATATGAGCAACCGGATCGCCTCGGCTACTGATATGCGTCCGAACGACGACTACCACGCGCAGGCGCGATGATCCTGCGGATCTGTGTTGCCATCGGTCTGCTGGGGACAAGCGCGCAGGCACAGATTTTGGATTTCCCCAGCAATGCATCACTGCAGATCGAAGAAATGAGTGCGCTGGACAGCTACGCCCTGCCGACCGGTATCTGGGATGGCAGAACGGTCCCTGCAAAGTTTGTTGAAGGGGTCCTGACCAAGCAAGCCTGGCGGATTGATGCGGCATCGCTGACAACATTGCAGCTGTTGCGACCATTAAGAGAACAACTGCTAAACGACCGGTTCGATATTCTGTTCGAATGCCAGACAGAGGCGTGCGGCGGGTTTGATTTTCGGTTCGGGACTGAGGCTCTGCCCCCGCCCGAAATGCAGATCAATATCGGCGACTTCCGTTTTTTGGCGGCAGAGCGCATTGGGGCAGAAGGATCGGACTATATGAGCCTGTTTGTGAGCCGCACCGTCCAGGCAGGCTATGTCCAGATCACTCATGTTGGGCCGGAAGACACTGCCGCAGACATTCTGGTTACCTCAACCGCGCCTGCGTTGCACGGATCAGACGCGGCACCGGTCTTGGATTTCGCGATGCGGCTGGAAAAAGATGGACATATCATCCTTGAGGATCTGACATTTGAAACCGGGTCGGCACAACTTGCGCCGAAAGATTTTTCGTCATTGCAGGCACTGGCGGATTATCTGATTGCCAATTCGGATCGCAGGGTTGCGCTGGTAGGTCATACTGACAGTTCGGGGTCGCTGTCTGGCAATATAGCCCTGTCCAAACGCAGGGCTGGCTCAGTACTTGAAAGACTAGTGAGCGAGTATGGCGTGCCACGCACACAGCTGGACGCCGAAGGCATGGGTTACTTGTCACCCATTGCAACGAACCTTACCGACGCAGGCCGGGACGCGAACAGGCGGGTTGAGGTGATCATTACATCGACGGAATAAAAAAGCACGGCCAACATGGGCCGTGCCAGTGGGGTGTCAGTCACCCAAGGGAAATTACCATGTATCGGGGCCTTTTTCAGCAAAGGCGTGCACCAGAAAATCGATGAACGCGCGGACCTTTGGTTGCGTGAACCGGCCCGGCGGATAGACGGCGTAGATGCCTTGCGTCTCAACTGGCAGATCGGGAATGGCTTCCTCCACCAGTCCGTCGCGCATGGCGTCTGCGTAAAGAAAGCTTGGCAGATAGGCGATGCCCAAGCCCCCGATGCAAGCATTCAGCAGTGACTGGCCGTCATTGACGGTGAGCCAACCAGCCGTGCGCACCTGACGCTTTTCACCCGAAGGTGCTGTCAGTTTCCAAACGGCGGAATTGGCCTGGTTGGAATAGTGCAACAACTTGTGTTCGTTCAGATCGTCGATCTTTTCGGGTCTTCCGTACTGCTCAAAATAGGCGGGACTTGCGATCATTCGTTTTGTTGTGTCGGTCAGTTTGCGGGCGCGCAGCGTGCTGTCTTCCAGCTCCCCAATGCGCACGGCCATGTCGAACCCTTCTGAGATCAGTTCAACGTACCGATTGTTAAGCACCATGTTGACGGTGATGTCCGGGAATTCACTCAGGAAATCGCCCAAAACAGGAGACAGATGATTCACGCCAAAATCAGTTGCAACGCTGATCCGCAAAAGGCCCGAAGGCGCGGATTGCATCGACGTGACAAGTGCGTCGGCTTCGCCTGCATCGTTCAATACGCGGCGTGCGCGATCGTAATAGGCAAGGCCAATTTCGGTTGGGCTGACGCGGCGTGTTGTCCGGTTAAGCAGGCGGGCGCCCAGTCGGGCTTCCAACGATGAGACATGTTTGGAGACGGCGGATTTGGAGATCCCCATCTTTTTGGCCGCGTCTGTGAAACCACCTTGATCAACAACTGTGGCAAAGGCCTCCATTTCTGTCAGACGATCCATACGCGTGTTCCAAACTCTTGTTACCTGTGCACTGTGGATGACGGCCAATTCGGGCAGGAATAGGACCAATGCCTGACAATACCGGGGTATGAATCGGTTTGATGCAGATGGGGAAACAGCCAAATGGCGGCTGTCCGCCTGTCAATGCGCGGTATCTCGCTACAATGTCGCGGCCAGGCGGGTACCTTGATCAATTGCGCGTTTCGCATCCAATTCGGCGGCGACATCTGCCCCTCCGATGATATGGACCACACGATTTGCGGCAATGAGATCGTCAGCAAGGCTGCGTTCCGGCACCTGACCAGCACACATAACAATCGTGTCAGCGGCGATAACCTGCGGGTCTTCGCGTGCCTCGCCTTTGGAGATATGCAGACCTTCGGCGTCAATCCGTTCGTAATTTACACCGCCGATCATCTGTACGTTCTTCATCTGCAGACCAGCGCGGTGGATCCAACCGGTTGTCTTGCCCAGACGCTTACCCAGCTTTTCTGATTTTCTTTGCAGAAGCGTTACGTGCCGCACCGGCGCTTCGGGCTGCGGACCTTCAGCGCGAAGCCCACCGCGTGTCTCGGCAGGGTCGCCGACCCCCCATTCTTCCAACCACTCGGATAGGTTTTCTGTGGGACTATCATCTGTGACAAGATACTCTGCCACATCAAAGCCAATACCGCCGGCGCCGACAATGGCAACATTTTTGCCGACCTCAGCCTTGCCCCGCAGCACATCTATATAAGACAAAACATTTGGCCCATCCTGCCCCGGAATTTCCGGATCACGCGGGGCGACACCTGTGGCGATGATGATATCGTCGAAACTTTCCAGCAAATCCGGTGTGGCTGTGATGCCAAGCTGCAACATGATCCCTGCTTTGGCGACCATAGTGCGGTAGTAGTCGACAAGCCCCCAGAACTCTTCCTTTCCGGGCACCTGTTTGGCCATGTTAAGCTGTCCACCGATTTCATCTGCCTTGTCGAAGATGGTCACCAAATGCCCACGTTCGGCGGCTGTCAAAGCGGCAGATAAACCCGCTGGGCCAGCACCAACAACTGCAATTTTTCTTTTGGTATCGGAAGCTTCAATAACAAGCTCGGTTTCATGGCAAGCACGCGGGTTGACCAAACAGGACGACAGTTTGCCACTGAATGTGTGGTCCAGACACGCCTGATTGCAAGCGATGCACGGCGCGATTTCGGCAGCTTTTCCAGCAGCGGCCTTGGCGACGAAATCTGCGTCCGCCAAGAAGGGCCGCGCCATGCTGACCATGTCGGCGCAGCCATCAGCCAGCACGCCTTCGGCGACCTCTGGCATGTTGATCCGGTTGGAGGTGATGATGGGGATCGACACGTCGCCCATCAGCTTTTTCGTCACCCAAGTGAACGCACGCCGAGGCACTGATGTGGCGATGGTGGGAATGCGCGCCTCGTGCCAGCCGATGCCGGTGTTCAGGATCGTGGCGCCTGCGCCTTCGATGGCTTTGGCGAGTTGCACGACTTCTTCCCAGGTTGATCCGTTCGGCACCAGGTCGATCATAGACAACCGATAAATCACAATGAAATCGGGGCCTACAGCCTGTCGTACGCGGCGAACGATTTCGACGGGAAGGCGCATTCGGTTTTCGTAGGAGCCACCCCAGCGGTCGGTACGTTTGTTGGTGTGGGTGACCAGAAACTGGTTGATGAAATAGCCCTCTGACCCCATGACCTCTACCCCGTCATAGCCTGCGGCTTGCGCACGGGTGGCGGCGGTGACGATGTCGGCGATCTGCTTTTCGATGCCATCCTCGTCCAACTCTTTTGGTGGGAAAGGCGAGATCGGAGATTTGATGGCTGAGGGGGCAACGCAATTGGGCGCGTAGGCGTAGCGGCCAGCATGGAGGATCTGCATCGCGATCTTGCCGTCGGCGTCATGGACGCGGTCGGTGACGGTGCGGTGGTTGGCGATGTCCTGATCGGTGTAAAGCCCTGCAGCACCTGGGAAAACTCCGCCTTCTGGGTTCGGGGCCATGCCGCCGGTGACCATCAGAGCGACCCCACCACGGGCCCGTTCTGCATAAAATTCGGCGACCCGGTTCCAGTCTTTCGTTTCCTCAAGCCCGGTGTGCATGGATCCCATAAGCACGCGGTTTTTTAGCGTTGTGAAACCAAGGTCTAAAGGTGCCAAAAGATGTGGATACTGGGTCATGTGTCGCCTCCCGTTTGATGCGGGACAATGGCCAAAGTTGACGCGTAGGTCACCCCCGAACGCGGCGTCATGCGCAGCGTTCGGTGGCCTGATGCGTCCGCAATCCGGTGATTGGCGCGAATCGACCTTTAATACAGGTGTTTCAGGACGAAACTGGCGTAAAGACCCGGTACAGAAGGTGTACGAAGCCGTATGTACACTAGCACCACAGGGAGCCTTTTGATGCCCCGTGCGGTGCAAATGTGAACATCATGTTAAACTTTTGGCCAAGCTCATCCTTTTGCATATAGAACCTGCAGGTGCATATAGAACCTGCAGGATGCTCTGCCCGGCGACATGCCAACACCCATCCTAATCGAGCGAGAATTGACCTGTGGTCGCATAATTTCTGCCAGAGTCGACGCTTCGAATACTTCCCGCGAATGCGCCGGCAAGGACGCTGGCATCAAACCCATAGGTTTTTGCCGCGATGGGCATGGAGCCGGTGAAATCACCACTGGTGATATCCATGCTTGCGGCCACCCCATTGCCAGAGGTTGCGCCATTTATTGTGCCGGCAAAGTCGCCTATGTCGCCCGCATTGACAGACCCATCAAAAGTGCCGCTGACCGCGCCAGAGCCAAAGTTGGCAGTGATGGACATATTGCCGCTTAGCACGCCTGAGTCTGCAAAATTGTTGGATGCACTGTCGGCCTGCCCGCCCCATGCTCCTGAATAGGTCACATCGCCGGTGGGCAATTCGGCAATCGGGGTTTCGATCCCGATCTGACCGAAAGCACCAAAACCCGATGTGCCGCTACTGCCGGAATAGGTGACAAGCGTATGCGTCGCGCCCGACGCTGTGAACTGAAGCACATTGCTGGGCACGCTGCCGAACTGTCCGCCGCCTGGTTGTGCAATTGTGACCGGCAGGCTTTGCGTCTGACCGTCCACCGTGAGAAAGGCCGTATTGCCATATTGCCATCCGCGCTGAGCCGGACCTTGACCGACCGCAAGCGTGTGCTGACAGACCCAAGGCGGATGTCGGCTTGACTCATAACACCGGTGAGCCCCTCCTCATCGACAGTAGAGATTGTCGTATCCATCGAGTTATCGGCAAAGGAGGGTGCATAGTTGAGCGCTGCTTCAGCACCACCATCGCTCGACCCACCGCCGCCGCCGCCGCCACCGCCGCAACCGGTCAGAATGAATGCCACACCAAACACTGGCACCAAAGGTCTCAGTTTCATATCAAAGGCCCATCTTCTTTACACTACCTGATCCAGTTGGTCAGAGATTTGGGGCAAAATTTGGGCCGGACCCATGCGCGTTTGGCCCGCCCCCAGAAAGGGCGAACGATCTTATTGAGCTGCCAACGCATATTGCGGGCCGCCGTCACCAAGAGGTGGCATAGGGCCATAATCATGCGCCCTTGTGGCCTCTATTGCCTACCGATCAGAGTGTTTTCGCCGCGAAGTGGCATGTGAAGTGGCGCATGAGGGCCGGTTCCTTGGTGATGCGGAAGCCAGTCAGGCTGTCGATTTCGGCCTGTAATTCTTCAAACGCTTCGATCACGTAGTCGGCGTGACTTTGCGTGTAGGTCCTGCGCGGGAAGGCGAGGCGGACGAGTTCCATGGCGGCGGGCTTTTCGCTGCCATTGGGTTGGCGGCCAAACATCACGCTGCCGATTTCACAGGAGCGGATGCCGCCGATCTCATAAAGCTTGCAGGCGACGGCGTGGGCGGGATAGTGCAGCGGGTCAATCTGCGGCAGCCAGCGTTTGGCGTCGATGAACACCGCATGCCCGCCTGCGGGTTTGACGACCGGGATGCCCATCGCGTCGAGCCGTTCGACGATATATTCATTCATGCGGACGCGGTAACGCATGTAGTCCTCGTTCACGATCTCGGTCAGGCCTTGGGCCAGCGCATCAAGGTCGCGCCCGGCAAGCCCGCCATAGGTCGGAAAACCTTCGGTCTGGATCAGCTTGACACGGGCCTGTTCGGCGAAGCCGTCATCATTGAGCGCAAGCCAGCCGCCGATATTGCCGAATGCGTCCTTCTTGCCGCTCATCGTCATGCCATCGGCCACGGCAAAGCAATCGCGCGCGATGTCGGGGATGGACCGGTCGCCCTGCCCCGGTTCGCGCTGCTTAATGAACCAGGCGTTTTCGGCAAAGCGGCAGCCATCGATGATGAAGGGCTTGCCATGGGCGCGCGCGATGTCGGCCACGGCGCGGATGTTTTCCAGGCTGACGGGCTGGCCGCCGCCTGCATTGTTGGTGATTGTGAGCATGACGATGGGAACGCTGTCGCCGTGGTCTTTCAAGAAGGTTTCGAGTGCACCCAGATCCATGTTGCCTTTGAACGGATGCTCTGACTGACCGTCGCGCCCCTCGGGGATGACCAGATCATGGGCAAAGGCACCGCTTGCTTCGATATTGCCGCGGGTTGTGTCGAAATGGGTGTTGGAGGGGATATTGTGACCGTGCCCGCCGAAGATCGCCATCAAGATCGCCTCTGCCGCGCGGCCCTGATGAGTGGGGATGATGTGTTTGAAGGGCATGAGGTTTTGCACGGCGGCTTCAAACCGTTCAAACGAAGGCGATCCGGCATAGCTTTCATCGCCGCGCATTGTGGCGGCCCATTGTTCGGCGCTCATCGCACCTGTGCCACTGTCGGTCAGAAGGTCGATCAGCACATCGTCGGCGTGCAGGGCGAACAGGTTATAGTGGGCCGCTTTCAGTTTTGCCGCGCGTTCGGTGCGCGTTGTCATGCGGATCGGTTCAACCGATTTGATGCGGAATGGTTCGATAATGGTTTTCATCTGGCGGTCCTTCGCTGTTGAACGCCCGGATGTCTGATGAAAACGCTTCCGGGCTGTGCGCCGCGGTTGCCCCCTTGCTTTGGGATGCCGCGCTCAGCGCCGAAAATCTGGGCAAACGTTATTTGCAGCAGGGCCGATGCGTCAAGTTTTGTTTTGTCACTGGCCGCGGCAGGGCTATGGTTTGCGACGAAGGAGATGAACATGGATGCCAGTTTTTCACGACGCAAGCTGCTGACCCCGGTGGAGTTGCGAGCTTTGTCCGAGAGGTCGGACCTGCGCGGTGGCATGCAGATGGCGAGCCATCTAGGGGCGATTGTTCTGGTGGGCATTCTGCATGGGTTTGCGATGGGCACGTGGTGGGTGCTTCTGACCGGGCTGGCATTGGGGGTGCTGCTCAACTTTCTCTACGCCGCCCAGCATGAGCTGAGCCATGCGACCGTGTTTAAGACCCGCAAGCTGAACGAGGTGTTCGGGCGTATCATCGGGTTCATCCAGATTTTCCCGCGCGATTTCGATCAGATCATGCATTTCGCCCATCACCAATATACCCAGGATTGGGAGCGGGATGGGGAACTGGTGCGTGAACCCTACACGCTGACGACGTATTTGCTGTGGCTGAGCGGGGTCACCTATTGGCGCAACCGTGTGTTCGGCGTCATCCGCCGAGCGCGGGGGATTATTATTGAGCCTTATATCCGGGCCGAGGAAGAGGCGCGCGTGATCCGGGAAAGCCGAATGCATCTGGTGGGCTATGGTCTGATCGCGCTGGGGACGCTGGCTTTGGGGTCCTGGGCGGCGCTGACATTCTGGCTGATCCCGATGGTGCTGACCAAGCCGATCCATCAATTACAGAACACGATTGAGCATCTGGGGCTCAGCCACGCCGATGACATTCTGGAAAACACACGCTCAACCCGGGCCAATGGGCTGCAGAACTGGCTGTGCTGGCAAATGCCGTATCATACAGCGCATCACACTTTTCCTGCGGTGCCGTTCTGGAAGCTGCGGGACCTGAATGACCGGATCGAGGAGAAGGCAGGAGACCTCCACCGCATGGGGTGGATCGAGTTTCAGATTGAGGTCATCGGCAAGCTGATGGCAAAGGATGAAAGCCAGTATCCAATGGATGAGGTCTGGGTCATTCCGCGCGCTGGTGGCCGGGTCAGCCGGATCCCGGCGGAGTGAATGATGTTGACGTAGAGGCCCCGGATCAAGTCCGGGGCTGCGGCGCGTCATGAGGCGCCTACAGGTCTATACATCGCTTTGGGCGATGCAGCCACATGACCAGACCGGTATGAAGCTGCCGCTAGATCAGGTGTGTGAGATGGTGGCTGGGGCTGGTTTCGACGGCATGGCGATTGATCTGGGTGCCTCGGATGTGGCCGTGGCTCATGCCGTGCGCCCGCATATGGAGGCCAATGGGCTGACCCCGCTGATCGTGGCCTTTCCCAAAACCATCGAGAGTTTGGACGACACGCTGCATATGGCCGCTGATTTCGGCGCGCCCTTTGTTGATGTGATCGGGCAGGTCATGCCGATTGCGCTGGATGACATGGTGCCGGTGATCGAAACCTGGATGGGGATGGCCGACCGGATTGGGGTGCCGGTGCAGTTCGAGACGCATCGCAACTGCATCACGAATGATCTTTACACGACGCTGCAGCTTTTGGACCGTATCCCAGACATGCGAATTTGCGCGGACCTGTCGCATTATGTG
>JBCBGX010000015.1:0-25034 GCA_038526325.1 Pseudomonadota bacterium | reverse complement strand
GGAAAACAGTATTGGCACCCGCGCTTGCGCGGTCGAAGGCCGCAGTAAGATCCCTCTGCAATCGGGCGGTGCGCGTTCGGGCCGCGTTTTGAAACCGAGCGCCGAAACCGATCCATCTCCCCGCACGATGCAGTGGCACGCGAGCGCGCGTCGCAGGACGGATGTCACCGCTGAACCCAGGGATAAAGAGCACTGGCAAAGTTGGGTCGCTAAAGCACCTACGGCTGTGATCCCGTACCGCGCCAGGGAAATCCGCGCTAATTGCCAAAGCGTCGGGTTCCGATACTGCGTGACAGGGCCATGTCCACAGTACGGCACGTAGTGCGCCATTACCATCGGTGAACAGCGCCATTTTCAGGGTCTTCCCGATACGTTTGGATTGATTAGGTGACATGACCACCCGGCGTGATAGCCGAAGCCGGGCAAGGTCAAAACCCCAAACCGCCTTGCGCCGATAAACTGATGCGTCGCATTGGGAGTGACCATGTGCGAGACCAACGATATCGCCCCCAGTCTTCTTTGAAAGTGTTACCAGGCATTTTGATATCCGATCTGCCACAAACTCGAGGTAGGTAGGATCGAAGGCGCCCAACTTGGGTTTGCTCGGGTCAAGGGCAGGGGCATTGTGCGTGTGGGAGGCGACGATCAGCAACGCGCTAGCATCTAACGTAAGCCCGCGCGCTGCGCTGGCTTTAACAACTGCGTCGACAAGAGGTGCGCTGGGATAAAGGCTGTCTATCGTCACAAACGCTGCCGGGCCACTGTCCGCCCCGCGGATCAGCAGACAGTTGGCTTCCAGGCGCGATGCGACTGAATGTGCGTTCTGCGTTCGCCCTGCTCGCCCGAAGAGGGGCAACATGACATCTGGCGTGATGTCAACGATTCCAGACTGGATATCGGTGCCGCCGCCCCCATCATTCATCGCCTTTTGAGCCCTTTGAGCATGGCTTCTAGCGCGTCCACCTTGCGCGATACGGCAAAGCGTGTCCTTACAAGACGCGAGGTTTTCCTGGTCGCATTGTGGCGTTGCGCGAACGCATCCCGGGCGGCGTTCATATCAACCTCGGCCCCGATATCGTTGAAAAAGGCTTCAAGATCCTGGGCCCATGTTTCAAGGTGGATGACGCTATGTGGCCGCCCAGAAAGAAACGTGCGGATGTTGGCCTCAATGGTTTCGACAAGGTCTCGGGCAATATCGATATCCGCTTTGGGCTTGTCCCGCTGCAGAATGCCCTCGCAATATGCTCGGATTATTCCTTTTCGGTTCGTCCATCTTTGATTGTAGGACGTTGCGATGTCCTCTTTGGCACGCGACAGAAAAACATAGTGGAGGTCGTCACCATTCTGTTCACTCAAGGGGCCGAGCATCCATGCAAACCGTGTGTCGATCTCGATATGATCGTCCGCTATCTGTACACGGTCCCGAGCAAGTGAACCCTCTTTTGTGTCATGTCCTGTGGAGAAGTTCCTGATGTGGGAGCAAGCGTGATACAAGCTCATAGACCCCGTTCGTCCTGCCGTTAACACTGCGACTTTCATAGCGGCTCCAGAAATTACAGGAAATTGGTCATAAAAGCAGATCGGGTCGCCAAGCAATGACGAACCGATGTTTTGTGACTAAGGTTACATAGCTTAACTCTTTGAGTTTTGCCTGCAAGATATCAGAGCGATGAAGGCCGTCTGCCGGGTACCACCCGGGCATCACCATCCGCAAAGGGCGATCGTCGGGGGGCATGGCTTCCAAACAATCGAGAGCTTCCACTTCGGCTCCATTGACCGTAAGTGATACCAGATCCGCTGGACCGCCCACCATATTGGTCAGCTCTTCGATAGAGGTGGTTTTTATATCGACCTTTTTCGACGAGTTTATGACGTTGCTTGCAATCGCGTTCGCTTGATTTTCGGTGACATTCATCTGCACCACCTCTCCAGCGGTTTTCCAAATGGCACGATTGAGCACCTGGGCCTGGTCCAACCCGTTTTGGGCCAATTGGACGGTGGCGATTGCGGCATTGCCTGGGATTGCTTCGACGGCAAGTAATCGGCCGGTGGAACCGACAAGCTGCGCGACTTGGGTTGCCCCGTGGCCGAGATAACACCCGATATCGATTACTTTCCACCCTGCGCGCGGGGTGAAGTTTTCTTGCAAAAAGGTCCGCTCGGCCGCGTCGAAATCATCCGTTTCCTGTGGCAGGTTGCGGTGCTGCAGGTGGAAACCGCCACGCTGTTGATCCGCGACCGGGATCTTAAGAACGGGGACCATCGCATGCGGATATCGATACCGAACAACAGTATCAACAAGAGCTTTCGAGTACTCAGCGCCAAGACCTAGCTTGCGGCGCGCACGGTATGTGATTTTGATATTATTAGGAGTGGGCGCGGTGCTGAAAATCACCGTGCCATTTGCGAGATCAAGCCTGTAGCACGGACCCTCTACGCCCTCCGCCATCGTTTGCGCCGCTTTGACGACCCCAGCGGACTCAATCTCGTGTCCCATTCCAGACAGTTGATTGCGGAAGGCAAGATGGAAAAATGGTGCGGGCATTATCCGCCAAACCAATCTGCGGATAGTGGATCGGAGGTTATTCTGGGGCATCTGTTCTGCTCCGTGAGCGGATGACAAGCTGACCGCCGGCGCCGCCATAGTGCCCCTTTGCATCAATAGCTGCGTAATGCTCTTGGTCGCGCTGACCGATTTGGACCGGTGCTGCGGCGCCATAAATGGCCAAGGCTGGCACCTCTCCATGCACCACCGCACCTGCACCAATGATCGCGCCTTCCCCTATCCGCGCGCCGGGAAGGATCGTGACGTTGACCCCGATCCACACATTCCGAGAAATTGTCACGGGCCGAGGCAAGTTCTCTGCATCATAAGGCAACGCCGTTCCACCTGTGTTGTGATTGCGTGTGTAAATCGTGCAATTGGGGCCGAAATGTACGTTGTCGCCGATCGAGAGCCCTCCATCGCAAACCCAATGAGCGCCGAAATTGACATGGACATTGTCGCCAATGACAAGTCCATGCACGTTGATGAAGCGTCCGCGCCCATAAATCCCGACCGAACCGCAGGACTTACTACACCGCTTAAGGTAAGCGCTGTTGACCCAACACCAAAAGCGCAAAGTCAATCGTGCCTGAATCCGTGTCAGGTAGTAGAAGATCACCGCTAGCCGGTCGCTCATTCGCAGCCTCTGCATGCCACGGTAAGGCTCTCGGCGATGTGAGCGATTTGAGCGTTTTCGAGATAAGGATGCATTGGGAGACTCATCACCTCCCTTGCTGCGGCGTCACTAAAGGGCAGGTCGACCAAGGCATCTGCCACCGATGGTTGGCGGCTGAGGGGCAGCGGGTAGTGGACCGCTGTGGGTATTCCTGCCTCCTTAAGCGCTTCCTGTACGTCGCTTCGGTTTTTCACCCGCACTGTGTATTGCGCCCAGGCGCTGCTGGATTTGGCTGCCACATGCGGGACCACAACATTATTTGTACCGAGGTGAGCGTTATAGGTTTCAGCAACCCGTTGTCGGGCTGCGATTTCGTCATCAAGAATGGAGAGTTTTGGCAACAGAATTGCGGCTTGCAGCGTGTCGAGGCGCGAATTCACACCCACGCGGACGTGATAGTAACGCTTTTCTTGGCCGTGACGGGCAATTTGGCGGAGGGTCGCTGCGAGCTCGGGGTCTGATGTGAAAAGCGCGCCACCGTCACCGTAGCATCCCAGCGGCTTTGAGGGAAAGAAGCTGGTACAGGCCACGGTGCTGAGGTTGCAAGATTTGCGACCCTTGTAGCTCGCGCCGAAACTCTGCGCCGCGTCCTCGATCACCGGTAGGCCGTGCTGGTCGGCGATGGCATTGATCGTGTCGAATTCGGCCGGCTGACCATACAGCGATACCGGGATGATCGCTTTGGTGCGGGGCGTGATCGCTGCGTTAAGCTGGGTCGGATCCATATTATAGCTGACCGGGTCAATATCCACATAGACCAATTCGGCGCCAACAACCCTGGCTGCTTCTGCGGTTGCGATGTAGCTGAAGCTGGGGGTAATTACCTCGTCTCCCGGACCGACGCCCAAAGCCATCAATGCGATCTGCAAGGCGTCGGTGCCGTTGGCCACACTTATACAATGGGCAGCCCCGGTATAGGCTGCCAACTTTTCTTCCAACTCGGCAACTTCCGGGCCAAGGATATACTTGCCATGGGCCAATACGCGCGCGATCCCTGCGTCGATTTCACTACGAAGTCGTTCCTGTTGAGCGGCAAGGTCAATGAACGGTATCATGATGATAAAGCCTCTTTGCGGGTCACGACCGAGCCGGACAGATTGTAGATATCGCCCGTATGGGGGCATGTCACACTTGAGCGGCCGGCCTGTGGAAGATCAAGCTGTTCGCCATAGGCACTCATCCAGCCGATTTGACGACCCGGAACACCGACAATAAGGGCATAGTCCGGCACGTTTCTATTCACTAGGGTACCAGCACCGATAAAAGCATAGGCGCCGATGGTGATACCGCACACGATCGTGCAATTCGCGCCCAGCGTTGCGCCGCGTTTGACCAGCGTATCGCGGTACTGGTCCTTGCGCTCAACCAGGCTGCGCGGGTTGTAGACGTTGGTGAAAACCATAGAGGGACCACAAAACACGCCGTCCTCCAAAGTTACATTATCATAGACAGAAACGTTATTTTGGATTTTGCAGTGGTCGCCAATGACAACCTTGTTGCCGACAAAGACGTTTTGGCCCAACGAGACGCCTGAGCCGATGCGCGCTTCACCACAGACATGTACAAAGTGCCAAACCCGGCTGCCCTCGCCGATCTGTGCGCCCTCGTCTACGATGGCGCTGGGGTGCTGGTAATGGCTCATGCCTGCGCTTTCACAAACGGATGTGTCTGATCCCCGGCCGGGGCGATGGGCGCGGTGCGGATCGTCGCAACTGTTTCGATGGCCACCCTATTATCTTCGACCCCGAAGCCACCGCCAGAAAGGATGTCTTGATAGATTTTGGTGTGCAATTCGGTGAAGCCGTCGGAGAACTCGATGTTTTCACCATTAGCTAAAACAGCGCGGAATGTGCGTTTGCCCTTTTCACGTTCCTCGGCAGGCACGTCGTTGACGTCGACCGACAAGAACCAGCGGACGCGCGCACGCTCATATTCCAGATAGCCTGCCGCCTTGGTGGGCGTGTTGAGGTGCACGATATTTTCCTGAACCGCGCCATAGACAAAATGTAGCAAATCGTAGAAATGGACGCCGATATTGGTTGCGATGCCACCCGATTTCTCGGCCAGAGCCTTCCAACTTTTTAGATACCAGTTGCCACGAGAGGTTATATAGGTGAGATCGACATCAACCTTTTTGCCCGCCGGCATATTGGCGACGCGGTCGCGCAGCGCCAGAATGGCTGGATGCAGGCGCAGCTGAAGGATCGTGTGTATCTTGCGACCCGTATCGGCCTCAATCGCCAGCAAATCGTCGATCTGTTCGGGTTGAAGCACAAGCGGCTTTTCACAGATTGCGTCCGCACCGGCGCGCAACGCCCATTGCATATGCGCTGAGTGCAGGAAGTTGGGCGAGGCGATGGCGACGTAATCCAGTGCCCGCCCAGCGCTTCGCTCAGTGTTCACATGGGCATCGAACATCTCGAAATCTGTGAAAAACTGAGCCTCGGGGAAATGACTGTCGATGATCCCGACCGAGTCGTTCAAATCCATGGCGGCAACCAAATCGTTTCCGGTATCGCGGATCGCTTTCATATGCCGGGGGGCAATATATCCAGCGGCACCAATGAGGGCAAATTTCTTCATCTTCTATGCCTTTACAATATTGTCTGCTGGGGTGCGGTACACCCCGCGGCTGTCAATGATGACCTGTGCATTTTCGCGGATCATGTCATAGTCGAATTTTGCATGGTCGGTCGTCAGGACGACGGCGTCATAGCTTGACACGATCTCGGGGGTCAGCCCCACCGAGGACAGATTGAAACTGTGTTCGCGCATTTTCGGGAAGATCGGGACATGCGGGTCGGAATAGGCGACGTCGGCCCCGGACGCGCGCAGCAGCTCCATTACCTCGACCGAGGGGCTTTCGCGCATATCATCGACGTTCTTCTTGTAGGCGATGCCCAGGACCAAAACCGTGCTGCCCATCAGCGATTTGCGGCGTTCATTCAGCGATTTGACCACTTTTCCAACCACATATTCCGGCATGGCTTGATTGATTTCGCCGGAAAGTTCAATGAAACGAGTGTGCAGGCCGTATTCGCGGGCTTTCCATGTCAGGTAGAAGGGGTCGATGGGGATGCAGTGACCACCAAGGCCGGGGCCTGGATAATAGGCGGTGAAACCAAATGGCTTGGTGGCGGCTGCGTCGATAACCTCGAAAATGTCGATACCCATGCGGTCGGCGACGATCTTCATCTCGTTGACCAGACCAATGTTCACGGCGCGGTGGATGTTTTCCAACAGCTTGGTCAGTTCGGCAGTCTTGGTCGAACTCACTGACACGATCCGGTCGATGGCTTGCTCATAAAGCGCTTTTCCAACCTCGAGGCAGGCTGGAGTGTGACCGCCGACCACCTTTGGGATCGTGTTCGTCGTAAAGTCTGCATTGCCTGGGTCTTCGCGTTCAGGTGAATAGACTAGGAAGATGTCTTCACCTACGCTCAGCCCGCCCGAGGTAATGCGCGGCAACAACTCTTCTTCGGTGGTGCCGGGATATGTGGTGCTTTCAAGCGACACAACCTGCCCCGAACGCAGATGGGGCACCACCGAGTCTGTTGTATCAATGACATAGCTCAGGTCTGGTTCACGGTACTTGTTTAGCGGCGTCGGTACACACAGTATCAGAGCATCCGGCTCAGACGCGCGGCTGAAATCCGTCGTGCATTCCATTCCAGCAGCGTTCGCTGCGGTGATATCTGCATTGTCGATGTGATCAATATGCGATTGACCGGAATTGAGTTCATTAACCTTAGTGACATCAATGTCGAACCCAATCACCGTGTAACCGAGCCCAGCGAAGCGTAACGCTAAAGGTTGACCGACATAGCCCATGCCGAGAATGCCAATCTTTGCAGTTCGGCTGGAGAACTTCTCGATCAGTTGATTGGCAACCTGGTTTTTGGAATTGCCGGGCATTTTTCTTCCTTCTTGCGTTCATTCGCACCTTGCGAACGGGGAATTGGCTTTTTTGGCTGGCGCAGAACTTTCGTTTATCAAGGGCAAGTGGTCATTTCGCGAAAGCTCCCGCTGATTTGTTCTCCTCGAATGAGCTTACTTCCTTCTTTAATGCCTCGATCTCTGCCCTGAGCGCCTCGTATTCTTCCGTCTTTCTCTTCAAAAAAACGCGTGTCAGCGCTGCTTTCTGCGAGATACCCTTCGGCGTCAAGACGTAAGCATATCGGCGCTTGTCTTCCGCCGAAGTGAAATTGCCCAACTTGACCAGCCCTTTGTCGATCAGCGCATTGAGCACGTAGTGGATACCGCCAACACTGACACCGACAGCTTTAGCCATCTCACGCTGTGACATTTCCGGATTTTCTTTTAAAAGGCGGAGGACACGAAAATGAGTGTCTTCTTGCAGCTTGGTTCGGTTGTTGGTCATTTCAGAAATTTACTCTGGATACCACATTATATAAGCCCTCAAGCTGCCTGGCTGGATTCCGAGGTTTTGAAGAAGATTTCCGCTTCGCTCAGTTTTGAGCGCTATCAAATACTGCCAGTGCCAACAAGAGCTGTTCCAGATTTTCAAGGCGCGTTCGCAAAGGCGCTTGCATGATACGATGCGGTTATCGCTGAGGCGGCGCAAAGTTGTGTTCGGTGTCAAATCCAATCGCCAAGGTCGTTCCCAGATTAATGCATGGAACAGCTTGTGAGCATGTTAGAGATGATACAAGACATGCAAGATCGATAAGTCGTTGTATTTGTACATGTGATTCGCCATGAAGACATAAACTATGGTTTATCTGCCGTATGAAATCGACCGACCTTGTCCTAACACGAACCCACGTACGGTTCTTAAATCGCCGCTTTCCATGTACAATCGGACGCGCCGGCTTGACGCGAAAAAAAGCCGAAGGTGACGGTGCGACACCTCGGGGAATTCATCGGATCGTGGGCATGCTGTACCGGCCAGATCGCATGGCAAAACCTGCTGATTGGGCACTGCCAATTGGACCTAATGACCTTTGGTCAGACGATGTCCGTGACCCGGACTACAACATGATGGTGCGTGGCCCACACCCCTATAATCATGAGCGTTTGCGGCGCGCAGACACGATGTATGATTTGATAATTCTGACTGACTGGAACTGGCCCTACGCGGTTAAGGGCCGTGGTTCAGCTATTTTCATTCATCGGTGGCGCGGACCGGGCCGACCAACGGCAGGATGCGTTGCATTCCGTCAGGACCACCTGCTGTGGCTTGCGAAGCATATACGTCATCAATCCCGGCTTGTTATCGCATAACGTCAGAGCTTCATGTCATCTCTTGGTCTAGACCAAGAGGTACATCAAAATGAACCACCAAGGCCCCGTCATGACTCCCGATGAAATCGCACAACTCCCCTATCGCCCCTGCGTCGGAATTATGCTGACAAATCCCAGGGGACACATATTTGTAGGGCAGCGTCTTGATCGGGACACTGCCGCTTGGCAGATGCCACAGGGCGGGGTGGACAAGGGTGAAAAAACCATCGATGCGGCCTATCGCGAGCTGGAAGAGGAGACATCCGTCACCCCCAATCTGGTAACGCTAGAGGCGGAAAGTGCTGGGCTGATCCGCTATGATATACCTCACCAACTTGTACCGAATATCTGGAGAGGGCGATATCGTGGTCAAGAGCAGAAGTGGTTTCTTATGCGGTATCACGGAACTCCGGAGCAGATTGACCTGCAGACTGACCATCCGGAGTTTTCATCTTGGAAATGGCTGGCGCCGGATCAACTTGTCGAAGGCATTGTCCCATTCAAGCGGGAAGTTTACACGCAGGTCCTGAACGAATTTCAATCGAAATTGTAATTGTGCGTCGATCGGCGCATGATGCCGAAAGACAAAGTTGCGCGCAAAACGCCAATCGTCAGCAATCTGTCGGGAGATGTTTATGAGGACGACCTTAACAGCCGTTGTCTTGGCAGTGATGGGCAACGACGCCTTGGCTTTGAGCTGCATTCGCCCAGATCCAATATCAACCTTTAAACAGCTTGCCGCAGCACCTGAGAGTTATTTCGTGCTTCAAGGCGAGCTTACCTTTGACGAGTCAGCCTTGCCCCCAAGCATTCGAGACGTCTCAGGAGACGCGCCAACACCTATCAGGGCACAGTTTAATGGGTTGGGGCTTACGAAAGACGGCTTTACGGCGACCTATGTAAGCCCAGTCACGCTCGAAATCTCTTGTGCGGGCCCTTGGTGCGGTTCGGCCCGCAGCGGTGGCGATGCCATCTATTTTGTAGAGGCGACTACGCCGCTCGCGACTGTGCTCGCAGATCCTTGTGGCAGCAGGATCTTTGCGGAGCCGTCACAAGACACTCTGAATACTTTGGTGTCCTGCATGCAAGGCGGGCCTTGCTCACCGCAAGCGTTGCAGTAGAGACAGCGACGGGTGCCCGTCAGGCGGCAAACCAGCTGCGCGTTGATAGGCCCTGATTGCCGCACGGGTATTGGGGCCGATGCGCCCATCCACCCCTTGCGTTGAATATCCCGCATCGGTCAGCCGCTGTTGCAATTCACGCCGTTCGGCCCGGCGCAAACGCCTTTCATTGGCGGGCCACGCTGCCTGTAGTGGACCCATTCCACGAATGCGGTCACCCAGATGGCCAACGCCGATAATATAGGCCTCTGCATTATTGTAGCGCGAGATCACGTCGTAATTGCGGAAGACTAGAAATGCCGGTCCGCCCGCGCCCGTCGGTGTAATCAGCGTTGCTTCACCGTAGTTGGGCACAACCTGCCCATCAATGCCGCGCACGCCAACCTGGCCCCAAGCCACAGGGGTGCGCCTGACAGCGCGCCCCGTCTGACTGTAATCAAAACCCTGCGGGAGACGGACCTCAACCCCCCAGGGCTGACCTTTCCGCCAGCCGAACCGGCGGAAATACGCAGCCGTCGAGGCAAGCGCATCTGTCGGGTCGTCGGTCCAGATATCGCGGCGGCCATCGCCGGTGAAATCAACGGCATAGGCCTCGTACGATGTAGGAATGAACTGTGTGTGTCCCATTGCGCCAGCCCAAGACCCGGTCATATTGCGCGGTGAGACGTCACCATTTTGCAGGATGCGGAGTGCTGCAATCAACTGCTCTTCGAAGAACTGCCCGCGCCGGCCGTCATAGGCCAGTGTCGCCAGGGTTGAGATCAGCGGCGTATCCCCCCGCCTTTGGCCGTAATTGCTTTCCATGCCCCATACGGCCGTCACCACATGGGGTTCGACATCATATGTGGCCTCTATCCGCGATAGAACGCTGCCATACTGGCGAACCATCTGACGTCCATTGCTGACGCGAGCATCTGACACCGCGGTTGCAAGGTAATCACCCAAAGGTCGAACAAACTCTGCCTGATTGCGGTCTCGTTCAATACTGTCGCTTAGGTAACGGACATCGGCAAAAGCCGCCTGAAACGTCCTGTCGGAAATTCCCGCTGAGCGGGCGCGCCCTCGGAAACCGGAGATCCAATTTCCAAAGCCGCTTGATTGCGCGCTGGCCGTGGTCCCGAATGTGATCGCGGAAAGTCCTGACCCGATAAACTGCCTGCGTTTCATTGCCACCTCCAAGTTATTATTTTGCGTCAACCCTAGCGCAATTCGCTTGGGCGGAAAATCAACTCTCTGCAAAATCGCGGCTTTTTGCCACCATCACAGACGGTCTTGGCCAACAGTCGGAGAGCACTGCTATCGCTTCGCGCAGCATAGATACGCGGCGGGGGCGGAAACTATCCTCTGTGACGGTGAGGTTCTTCATCCGGTCAAGGCGGAAATTGCGGTAGGCTTGTCGCAAATGGCAATACGCGATCAGGTTATGGGTCTCTTTGAGAAAAACGATGCTTAGTGGATCAGCCCGTCGTGTCGTGGCGTGACCTTCTGCGTCGATGTAATCCATTTTGATCGTGCGCTCGTCCCAAGTGGCCTGACGCAGGGCGCGCACATCCACACCAGGCATGGGGGGCGGGACGATCCGATCAGCGTGCAGGACGGCATATTGAAGCCTGTGCGCCTGCCTTGCAGGTAGACGCGCCTGAAGCTTCGACAACGCGTTATCCGCAGCCTTCGCAAGCTGCGGGTCGGCCACTGCTTGAACCTCGCGCAGGCCCAAAACGATTGCTTCGATCTCTTCGTCATCGAACATCAGAGGAGGCAGGGCAGCGTCCTCGGTCAGTGCATAGCCGTAGCCTGCTGTTCCATCGATTATGGCCCCAAGCCCACGCAATTCTTCGATATCGCGGTAGAGCGTTCGCAATGACACGCCAGTGTCTTCTGCCAATTGCTGGGCAGTGACGGGTGGTGTGTGACGACGCAGCGATTGCATCAACTGGAACAGCCGGGCAGTTCGGGACATGTCTTGTGCATACCATTCCTGCCAATAACTGTCAGTAGTTATGTGCATAAAGAATTCAAGCTACAGGAGTTCCCAATGATCACACTTGTCACGTATCCGGCCGGTTTCGGCCAACTGAGTTTTAGTCCGTTCTGCGTCAAAGCAATTTGGCTAATGCAAGCCGCGGGTGTCGATTGGCAGCGCGAAGATTGCAATGACCCGCGCAAATTTCCACACGCAAAACTACCAGCGATAAAAACACCCAGCGGGATCATCGGCGACAGCCATGAAATTCAAGCCTATCTTGAAGGACTGGGCGCGGATTTTTGGGGCAAAGTGTCGGACCGAACAATAGGGCATGCGTTTATCCGGATGGCCGAGGAGCACATGTATTTCCATATCGTCCTAGACCGCTGGGGCAATGATCAAATTTGGCCTATCATACGTGAAAACTACTTTTCTGAGGTTCCGAAGCTCTTGCGCAGACCTGTGACCGGCACCATCCGCAAAGGCCTTTTGAAGGGTATGCAGGCACAAGGTCTGGGGCGCCTCAGCGATGACGAGCGGATCAAGAAAATAGAGCCTGATCTGCGAGCGATCAGTACGCGTCTAAAACATCACAACTATCTGATGGGGGACGAGATCAGCCTGCCTGACTATTCAGTCGCGGCTATGCTGGGGGCAATGCTCGCCTCACCTTTACCAACGGCTTTGAGCGAAAGAGTATCGAAAGATACTGTGTTAACGGACTATGCAAGTCGCGTTGCAGACGGGCTGGCCCCAGCGTGATGCGCCCCTTTGCCGACGACAAAGTAAGGGCCGCTTACGAGGCATTTCCCGATGATTCCTACAAGATGGCCATGATCCTGCGAGACCTGATCTTTAGCGTCGCCTGGGATACGCCTGAGGTAGGACAGATCAAGGAAACGCTAAAATGGGCCCAGCCGTCTTATCTGACGCCTGAAACCAAGTCAGGGTCAACCCTGCGGATCGGGGTGCCGAAGCAGGGTGGCGCGGCTCTTTTCGCGCATTGTGCGACGGATATCATCAGTACCTATGCCGACATGTTTCCCGGTGCCAATCAGATCGAAGGGAACCGCGCGGTAGTCTTCGCATCCCCCGACGACATCGTACCATTGCGGTTGCGTCTTTTGATTTATCATGCACTGACCTATCATTTGAAGCGTCACTGCGGATGAAGTTAACTCCGAATGGGGCACAATCGTGTCACTGGCCGCACCTGTTTAGGGCATCTGCCCTCATTTGCGCCGACGCTTCACCTTTCGCGCTGTTTTCGCCGCTTTGTTGCGGGATTGGGTCCTTTTGCGTCGGGTGGGTTTCCCGCGATTTTGGGCCGGGCCACGTGGTATCGCCTGATCTTCGAGGGTCAGCAACTCTACGATCAACCCACCTGTTGTGGGGGCGGCCTCGGCCAGTTTGACCGTTACACGCAGGCCCAGACTGATAAGGGTGCCGGTATCAGACCCCATCAAAGTCTGGCTTTCGGCATCATAGTCAAAATATTCGCGGCCTAATGTTCTGATCGGGATCATGGCGTCCGCCCCGGTCTCATCCAGTTTCACAAAGACCCCAAACTTGGCGATGCTGCTAATCCGGCCGGTTAGTTCGGTACCAACGCGGTCCGACAAGAACGCGGCCAAGTACCGGTCTGTCGTATCGCGCTCGGCTGTCATGGACCGACGCTCTGTATCGCTGATTTGTTTTGCTGTCTCTGCCAGATGCTCAATGTCCCAAGGGTTTAGCCCGTCATTGCCCCACCCATGGGCAGAAATCAGAGAGCGATGGACAATCAAATCCGCATAGCGACGAATAGGCGAGGTGAAATGTGCATAGGCTCGCAACGCGAGCCCGAAATGCCCAAAATTCTCTGGATTGTAGTAGGCCTGCGTCATGGACCTTAGGGTCGCCATGTTAGTCAGTTCGTCATTTTCGGTGCCTGCAGCGCCGATCAGCAGCTTGTTCAGGTGGGCGGTTTTCAGAACCTGTCCTTTGGCCAGCACGAGGCCAGAGGCTTGCGCTACCTCGCGCAACGCCTCCAGCTTTTCGGGGCTAGGCTCTTCGTGCACGCGGAAGAGCAGAGGAGATTTTTTGGCAATCAATGTTTCGGCTGCAGCAACATTGGCGAGCACCATG
Organism: Pseudomonadota bacterium; assembly: GCA_038526325.1. Taxonomy (GTDB): domain Bacteria; phylum Pseudomonadota; class Alphaproteobacteria; order Rhodobacterales; family Rhodobacteraceae; genus Yoonia. The sequence continues at coordinate 11,355 of JBCBGX010000015.1, read as the reverse complement.
AATTCTTCAATCAGCCGATGGGCGTCGAGCCGGTCTTTGTATTTCACAGACACGACCTTGCCGCTGTCATCCAATACAATTTGCCGTTCCGGCAAGTCCAGCTCCAGCGGTTGTCGCACCCTACGGGCTGTCATCAGGGCCTGAAAGGCGGCATAGAGCGGGCGTATGATGTTACCCATCATTGGGGCAACCCGGTCACTTGGGGCCCCGTCGACGGCTGCCTGGACCTCTTCATAGTTGAGCGACGCGACCGATTTCATAAGCCCTCGATGGAACTGATGATCGAGCTTATTGCCTTTGGCATCGATCCGCATGGACACGGCAAGACAGGCTCTTTCGACACCCTCATGCAGCGAGCACAAATCCCCTGAAAGGCGATCTGGCAGCATTGGCACGACACGATCCGGAAAATAGGTTGAATTGCCACGTTTGCGCGCCTCGCGGTCCAATTCTGAACCGGGGGGGACGTAATGAGCGACATCTGCGATGGCGACCCAAATGACAAAGCCGCCTTTGTTTTTCGGATCGGTGTCAGCTTCGACATAGCAGGCATCGTCATGGTCGCGGGCATCCCACGGATCGATCGTGACAAGAGGTAGCTCGCGGAGATCTTTGCGTTTGCCCAGGTCGGCGGGTGTTGCGGCATCAGCTTCGGCAACGACCTCATCGGGGAAATAGTCTGGGATGTTGTGCTGATGGATAGCGATCAATGACACCGCTCTTGGCACTGTCGGGTCGCCCAACCGGGCGACAATCCGAGCCTTTGGCAGTCCCATTCGCCCTTTTGGTCCGGCTTGCTCTGCCTCTACCAGCTCCCCATCTTTTGCCCCAGTTGTAGCGCCCGCCGCAACTGTCCATTGTTTGTCGGATCCCTTATCAATAGGCAGGACACGCCCGCCCTCGGATCCAGCGCGAAAGACGCCCAGGATCCGCTGAGGGTTTGTACCGATGCGGCGGATCATGCGGGCGGTGTGGCTGTAGGCTTCGGTTGCGTCGACGGTCAGACGGCCCAGGATACGGTCACCGGGCCCCAAGGCGGGATCACTTGACCGCAGCATCATAAGAACACGGGGTTCCGCACCTTGGCCTGTCCATTCAAGCGGGCGGGCAAACAGATCGCCATCGGCATCAGCGCCCACAACCTCCAGGACTGCGACCGGTGGTAGGCTTTCAGCGTCGCGGTAGGAAGAGCGACGCTTGGCAAGCTTCCCTTCATCTTGAAGTTCGCGCAACAGACGTTTCAGATCGATCCGCGCAGCCCCTTTGATGCCAAAGGCTTTAGCGATATCGCGTTTCGCGGTCTTGTTGGGGTTTTCAGAAATCCAAGCCAGGATTTCGGATTTCGATGGGATGCGTGTCATGGCTTCGGCCTAACACGCCAATTGCTCAGAAGGAATTGGACAAAAGCCTTCATAGGCTTTTTGTGCAGACCCGCTAATGGGTCTGCTTACAGGGACCTGACCATGTCGCGATGCGGAATGCCTGCATCATCGTAAAAGTCACCGATAGCCGTAAATCCAAGTTTCGCGTAAAAGCCAATCGCATGATCCTGTGCACCCAATTTCGCAGTTTTGACACTTGGGACCCCGCGCATATGCGCGATGGCGGCAAGCACGAGTTCTTTTCCAAGACCCGTGCCGCGCTGAGCCGGTAGAACGCAGATCCGACCGATCTTGCCGATATCGCCGTCGATCAAAATCCGCGCGGTCCCAACTGGGGACCCATCTACGGTGGCAAGCAGATGAACAGCTTGATCATCCAGATCGTCAATCTCATCCGTCTCGGCTATCCCTTGTTCTTCGATGAATACTTTGCGGCGCAATGCGATGCAGCGCGCGTAATCCTCTGCCACCGAAATCATGCAAAATACTCTGTCAGGATCCGTTTGTAGATCGCTTTGAGCTGATGCACTTGCTCTACCGCTACGCGCTCATCCACTTGATGCATTGTTTTGCCGACCAGGCCGAATTCCACGACAGGACAGTGATCTTTGACAAATCGCGCATCAGATGTCCCGCCAGAGGTTGATAGTTCCGGCCTGCGCCCGGTTTCTGCGGTGACTGCATCGGCCACAAGGTTAGACAAATCCCCAGGCGGGGTCACAAAACTTTCACCTGAAATTTTTACTCGCATCTCAACCCGTACTTGAAATTCTGCCGCGATCTTGTCGGCTTCTTCCTGCATCCAGGCCGTGAGGGACGCCCCAGAGTGTTGATCGTTAAACCGGATATTGAGTGTTGCACGTGTCTGCGCCGGGATAACATTTGTCGCCGGATTTCCGGTATCGATGGTTAGCACCTGCAAGGATGAAGGATCAAAATGATCCGTGCCTTGATCGAGTTCGTGCGAGGAAAGCCTATCCATCAACCGCACCATTGCAGGCATCGGGTTCTTCGCCCGATGAGGATAGGCCGAATGCCCTTGAACACCTGTTACAGTGAAAAATGCCGTCATCGATCCTCGCCGCCCGATTTTCATTGCCTCGCCCATCACATTCGGGCTTGTGGGTTCGCCCACCAAACAAACCGACATGGTCTCTTTATGTTTGGCCATCCAATCAAGCAGGGCGGTGGTGCCGTGTAAGGCATCGGCTTCTTCATCTCCTGTGATTGCCAGCACAATCGCGCCATCAGGGGGCGTTTCCGTCACAAAATCAATTGCCGCGGTAGCAAAGGCCGCGACGCCGGACTTCATGTCCGTCGCCCCGCGCCCATAAAGGAAGCCATCTTTGATCTCTGCTCCGAACGGCGGCATTGTCCAGGCCACTTCATCCCCGAGTGGCACGACATCTGTGTGCCCATTGAAGCCGAATGTGCGATTTGCCCCTTGTCGTCCCCATCGCGCAAAGAGATTTGCAATCCCACCCTGATCGACGCGGGTACAGGCGAAGCCTGCTTTTGCTAGAAGGTCTTCTAGCAAGACTAACGCGCCGCCCTCTTCTGGCGTAATCGACGGGCAACGTACCAGGTCGGCCGTAAGAACAACGGGGTCTATGGGGGTCATGGCGGGCTCCTTCTCGCCTTGGCTAGCGGGAAGGACGACCGGATGCAAACCCAAGGTTGGATCGTTTGAGGTGGGTCTGCTTTTGACCCGTGACGTCCTAACGGATTTCTTGCATGAGCCGATGATCCTAATATATGCAAGAACGTTGCCATAAAGATGACCATAGATCGCGCGCGTCAGCCGTAGTTGCCAAACCATCGCTCATGGAACATCTCCGGGGCTGGATGTTTCTCTAAGGGTGCGGATCATTCTGATATTCAACCCGCAACGTCATCCAAAAAAGGCTGGTCTTCTGTGATGGGTGAATCTGTCCGTTGGAAGCATCAGCTCAAGCGCAAGTGCGGAACCTTGTAAGCGATCTGAACGACAATTTCCTCGCCCGATTGATCCGATCTTCAGGTCATAATCTGCCGCCGATGTATCTTTGATGGAAACGTCCCGAAGTGAGAGCTCCCCGCTCAATTCGGCAAGTGTTAGCTCGCCCGCTGCTGTTCCACATGGGCGCGAAGTTCTTCAGCTTCTTGTCGTGCTTCGCGCAACCCATCCATTGCGGCGCGCAATTCGGCCTCAGTCTGGCTAAGCTGGTTGGTCATTTCTGCCTCGCGCTGTTGCAGGTAAGTAATTGCCTGGTCGCGGGTTTCTTCAGCTTCATGAAGGGCCTGAGCCATTTTGTCTAACTCCCCCACTTCTGCCTTTGTGACACTTGTAAACCTATTGACCAGCCAGCTTGCAAACCAACCAAGCACGAAGGCCACAAACAGGATCACAGCAGTGGCGATGATGAATTCTGTTCTGTTCAACGTTTTGACCTTTGCTATTCGTTCTCAGTCTCGTTTGTCTCTTCGGGGGCCGTATCATCGGGCTCCGGCGCTGCAGCAGCTTCGTCTGCCAATTCGTCGAGCGCGTTTGTGTCCTCTGGTGCGGGTTCCGGAACGATCAGGCTGAATTCGATCCGGCGGTTGGCTTCGCGTCCTTCTTCCGTATCGTTGCTGGCGATCGGATTGTCTTCACCATAGCCGATCGCTTCAAATGTGGATACAGGGACTCGACGAGCACGCAAAGCGGTCAGTACGGCATCAGCTCGGTCCTGCGACAGCTGCTGGTTCATGACTTCTCGCCCCTGGCTGTCAGTGTATCCTGCGACACGTATGCGCAGATCGCCACACTTTTGCAAAATCTCGGCGATATCATCAACGACCGGTTGGGTTGCAGCCGTCAGATCAGCCGAGCCTGGGTCGAATGTGATCTTGCGGTTTTCAGTGACGACCTTGATTTGTTCAACGCATTCCTCTGGTGTCGGCAAACCTGCAATTGGGTCGAGCTCTTCCACATAAGTTACGTCAATCTCAAAATCAGCACCTTGGCCGAGTTTCTCGATCAAAAGTCTTGAGATCTCGGCGCTGGCTTCTTCGTTACCGGTATTGCCACGCACGGTGAATGTGTCTGGCGTTACAACAATCGCACCATTTGAAAGCTCTGACAGGGCTTCTATCCCTGCAAGTACTCGGATTGACCATCCGGATGGCAACCCTTCAACCACGCGCGTGCCCATCGTAATATCGCGGCCGCTGAACCGCGCGTTGGCGAAGTTCTTAACCACGGTGTTGGTGACCTCATCCGGGACACGACCTCGAACTTGAACCACACCTTCTGGGCTAAGTGTCGCTGTAAATTGCGGGGACTCCTGGCCCGTATCTGCGGGCAGCTCTGGCAATTCTGCACGAAGTGCAAAGGCATCGGGCAACGCGTTGGCAAGTTTCCCGACAGCGTCATCAAACACATTCTGATCGGTTCCGATAGGTGCGATCAGGCTGATGTCGGTGTCGGCAATGGTTATGGTGCCGCCTTGCATGTCACCAACTGCAGAAATGGACATGGCAACAGCGTCCCCCCATGTGCGGGACGGTGCACCGAGCGCAAGCGTGCAATTTGCCTGCCCCGAGAACCCGATTTCGGTTGCCGCGGCGAGGATTGCGTTTGCCGCTGCTTCGTTATCTGCAGCGCAAGCGTCAAAGCGCGGGCCCTCTTCATCGAGGATGAACCGGGTGGTGAAGGGTGAAATTAAGGGTCGTGGCGCGCTGATTTCTACGGATGTGAGAACGTTCTCAGGTGTATTTCGCGCCAAGGCTGTCTCAAGCTCGTGCTTTTCCTCGGGGCTCTCGGAAAGCGCGTTTATAATCACGCTGTTTGCCTTGACCGAGATTTTCGACTTCGGCAAAATTTCAAGCGCCCGCAACGAATAATTGAGCGCCGCCGGCCAAGTCGCAGGTGTGGGATAATCGCCAACTTCAAGCAAGTCGGTCACCGGTTGATCGTCTGCGATCTGCTGAATACGCGCTGCCAGGGCTTCTCTATCGGTCGCACTGGGTATGAGGCCAATGAGCGACACACCGCTATTGTTGCGCAGAATTTCGATGGCGAATTGGGGCGGAGCAATGACGGCCGAATCGGAGACTGACAGGTTGTCGATCACGCGGCTGGCATCAACCATCCCACCAGCCGCAGAAATCGCACGAAAGCGCACAGCTTCATTCGGCGCCATGCCTTCCAGGATGATTTGCAGACCGTCGCCCAGGACTGACGCCCACTCATAGCCTTGATCTACAAGGGTTTCCTGAACTGCAATCACTGATCTCTCTTCAACGATCGATACAGTTGTTCGAGCCGCGGCGACCGAGAAAAAGGCTGCAGCCGCAAAGACGATAAGACGTGTAAAAAGGGCGGAAAGACGCATATTATCCCAAGTCTACTTTTGTCTTGCATAGGCCTGACGGAGCCGGTGTTCAATCATACCAGAAAGGCTAGGGCAAAAAACGGCAAAGGAATGAGCCCTGCGTCGCGGTTTGATCGAAAGATCTTAAGCAGCGTGTCTTGGTCGTTCGGATCAAATTTGCCCAGTTGCCATGTCAGGTGCCAGCCAAGCGCCCAGGGCCCTCCAATGGCGATGACAAGGGATAGGATCGACCGGTCGCTCGCAGACAGCACAACCGCCAGGCCAAACAGTATAATTGTGAGCGTCAGGAACAATCGTAGCCATTCACGCGACCGGTCTTCAAATAGTCGAGCTGTGGATTTCACACCAATCAAGGCATCGTCTTCGACATCTTGATGGGCGTAAATGGTATCGTAGAACAATGTCCACGCGATACCCGCAAAATAAAGCACGATGGGTACCGGGCCAACGCTGTTGGTATGTGCGGCCCAAGCCAGAAGCGCGCCCCAATTGAAGGCCAACCCCAAAAAGGCCTGGGGCCACCAGGTGAAGCGTTTTGCGAACGGGTAGATCGCGACTGGCAAGAGCGCGAGGATACCCAGGACGATTGCCGCAGGTGCGAAAGTGATCAAAATGAAAAATGCCAGCAGGGATTGCGCGACCATCCAGATGACCGCGCTGCGTAGACTGACTTGCCCTGCCGGAAGGGGCCGTGATCGGGTGCGTTCGACCGCGCCGTCGATGTTACGATCGGCGATGTCGTTCCAGGTGCACCCTGCGCCTCGCATCAAGAATGCTCCAACCCCGCACCCGGCAATGATCCAGAGATCGGCGCTAGAAAACGCATCGGTCGCCAGAAGGGCAAGTGACAGTCCCCAAAGGCACGGGGCATAAAGCAGCCAGGTACCGATCGGTCGATCCGCCCGGCTAAGACGCAGATAAGGCCGGGTGCCGATGGGTGCGTATCGGTCGACCCAATTTCCGGGCGCTGCGTCAGCGACGGCATCGGTGGGCTCTGGCATCCGCGCATCGTCGGTCATATGGTCCGCCTCATGGCATCCAAGGTTCGGCTTTATGTAGATCACCCACTGGGGGAAGGGCAATCGGTTCCACTGTCGCGGGATCAGGTGCATTACCTTTTTGGTGTGATGCGCTTAGGCGAGGGCGCAATTTTGTCGTTGATCAACGGCGCGGATGGCGAATGGGATGCCGCGGTGGCCGAGGCGGGCAAGAAACGTGGCGTGTTGGTCTGCCAGACCCAGACGGCACCTTTGCGCATGCCGCCTGACATGTGGCTGATCTTCGCGCCCATTCGCAAGGAACGCACGGCCTTCATCGTGGAAAAAGCGGTTGAGATGGGAGCCTCCCGGGTGATGCCTGGGCAAACAGACTACACCCAAAAGGCCAATCGCATTCGTCAGGACAAGCTGCAGGCCCATGCGATTGAAGCGGCAGAGCAATGCGGCGGGACATTTGTGCCACCGGTGGATGATCTGATGCGGCTGGACCGGATTTTGGCCGATTGGCCAAAGGGGCGGCAATTGATGTTCTGTGATGAGGCGATGGCGGGTCGCTCGGCCGCTCTGCCGAGCGATCTCGCTGGCCCATGGGCCATCCTGATCGGCCCGGAAGGGGGCTTTTCCCCGCAAGAGCGCGGGATGTTGCAGGACTTGGAGTTTGCACATCCTGTATCGCTCGGCCCGCGGATTCTGCGGGCTGATACAGCAGCGGTCGCGGCCATGACCGTTTGGCAACAGGCCCTAGGGGATTGGCAATGAACACCCAGCCTAAGGTGCGACTGCATCTTTTCTTTGCGACCGAGAACAGCGGTGCGCTGATTCTGCGGCGCGCCAAGGATAAGCTTTACAATCTGGTTTTCTGGGACCGCGAGACCAACAGCTTTTTCGAAGGCCAGTGGATCAAGAACCATGTCCAGCCGGACTATTGCGGCCTTTCCCCGGATGGCCGGCATTTTCTTTACTTTGTAACAAATGCCGATGGGCGCTGGGCGGCAAGCGAAAGCGACACGGTGATCAGCCGCCCGCCCTTGTTTACGGCTTTGGCGTTGTTTCCGCGGGGTGTTATCTGGCAGCTTGGCGGATGCTTTCGGAGTAACCACCAATATATCATTGAAGGCGACATGCTGACCGACGATATCATCGGAAAAGCACCCCGCTTGACACAAATTGTGCGAGGTGAAGCGACCCGAACCTGCTGCAGCGGTTTGCGCTTGCTAATTGGTCAGCCTGCACCTCTGTCGCGGGCGTTGCGCGATAAGTTGTTCGACGGCTTGGCTTTGTCACACGACAAAGCGATGGACCTGTATGAAACGGTAAAGGGAGTGTTTTATCGCCGGCGGGGTAAGAACTTGGAACTGATCCGCGATTTCACCAACATGGATCCGCAATTCAAACCTGCTCCTTACAGCGAGCCTGAAATGACGCAAGACGCGCCGGGCTGGCACCCGCTGGATGAGGAGCACCCCCGATGATCCCCGCCACCGAGGCTGACCGAGCGCAGATTGAGGCGTTTTTGAAGGCGCATGTCCACAAGGCCATGTTCCCGCTTAGTAATCTTGCACAGTTTGGGATGGCGGGTGGTCATCACTATGCCGTGCGCTTCTGGATCGACCGCGCCGCAGGTAAGATCACGGATGTGTTGACGGTCACGGACGGTGGGATGGTGATGCCGCTTTTGCCCTCTGGCCGATTTGCCGATGCTGCTTTGTGCCTTGATGGCGTCATCCCCAGCGGCATGGCAGGCCCTAGGGACGATGTGCGTGGGTTAGAACGGCATGGCCTTGCCAATTTGCCTCGTGGTTTTGATGACGATGAACCGCAGTTTCTGCTCAACCTATCCGACCTGCATGTGCCGCAGGGCAAAGGCGTGCTGTTGCCACTCGCCAAAGCACCCGAAGCGGTGATCAAATCCTGGATCTGGGACTATGATCGCAACACCTTGAATTCCACCTTGGTAGGGCTGGATGCGCGGGTGGACCGGACCTATGCCCGATATTGCGCGAACCAAAGCCACAAGGTGTTGATGGATGGGGCGACGCCGCTTGCGATGACTGGCTTTAACGCGCGCTTGCCGGATATCGTACAATTGGGCGGGGTGTACACGCCGCCCGACCTGCGCGGGCGGGGCCATGCGCGGCGGGCGGTGGCACTGCATTTGGCTGAAGTAGCGACGCAAGGTGTCACACAAGCAACGTTGTTTTCGGCCAGTGCAGCGGCGGCGCGGGCCTATCAGGCCGTAGGGTTTGAGCGCGTCGGCACCTGGACGCTGATCTTGTTTAAGGACGCAGCATGATCCTTGCCACCGAAGCTGACCGGCCCGAGATTGAGGCGTTTCTGAAGCAGCATATCGCGACCTCCATGTTTCCGCTGTCGAACCTGCGCCGTTATGGCATGGCGGGCGGGCATCCCCGCTCTGTCCGCTTTTGGTGCCGCTGGGAGGCGGGCGCGCTGACGGATGTGCTGACTGTGACCGAGGAGGGCGTGGTGTTCCCACAATGCCCGACGGGGCCATGGGCCAAGGTGCGGGTGGTTTTGGCTGGGGGCGGTGTCAAGGGCATCCTTGGCTACGGAGCGCAGGTGTCTGCATTGCACGCAGCACTTGGTCTGCCCTCCGACCCGCCGATGAACGAAGAAGAGCCGCATTACGAGATACAGTTGAAGGACCTTGTTATGCCTGATGTCGCTGGCTTTTCGCTTGTCCCACTTGGCAACGCGCCGCGTGATATTGTGGTGAATTGGCGTGCAGCCTTTCGCGAGGAAGCGCTGACAATGCGGGCTGAGGATTACCATGCCTCAGCAATTCGGGATATTGACGGTTACGTGGAAGCGGATACGCATCGGGTCTTGTATAAGGCGGGGCAACCTGTTGCGATGACAGGGTTTAACGCGACCCTGTCGGATACGGTTCAGATCGGCGGTGTCTATACGCCGCCCGACTTGCGTTCGCGCGGATTGGCCCGCCGCGCGGTGGCCATGCACCTGAGCGAGGCGCGCGAGCAGGCTGTGACCCGGGCGGTATTATCGGCCGCCTCACCGCAAGCCAGCAGGGCCTATGAAGCGATTGGTTTTCGGCCTATCGGAACATTTACTATCCTTGTTTATGACGAACCGCAGGTGGTCCATGGCTGATTTCTTTCGCCCTGAAGTGCGCGCATTCCTTTGGCGCTGGCGCGAAGTTTTTTTTGCGAGTGCGGTGATGCTGCTGGGCCTGTGGTGGGCCTTGGGCGGTGCCGGGATTACGGTGTGGCTGGGGTATATCTTTATTGCGATTGGCCTCGGCTGGGCGGTGGCCGGGTTTCAGCGTGCGCGGTTCGCCCAAGATGGCGATGGGCCAGGGGTTGTGCAGGTGCGCGAACGACGCCTTGCCTATTTCGGTCCCTTGGATGGCGGCGTGATGGATGTTGACGATCTATCGAAGTTGGAACTTGATCCCCGCAGTCACCCGGACCCAAGCTGGATTTTGACCGGTATTGAAGGGCAGCGCATCGCCATTCCAATCAACGCCAAAGGGGCGGAACTGCTTTTTGATGTCTTTGCCGCTTTGCCTGGGATCAAAACTGAAACCGTGCTTGACGTGCTTTCACGCACACCTGATGCGCGGGTGACCGTCTGGTCGAAGACCAAGCCGCTCTTGCATTGACCCCGCCCTTGGGGCAGGTCAATGGTTTGAGCATCTGCAGCTACGGAGCCACGCGCAATGTCAATCCCTCAATCCGGCGGTGGCCCTATTGAACGCTATGAGCAATTGGTCGAATTGCTCGCCAAAGGTTGTAAACCCACGGAAGATTGGCGGATCGGAACAGAGCACGAGAAATTTGGATTTTGTCAGGATACACTGAAGCCTCTGCCTTATGACGGCGCAAGATCGATCAAGGCGGTGCTGGAAGGGCTGGAAGCTCGCTTTGGCTGGGACCGGATCGAGGAAGACGGCAAGATTATTGGCCTGGTCAAGGATGGCGCCAATGTCAGTCTAGAGCCTGGCGGCGCGTTGGAATTGTCTGGCGCACCCCTGGAGACCATTCACCAGACGTGTGACGAGGTGAACACCCATCTGGCCGAGGTCAAAGCGGTGTCAGATGAGATCGGCGTGAAGTTCATCGGCCTAGGTGCGGCACCCGAGTGGGCGCATGAGCAAATGCCACTGATGCCCAAGGGGCGTTACAAGCTCATGAACGATTACATGCAAAAGGTCGGCACAATGGGGACCGCGATGATGCGCAGAACCTGCACTGTGCAGGTGAACCTAGACTTCGGGTCCGAGGCCGACATGGTTCAGAAAATGCGCGTAGCCTTGGCCCTGCAACCTGTCGCCGTTGCCCTGTTTGCGAATTCGCCTTTTTTTGAAGGTCAGGTGAACGGGCACAAATCCTGGCGCAGCCGCATTTGGCGTGATCTGGATGCATCGCGGACCGGCATGTTGCCTTTTGTGTTCGAAGACGGCTTCGGGTTTGAGGCTTGGGTCGAATGGGTGCTGGATGTGCCGATGTATTTTGTCTATCGCGACGGGAAATATATCGATGCGTTGGGCATGTCGTTTCGGGATTTCCTGAAGGGCGAATTGCCTGCGTTGCCTGGGGAAAAGCCATTGCTTTCTGATTGGGCCGATCACTTGACCACCGT
>JBCBGX010000014.1:0-25163 GCA_038526325.1 Pseudomonadota bacterium | reverse complement strand
CGAAATCCGCCCGATTGCCGAAAGCATACATCATGGCGGATTTCGCCATCTGGGATGAGCCCTTTTACGCCCCTTACCTGGCCGCCACCGGCGCAGATCACCCGATGCGAGAAGCGTCATTGGCAGCACATGAAACCGACCCAGACAAGGTCGCTGCCCGCTGTGCCGGTCCGATCCCAAAGGGAAAACCGCATTTCTACATGAAGCATATGCCGCATCATATGGTGGATGGTTTCCCGCTGGATTGGGCAGAGGCGTGTGTGAACATCCACCTCATCCGCCATCCCGCCCGGGTGATCGCCAGCTATGGGGCTAAGCGCGATCAGATGGGGATGGACGATATCGGTTTTGCGGCCCAGAGCCGGGTCCATAAGGCGCTGGGCGGCATCGTGATTGACAGCGCCGACATCCGGGCCGATCCTGCGGATATGCTGGAAAAGTTATGTGGTACGATAGGTCTTGCCTTTGACCCGGCGATGCTATCCTGGTCTGCCGGACCCCGGGCTGAGGATGGCGCATGGGCTGCCCATTGGTATGGCGCCGTACATCAAAGCACTGGGTTTGCCGGAGCAGAGGGGCCACTGCCCGATGTTGCCGGACATGAAGCCCTATTGGCAAAGGCCCTGCCGCACTATGACGCCATGGCGGTAAAAAAGCTTTAGGCTTTCAGCAACTCACCCAGTTTCATCGCAACCTTTGCGTCGCCCGAAACCTTGAGTTTTCCCATCATTACCCCGGTCATGGGGTTCAGCTTTCCGCTGATCAGTTTGGCCAAATTATCTGAAGTTATGCGAATGGTGCAGGCGGTATCTTGATCCTCGCGGCCGACGGCATTGTCCGCCAGAACGATCACGCCATCCGTGCCGCAATCAAACTTTAGGCTGCCCTCAAAGCTGTGTTTGGACAGCCCGCGCTGCATCCGCTCTGCGATTTCTGAAAGTGTCACACCGATCCTCCATTCGTTGCGGCTATCGGTACGGGCGACACAGGCATCGAACAACAGTGACGCTGGGGCGTTACAGCAGTTTTTCCAACTGCACCTCTTCGCCTTCACGTTTGCCTGTCAGCTCATAGCCCAGATGTTGGTAAAGGCGGATGGCGGCGGCGTTATCCTCGACCGCCTGTATCTGCATCCGGGGGCGGCCCCGTGTGCGCGCCCAATCTTCGGCAAAGCGGATCGCCGCAGTCCCATGGCCCTTGCCCTGGAACGCGGTTCCGATCAGCAGACGCCAGATGTAAACGGCGTCCGGTGCGTCAATCTCGGACCGGTCCTCATGCTCGGCCATATCGATCAAGGCCAGCAGGCCCACGCGCGTCTCTCCGTCCCAAATGCAAAAGTCGTAGGCCCCGGTTTCAAACCGGGTCTGTGCAATCGTCACCGCATTGGGGGCAATGAACCTGTCTTGCTCTGGCTGCACCGTTACCCCGTGCAGATGACGGACATCCTGCAACGTGATCGGGCGTAGCTCTGTCGGCATCAGCTCTTGCGGTTCCGGGCCGCCAATAGTTTCAGCCGCAGTGCATTGAGCTGGATGAACCCTTGCGCGTCGGACTGGTCGTAGGCGCCCATGTCATCCTCGAACGTCACATGTTCTTCGGAATAAAGCGTCTTGTCAGACCAGCGGGCGACCGTGGTGCAGGACCCTTTGTACAGCTTCACGCGGACAGTGCCGTCGACATGTTCCTGGGATTTGTCGATTAGCGCCTGCAGCATTTCCCGTTCGGGCGAGAACCAGAAGCCGTTATAAATCAGCTCTGCATAACGGGGCATGATGCTATCTTTCAGATGGCCCGCGCCCGCATCCAGCGTAATCTGCTCGATCCCGCGATGCGCCTCTAGCAGCACAGTCCCACCGGGGGTTTCATAGATGCCGCGGGATTTCGTGCCGATAAACCGGTTTTCGACCAGATCAAGCCGCCCCACGCCGTGTTTGCCGCCCAGTTCGTTCAGTTTGGTCAACACCGTCGCAGGGGACATCCGTTCGCCATTGATGGCGACCGCATCGCCACGTTCAAAGGTGATTTCCACCATTTCGGGCGTATCGGGGGCCGCTTCGGGCGCGACGGTGCGCTGGTAGACGTGTTCGGGTGCCTCCTCTGCCGGGTCTTCGAGGATCTTGCCCTCGGACGAGGTGTGCAGCAGGTTCGCATCAACGCTGAAAGGGGCCTCACCACGCTTGTCCTTGGCGATGGGGATTTGGTGTTTTTCGGCAAAGTCGATCAGCTTGGTCCGGCTGCCCAGATCCCATTCGCGCCAGGGGGCCACCACCTTGATTTCTGGGTTGAACGCATAGGCCGCCAGTTCAAAGCGGATCTGGTCATTGCCCTTTCCGGTTGCGCCATGGGACACAGCATCGGCGCCTTCGGCGGCGGCGATTTCAACGAGACGCTTTGAGATCAAAGGCCGCGCGATGGAAGTGCCCAGTAGATAGAGCCCTTCATAGAGTGCATTGGCGCGGAACATCGGAAAGACGAAGTCGCGGACGAATTCCTCGCGCAAATCCTCGATATAGATACCCGTGGCACCCATCATCTCGGCCTTTTTGCGGGCGGGTTCCAGTTCTTCACCCTGGCCAAGATCGGCTGTAAAGGTGACAACTTCGCAGCCATATTCGGTCTGCAACCACTTGAGGATGATTGAGGTATCAAGGCCACCGGAATAGGCCAGAACAACTTTCTTCGGGGCGGTCATGGGTATGCCTTTGCATCAGATGTGTCTTTGATGGCGCGATAGCTGTTTTCAGTCACAGGGGCAAGGCAAGGCGGTTGACGGGAAGTCATGTGCGTGCAACCCGGACATCTATAGGATTCAACGAGGTAATCATGGCGTTCCAAATCATTCGGCATGCATTTTCAATGATCTTTGGCAATTTTGGGCAGGCGTTGCGGGTGTCGCTGGTGCCGTTTGGGGTGTTGGTGGGCGCTTTCCTTTTGGTGATGTTGGCGTGGGATGATAGGCTTGAACAGATGGGCCGGGGTCTAGACGAGGAATTGATTGGTCCGGCTGCGAGCGCCGCTGATTTGCTTGCAATCCTTGGCTTGATTGCGCTGTTTTTGTTTGTGTTTTCCTGGGTGGCTGTGTCGTGGCATCGGTTTATTCTTTTGGAAGAATACAGCGGTGTTGTGCCTGCAGTTTCTGACCGTCCCATTTTGCCCTATCTGCTAAGAAGCCTTCTTTATGCGCTCGTTCTGCTTGTGGTGTCGATACCAGTGCTCTTGATTTCCAGTTTCCTGCTTGTTCCCTTTTTCGAATCTGGGCTTGAGCTGATCGGCAACATCATCATGCTGATCGCCAGCGCTGTCATGACATACGTTTGGCTGCGCATTGGGCTTGCGCTACCGTCGGTGGCAGTTGGTCAGCCGATCAGCATAAGGCAGGCATGGGCGGCGTCAGCGCCTTTGTCAGGCACAATTTTTCAAGTTGCGTTCTTGCTGATGGTTATCAATTCAGCGGCGGTTTTTCTTTCGGATCCGATGTATGCGGTAGGGTGGGTTTTTGGGGTGGCCGTTGATTTGTTCACTCAATGGCTGGTGATCATGCTGGGGGTCAGTATTTTGACAACGCTTTATGGCCATCTGATCGAAAAGCGTGCGTTGATTTCATGAGTGATCGCATGACGAAGGACAGCACGGATGTCGCTTGGGTCCCGCCTGAAAAGGGAACGAATATAGCGGTCAATGTGCCGTCGCTTGAGGGTCTGCTGGCAGATTTGCGCGACCATTTTGCTGACGGGCGAGGGTTTAGTTTGGCGACGCTGAACCTGGATCATGTGGTCAAACTGCGCGATGATGCGACCTTTCGCGCGGCGTATCTTGCGCAAAGCCATGTGACTGCAGACGGGAACCCAATTGTTTGGTTGTCGCGGTTGTCGCGGCGACCAGTGTCTTTGTTGCCGGGGTCGGATCTGATTGCGCCCTTGGCTGATTTGGCTGCGTCGATGGATGTGCCTGTGGGTTTGCTCGGCAGTACAGAAGAGACGTTAGAGGCGGCGGCGGCGGCTTTGGAAGCCCGGCATCAGGGGTTGCGTGTTGTTGCGCGGGTTGCGCCGCCGATGGGGTTTGACCCAACCGGGGCGCTTGCAGATAAGTATATCGCAGAGCTAGAGGCGGCGGGTGTGGGCTTGTGTTTTCTGGCGCTGGGTGCACCGAAACAAGAATTGTTTGCAGCCCATGCGATGAGCAAAACTGACAAGATCGGGTTTGTCTCTATCGGGGCGGGTTTGGATTTTATTGCGGGCACGCAGACGCGCGCGCCAAAACTTGTGCGTTTGATTGCAGCAGAGTGGTTGTGGCGGATGCTAACCAATCCACGACGGCTGGCGGCGCGCTATGCCTCCTGTTTTGGTGTTCTTCCGCGGTTGCTGATGTCTGCGCTACGCGCAAGGCGGGCGAATGGCCGGCCCTAATATTGGGGTCGTCGCAGCAATAGAAAGAGCGCATTCGCAGCGATAAGGGTGATTCCTCCTAGTTCGAGGATCCAGTTCATTCGGATGCCTGCGACTTGATAGCCGATAAACCAATCAAAGTGGTGAAAACCCGCGGCCCGGATCGCCACGAAGGCCAGTAGGAAGATTACCCCAACAAGCGCTAGCCAAATGCGTCCCAGGTCCCGCCGCATTGTCCAGGCGAGTGTTAAGGCGGTTATCAGGGCAATCATCGCAATGGCTGAAATAAAGATGACCTGGACGACGCGCCTGTTGTCGTACCAGCCTTGGGCATTGGCCAGGCAGCGACCTGCCGCTGTTAGGGCGGATTGCAGATCAAGCTGCTTGTTGATGGCGAGCAGAAAAAGAAGCGCTGTCAGGACAAACCAGAAAAACCGCTGTCGTCGCGCGCCTTTGATAAGCGTAAGAAGCGCAAGAATTGTGGCCAAGACATAAGCCACAACGGTTGCCCAGCCCATGAGGGTCGGGTCCCCAATTTGGGGCGACCACATCCCTGATACACAAGCCGTCAGATCATGCCAGGTCACTAGAAGCGCACCGTCTGGTTACTCTAATTGGTCGTTCAACCGTGTATGTTGGTAGGAATTGGACGCCGGTCCGTCAAGGAATTGCCAAACGCAACAATCACCTTTTGCGTCCCAACTGATCGGAAGCACATTAAATGAACCGTTCGGGGGTGCCACGCCACTGCAGGGCTGTGTAGACTTTAATGTGAGAGGTGCAAACGCCGCCTTTCTCTAGCTGCGTTGCGTAACCACGCCTTTCGCGCGATGGCTTTGTTTCGGGATCATGTTCCATACGACCATGAAAATCGTGCCGACCATTCCAGCAACGACATAAATGACGAGTGCTGTGGTGAACCCAGAACCTGATAATAACGCCGCGATTGCAGCGATAATGCCGGACAAGATCCCGAAGGCGATAGATACGATGAACATCATCAATTCCTTCTTTTTGGGACTACATCACTAGCAATAGCTGGTGACCAACGAACGCTGCCCAAATACAGTGACCAAAATGTGTCCGCACTTTGTCGAGGGTATGCTCGATTCATTAAAATAACCTTAACGTTGCATCCAGAACCCAAATTCAACTCACACAAATTACCCCAAAATGTGCTTTTGTCCTAGCTCACCCTTGGCTTAGCGTTGGGGAATGAGCAATAATTAGCCCAAAATTGGGATTAAATAGTTAATAAAACATAAATTGTCTCAATTTTCGCTCCAATAACGCATGCACTGCGCGGAATCCGTGTCTGACGTGATTCTCTTCGGGGGTTGTGTGGATGGCGGATACGCTCAGCCGATTTCTGCCAGCGGTGTTTGACCGTTTCTTACGGTCGCCACGAAATGGCGCGGTCAAGTGTCAGAAAGGCGGTATTGCTACGACTTCGGCTGCCATCATCATCGCGAATGTCGTGACGCGCACCAAGGCTGAGCTGCCAAAGGGGTGTTAGCTCTATCCCGTAGCTGCCGGATAGCGTTCCGGTTGCAAGGCTGTCTGATCCATCAGGGTCGCTGGTCTGGCCGATCGTTATTTCAAAGCGGATGTTGCTGATGGGGCTGGTCGCTTCGATATATGTAGCCTGTAATGTGGTCGTGCCTCGATCTGCACCCGGGGCGAGCGTACGCGCCGCGTTGAGCTGGATTTGACCGGTTGGTCTTGGATAGGTGAATTCAATACTACCCACGGGCCGAATATCACCTGTATCGTCTTCGACAACGCCAACTGATCCGGCAAGCGCACTGCGCGCAAGCGCCAAGCGGCGATCGATAGACGCGGCCCAAAAAACGCTGTCTTCTTCATCGCGGGATGTGCTGAGCCGGTAGGTCAAATCACCTAGAGGGCGGGCGAAAGTCAGACTGCTTCCAAGCGTCAGACGATCTTCATCAGGTTCGCCTTCTTCATCGATTTGGGTGTATGTCAGGGACAAGTTACCAGTCGTTACCTCGTTGATATTCAATCGAAGGCCGGCCGCTATGGTGCTTGTGTCACTGTCGAGCAAATCCGCGCTGGCATCTTCATATCTAAGCGCTTCCTGACTTAGCGAAAGACGGTATCCGATGGGCGTGGTCTCCCCCCAACGAAGGCTGGCGGAAAATGTGGTGGCGGTCCGGGTACCGGTGCCGGTCAAATCCTCGAAATCGTCAGGTAGGATCAGAACCCCGTCATCGCCTATAAAATCCGTCGCGTCGCGCAAAAATTCAATATCGGCGCGAACCGAATTTAGCGATGTGTCCAAGATGGCATCAGCACTGTTGCGGTTATAACCCAAACGCAGGCTTACGTCTTCGGTGCTTAGCTCACCATCGGTGATACGGACGCCACTGCCCAAGCCAAAGGATAACCGTTGTGACCGCGTCTCGGTGACCGCCCCAAATTGAAAGTCAGTGACGGATTCCAGTGCGTCTTCATCCTCTGGTGTCGTCAGATCACGGTCGCTGCTGGCTTCAAAAGATTGGCTAACATCAAAGGTGAAGAACACACCACCGGGTTCGGCCTCTTGCGCAACGGTCGCAAGAGGCAGCAAGCCGCACACGACGACTAAGCATAGTTGCTTTTTCATATCAAACCGCCTCCCCCTTGCGGTGATACGGAGTGCATTGCGTTACTCAAACAACCTGCGTTGTGGAATGACGATCACGTCACCTTCGCGCATCCGTACTGAGCCGTTTCTGCTGCTGCCATCAAGTATCTTGTTGTAATCTATCGTGTAGATTTCTGCGCCCCGCCGCAACTGGATACGTTTCACTGCAGCAAAGTTTGTAAAGCCGCCAAATTGCGCAAATGCTTGTATCAGGGTTGTCCCCGGTTCCAGCTCTATCCGGCCCACATTGTTGGCCTCGCCTACCACAAAGATGGCGGTCACGGGGTCTTCTTCCTCGGGTGCGAGTGCTTGGATATCAACAAACACGTTCGGCGGATTGACAAAACTGGGGGCGAGCCTTCGCATCAAAGCGGACTGGATCTGTTCGATTGTCAGGCCGTTAACGCGTAGCGCACCCGCGCCCGGCAGCGAGATGCGCCCATCGGGTGACACGAGAAGAGTCCGGTTCAGGCTGGTGTCTTCCACCACCTCAATGCGAAGGGTGTCACCTGGTTGAACGCGGTATTCCTGGGCAATTGCCTTGGTCGAAAAAAGAAATAGGGCAATCAAACAGCCCAGAGACGTCATAAAACGGATCATGATATAGCCTTCCCACACTCTGCTTTTATGGGATCTTTGCCCCACTTTTGCCGAATATTAGCGTGAATTTGACGTTTGCAAAATGAAAAACACACTGCAAGGCATTGTTAACAGTGACTGATACTTTATTGACCCAATTCCTGCAGTTTGGCTCGGGCCTCTTCAAACTGCGGCAGCGTACTATTGCCTGCGAGCGCAAGTGCATGGCTGAGCTGTGCGACTGCAAGCTCTGTTTCGCCCAGGGCAGCATATGTCATGCCCAAGTGATATTGCACGAGTGGATCGTCTGGAAGACCATCTGATGCAGGTTCCAGATAGGTGCGCGCTTCTTCGAATTTTTCCTGACGATATGCAATCCAACCGTAAGTATCTTGAAACGGGGGCAATTTTAGTTCGCGCAACCGTTTCGCAATGGTCGCAGCGCGCGCAATGCTGTCGGAATCTGTCTTGTACGTTGCAAGAAGCGACGCCAGGTTGTTTGCAATCGTTACAGCGTTGGAATTGACGGCATACATCTCTTCGTAAAGGGCAATGGCGCCATCTATATCGCCTTGCGCCTCTAGTTCGCCCGCACGGATCCATCGCAGATTTAAAGAATTGGGCTGTTGGGTTAGCGCGGTATCTATCAGATCGCTGGCTGCCTGCCCCTGCTCTGTTGAGATTAAGAGGTTATACAATCGCAAAACGGGCGCTTCTGCCGTTGGGGACGCAGCAATCATCGCGCGGAACTCAGCCTCTGCGCTTTCAAAATCACCCGATACAGCAAACAGGCTGGCATTGAGCATGTCGAGAGTTGGTTCATCTGGAAAGTCGACCAATGCCTGATCCAGATAAGACCGCGCTGTTTCGATGTTGCCCGCACGCAGATGAATTTGCACCACTTGGGAAATCGCGGTGATGTCAGCGTTGCCCTCTTCTATTTCGCCTTGCAGGAAGGCAAGGCTGTCTTCAACCCTGTTTTGGCCCAAGAGAAGAGCAGCTTGTAAAGATGTGGCGGCTTCTTGCGCGGCTGGGGTTTCGATGATGCGCAACGTGTTGGCAATAGATTGTGCTTCGACCCATGCGCCCTTGCTCAGCAAAATCCGTGCCAGTGTTGTCATGACGCCGACATGGCCCGGATTTGCCGCGCGTGCGTCGGTGAGCACGTTGCGCGCGGCAACGCTGCGTCCATCACGCAAAAGAAAATTGGCATAGCGGATCGCTGCATCGGGCGCTGCACCGCTGATATCAAAGGCCAAAGCCAGACGTTCTCCGGCGAGGGCCAGGCTGCCTTCGCGTTCATGGGCGTCCGCCATGAGAGTGAGGATCTCGGCATCCCGTGGCTGCTGCCCTAAGGCTTGTCTTAGATCAAGAATGGCTTCATCGGCGCGATCATCGGCAATTGCCCATGTGGCGCGAAGTTTCAGCGCATCAACGTTTGACGTGTCTTCAGACAGAATTGTATCAACTTGAGCTTTCGCCGCTTCATCGTCGCCAGTTGCAATTAGAAGCCGTGCATAGGTATTGCGGATGCGTCTGGTTTGATCGTCGTTTCGTGCATCTGTCAGGATGTCAGCGAAGGTCCCAATCGCCGCATCCCGATCACCAAGGTCAAAGCGAATGACAGCGGCCAATGAGTTATAGATGTCAGCGTTTGCCGTGCCAGAATTTGCGGCAGCCAGTTGATCAAGCTCTGCCTTTGCAGCCTCTGGTCCGCGCGCGGCCTGGATCAGTTGAACAACGGCAATATGGCCCTCGGGCGCGCCAGTTACCTCTCCCGCTAGGTCGCGCAAATATGCCTCTGCGCCCGACAGATCTCCCTGAGACAGATACCAGCCGATCAGAGTTTCTGTCAGTTGTTCATCATCCGGGTAGCGTGCGACCATATCTTCGAGTTGAGTCCGCACACCTTCCTGATCTTCGACCTGCATCAATAGCCGCAAACGAATAGTGTGATAGGCGTAGCTGTTTGGGTCCATCGCAAGCGCGCGATCAATCTCGGGCATAGCGTCAAGTGGTGTGTCGCTGCGCAAAAGATCATCGACAACCACACGTCGGGCGACTTCATTTGCGGGATCCGCATCTAGCAGCCGGCGTGCACTTGTTGCAGCTTCTGTCTGCGTGCTGAGATCATTGGCGAAAGTCGCGTCGCGATATGCCAGAGCTGCCTGAAGTGCTTGGGCCTGGGGGTCATCAGGAACAAGAGCGATTGCGGCCTCGCCATGGCGCCGGACTTCATCCCAGTTGTTGATGTCAACAGCCACCCGCGCAAGGATTAACCGCACATCTGCTGTGTCCGGATATTGCTCGATCAATCGTAGATATTGGCTGTAGGCGGTTGGAATATTACCTTGCTGCAAACGAATATCGGCCAGCTTGCGCCGGGCATCTTGATGAAAGCCATCATGCTGGAAAACGTTCAAAAACTCGATTGCAGCGCGATCCAGGTCCCCCGCTTCAAAAAGCGAAAGTCCTGATTGATAGAATTCAGCTGCCCGTTCTTCCGATGTTTTGCACGCAAAAAGGGCTGTCATGCTCAAGCAGATCAGCCATAGCCGCAATATGCGTCGCATTACCTACCCTTTTGCCCAGCGATCAGACACCGACCACAGGTTAGTAGCCGGTGCCTTTGATAACGACGCGGACTGTCGCAAGAAGCAGTTTGACATCGTTTGCAAACGACATGTTCGCGACGTAGTCAGTATCAAACCGCGCGCGATCAGCAAAGGTGCTTTCATTGCGCTGCGAAACTTGCCAAGCCCCGGTGATCCCCGGGCGCTGTGTGTAGTAGGCACGGCCAGGGTACATGTCACGTTGCTCGGGCATCATTGGGCGAGGGCCGACAAGGCTCATGTCACCAATCAAAACGTTCCAAAGCTGCGGCAGTTCATCAATGGAGCTTTTGCGCAGGAAATGACCGATGCCGGTAATCCGCGGGTCCTGCTTGAGCTTCTGGGTCAACTGCCATTCCGCTGCCGCATCTGAATTCTCCGCAAGATAATCGCTTAACAATGCATCTGCATTGGCCACCATCGTCCGCAATTTCCAGATCTGGTAGATCTTGCCACCACGACCAACGCGGTCCTGCCGGTAAAATGGCGAGTGTCCGTCGAATGCAACGATCAATGCCAAAACACCAATCATTGGCACAACAAAAGGCGCCGCCAGCAGCACAAAGACAATGTCAAGAACACGTTTGAGGCCAAGCTCGTAAGGACCTTCCTGAAGCCACGACAGCGAAATTGCTCGTGCCTTGGTCCGCTTGGGGACTTCTGTATAATTTGTTGTCATTTAATACTCACTCGTTTTTAATAACATGTGCCTAAAATTTTTGACACTTGACCAACCTCTAACGTCAAATCGACGCTTACCTTCTACACTTTTTCGTAACCTTTAGCCGATCTCAACCTTGGCTAAGCTGTGACTGCATTATAACCGATGCTGCGCTGCAAAAACAGACAATTTTATGCAACTATGGTGAATTTCTCATCTCTTTAAGTGATTGATAAAGAGCATTTTTCCTTATTGTTGCGTCCTAGGAACCAATGTGTCTTTAAAAGTGTCTTACCTAAAGTCAGTTTTTCCTTACCCATGGTCCTTGGGTGGTATGAATGGTGGTTATCCGCTAGTAACCATACGATGTCGAATCGCGTCTGTGTCAGTTGTCACAGACCCCCCTTGGCCTTACTTGGGAATCCAATGAATCACGCGATCAATATCTATCTTGATCACTTCGGTTTGCATGAGCGTCCGTTCAGCTTGGTGCCGGATCCAGAGTTTATCTTTTGGTCACCCGTTCACGAGCGGGCGTATGCGATGTTTGAGTATGGCATTGTGACCCGTGCACCGATCACGTTAATTACTGGCGAAGTTGGTGCCGGTAAGACGACGCTCCTTCATCATCTTTTGAAAACACTAGGCGACGACCTGCAGATTGGACTGATTTCCAACGCCCACGGTACGCGGGATGAGCTTTTGCGCTGGGTGCTGCAAGCGCTGGATCAACCAACTCCGCCAGAAGCTGACTACGTCGCCCTTTTTGGTCAATTCGAACAGTTTCTAATTGCGAAGTACGCAGAGGGCCGCAGAGTCATTTTGATTTTTGACGAGGCTCAGAATTTGAGTCTGGAGTCGCTTGAAGAATTGCGGATGTTCACGAATATCAACTCTAACAAGGATGAGTTGTTACAGTTGATCCTGGTTGGTCAGCCGGAACTGCGTGACAAAGTTCGCCACCCTGACCTTACTCAGTTTGCACAACGTGTCGCATCAAGCTTTCATTTGCCGATGCTTGATGCCGAAATGGTGCGAAAGTACATCAAGCACCGGTTGGCGGTTGCCGGATCGTCCAAGACGATTTTTACGCCCGAGGCCTGCCAAAAAGTGTTTGATGAGACGCGGGGCGTCCCAAGACTGGTCAATCAGCTTTGTGACTTGTCGCTACTTTATGCCTATACTGGTGATGACCAAAAGGTGACTGTAACGACGGTCGAACAAGTCTTGAACGACGGTGTTTTCTTTGCGGGTGGTGTAGTGGATGAAAAACCTGACGCGTTGGTTCTTCAGTCAAAGACTTTAAAGTGATCGGTTGATGCTTGATTTTAAATTCTATCTCGCGGTATTTTGGCGGCGGTTCCCGTATTTCTTTGTTTTGCTATGTTTGGGAACCGCTATCGGGTTGGCCGTGGCGCTGACACAACAGCGCATCTACGTGGCCGAAGCACGGCTGGTTGTGGAGTCTGAGCAGATCCCGGATGATCTTGCAGCTTCGACAGTTCGTACGGATGCCACCGAACAGTTGCAAATCATCCGTCAACGCATCTTGGCCCGCGACAATATCCTTGAGATGGCCAACCGGTTGGGGGTCTACCGTGGTGTGAACGCGCCCGAAGAGCGTTTGACACCTGATGAGCGGGTGCAAGATATGCGCCAGCGGATCAACATCAATACATCCGGCGGTACGGGCCGGGCCCGAACCGGGGCCACAATTGTAACGGTGAGTTTTGATGCGACACAGCCGCAGCTTGCGGCCGCGGTGACAAATGAAGTGGTTACGCTGATCTTGCAGGAAAACGTCGAGATGCGGACGACTGTGTCCGGTCAGACGTTAGAGTTCTTTTCGCAAGAAACCGAGCGGCTCGAACAAGAGTTGTCGCAGATGAGCGCGCGAATACTTGAATTTCAGGAAGCCAACCTTGAGGCTCTGCCCGACAGTTTGGAATTCCGCAGATCACAACAGGCGGCAGAACAAGAGCGGCTTCTGGATCTGGAGCGGGAACAAAGTCAGTTGCGCGACCGGCGCGACCGGTTGGTCGAACTTTATGAACAAACGGGCGAAGTTGGATTGGTTGGCACCGTTGCCCGCACTCCGGAAGAGGCTGAACTGCAAGAGTTGGAGGATGAATTGACGCGGGCATCGGCGGTTTTGTCTGCTGATAACCCGCGCATTGCAGTTTTGCAGGCGCAAATTGCGGCGCTTGAACGAATTGTGGCCGAGCAACAGGCCGCTGGCGCTTTGGCGGTCAATGCAGAAGGGGGGCCACTTTCTCCGTTTGAATTGCAACTTGCAGATTTAGACGGCCAACTTTCCTTTATCGAGGAACAGAAAAACGTCATCACTGCCAACCTCGAGCGTTTAGCGGACTCTATCGCGGCCACACCTGGGAATGCGATTACCTTGGGAACGCTGCAGCGGAACTTTGACAATTTGCGGGCGCAATATGATCGCGCGGTCGAAAATCGTGCGGCGGCAGAAGTGGGCGACACGATCGAAGCATTGTCGAAAGGGCAAAGGATTTCGGTGATTGAACAGGCCAGCCCACCGGCCAGTCCAACGCGCCCAAACCGGCGTCGGATTGTCGCGATGGGCATTGCCGCTGGATTGGGAATGGGGTTTGGCCTGATCGCGCTGTTGGAACTGATTAATACGGCTGTTCGTCGCCCTGTCGATATTGTTAACGGCTTGCAGATCACCCCAATCATGACAATGCCTTACATTCGGACGCGGGGCGAGATCTGGCGCAAACGATTGATAATTCTGGTGGTTGTTTTGCTGATACTGGTCGGCCTACCGGCAGCGCTATGGTACGTTGATACGAACATCCGACCGTTGCAGCCTATGGTTGAAGAAATTTTGCGCCGCGTTGGTTTAGCTTAGAAAAGGCGATCAGATATGGACAAGATACAAGCCGCTATCGCCAAAGCCCGCGCTGCCCGGGAAGGAGGGGTCACCCAAGCTCCTGTTTCTGCGCCTGCAATAACACCTGCACCGGCAGCAGCAGCGGCGGGCCCTGGTCGCACACCTTCAAAACGGTCTCAGCTTATTCGACCGTCGACGGATCGGCCTTCCATCTGGATGCCACTTGCAAATTTTGCGCCATCACACCGCCTTATGGCCCGGCAGCGTGTGGTGACCTTTGACAATTCCGCGCAAAAGACGCCTGGCTCTGCTGCTTTTGATATCCTCCGGACAAAGATCTTGCAGCAAATGCGGACCCAAGGCTGGAAGCGTCTTGCGATTACTTCACCTCGAGCAGATTGCGGGAAGACAACTGTCGCACTTAACCTGGCGTTTTCACTGTCCAAACAGGCCGAGGTTCACACCATTGTTGGTGAAATGGACATGCGCCGTCCCACCCTATCGAAGGCACTGGGCATTTCTGGCGGGGGCAGCTTTGCCGCCGTTCTGGAGGGGAAGGCGCAATTTGCTGACGTTGCGATGAGACCGCGCCCCAATCTTGCATTTGCTGTCAATTATGCGCCGGTGCGCAACCCCTCAGAGCTGTTGCAAAGTTCTACCATTGAACCTGCCATCGAACGGATAGAGTCGATTTACCAACCTGACCTGACAATTTTTGATATGCCACCGATGCTGCAGACTGACGACACTTTGGCATTCATGGACGTGGTGGATTGCGTACTGTTGGTTGCTGCCGCTGAGAAGACCTCACTGGCGGAAATCGATGTATGCGAGCGTGATCTTGCGGCGCAAACCAATGTCATCGGTGTCTTGCTGAATAAGTGCAGGTATATGGATAAGGATGTCAGCGCTGCTGGCTACGATTGATGGACATACAACACTGAAACGAAAAAGGGTCGATGACATATATCATCGACCCTTTTTGTTAAGGTGTGATGCCTTAGGCCAGCTTGGACCGCCGCCGTAGGATCAGGCCTGCACCAAGTGCAGATAGTAACAAAAGACCACCAGCCGGGACAGGAACAGCAGCAACATCTATCCGGATGGCGATATCGTCAAAGTCCCGATCGCCTCTCGCGATGTCGTCGAACAGTACGTAGAACGAGTTCAGGTCGATCTGGACAAAACCCATCGCAAAGCTCGGAGATGCCGGATACGCTAGACCGTCATTGAAGAAGACACCAACGGCACGCCACGGCGCATATGTGCCGAATGCGAAATCTAGCAGACCGCTCGACTCTTGCCGGACAGTGACCTGCTCTCCCGGGGTTGACCGCAGCCAACCGCGGTTGAAGAACGTCCCACCACCGATGGCTGCTGCAAAGTTGCTGTGTCCAGCCTCAGCGCCTAGATAGGTATAAGTCACATCTGCTGGGCCAGCGCCAACGTCCAGGTACAAACCGTTTTGATTGGTCTTCTGATCACCTGTGATGATATCCATCGTTCCATTGAACGAGCTATCGATGTCGTTACGCGTGACATCGTGTGTTTGGCCGGTCCCAATGAAATTCAAAGTCGCAGCTGACGCGCCGGATACAGTCAGCATCAATGCCGTTACTGCAGAGGTCGCTAGTTTCTTGAACATCACTTTATACTCACTCTTCACACAACTTATTCAAAGCAATTAAGCCTTTGTTAGCCTTTACATGCCGCGAATGAAGCGGATGCTGCAAGCAAAAAAGGGCTAAATCTACCCCAAAGGACAGTAATTCTTGCTCATTGAGGTAAATTTGTTGCTTGTAGCCAGGCCAATCCTAGCCACCAGCCTCATTGTCGTAATTTGGGAAACTGCCCGAAATCCATGTCCCCAATTTGCACAGTTTGGCGACTCAGCACGCGTTAAGATCTTTGCTGCAGGCTGGTTCACGCTTGGGTTGGGTAGCCAAGACTTGCTAAATCCTCGTCGAGCAATTGTGAAAGCCGGGTGTTGGATGCAGCGAAGTGGTCACCAAGATAGTCTTCGGCCTGACGTTTGACCTTGTCTTCGAATGACTGCCCAAAATATTTGAAGCGGCTCGTCGCTTTATCCACATTCCGCAATAGCCGGTTTCGCCCCCGTACCCACAGGGGGTATTCGTTGTAGTCTACAGGAAGATCCTGCGGCATCGGTGCTACCTTGTTGAAAAAAAGCTCGACCTGCACCGTGGCGCCACTGCGTTTGGCATAAACGGTCTCCTGGGCCAGGGATGGCGACAGTGCCGTCCCAAGCAAGGCGTTGATCTTGGCGAAATACGTTTCGGGCGCATGCCGCAACAATTCATGCGGTAGCATCAGGATTCTATCCTGTTCGA
This sequence comes from Pseudomonadota bacterium, assembly GCA_038526325.1. Lineage (GTDB taxonomy): Bacteria > Pseudomonadota > Alphaproteobacteria > Rhodobacterales > Rhodobacteraceae > Yoonia. Next base: position 9,062 of record JBCBGX010000014.1, on the reverse strand, counting down.
AGTATTTCGAAATCAAGTCATACATGAGATCGTATTCGAAATGCTCTTTGCGAATGACTGGCCTAAAGCCTGGCTTGTTGTCGTTGTCTTTGAGCATGCTCAGCAGCGAGCGGGTGCCACCTTGCCGAATGAACTGAAAATACTGCGACACGATCATGGATTTTTGTTCTCGAACACAGATGAGGATGCGTGAATCTGGAAACGTCGCTTTGATCCGCTGAAGAACCGTTTCAGCGTGATAAAAGGCATAGACAGGGAAGCCAGCTAGGTCTTCTTGAGAGATGACCGGGATCTTCGTGGGGTGCTCGCCAAACTCGTCACGAACTTTCTGAGGGTCGAAATGCTGAGGATGTTGCAGAACGAAATGCTCAACCGCGGGTGCTGCCTGTTCACCCCATGGTCTGACAAAGACCTCATCATCGGCAAACACACGTTTCTGCAGAAAGGTTGAGGCGGTCTTTTGGTAGCCAATATGAACCAATGGCGCGGGTGACATTTCAGGCCTTTCCCAAGTGTTGCTTTATCAGGTCAGAGCGGTGCGCGAATACACTTTCGTCATCGAATGGCGCGCCATCCTTGCGGGCGCTGTGGATCAGACCTTTCAATCTTTCTCGGTCACCTGCTAATTTCACCAGCTCATGCCCCAGCCCTTTTGTGTCGCCTATCGGCACCAGATGCCCACCGCCATTTACGCTGATAAGGTCCGCCGCATACGACCCCTCATACCCCACGATTGGGCTTCCGGCGATCAGGCTTTCGATCAGACACCGGGGCGATTCAGGGGTTGTATGGCAGAAAAGGAAAATATGAGCTGTTTCAAGCTTGGTTCTGACAATGCCAGGGTCATCGACGAAGCCATGTAGGGTAACATGGTCGGCCAAACCGTCGTTTTGGAGTTGGTGTTGTAAAGTGTTCAGTTCGGGTCCATCCCCCAGCCAATGCGCCTCAAACGGGATGTTGGCGCTGGCAAGTTCGCGCAGTGCTTTGCCCCAATGCAACGGGCCTTTCATCGCTGTCGCCCGGCCTGCATAGACGATGCGCAACGGCTCGGAAGCCACGCTGGTCAGCTTGTCTGCAAATGAGGCATCGCTGATATGGGCGTCACGGCTGACATGGATGTCGTGCACGATCTGAGGATTTCGGCAGTAGGGTGCATAAGCGTCATAGGTTTGTTGGCCGTGAAACAAGCCCAGGGCGGCGCGCTTGATCACATGCTTTTCCAGCATCGCCATAGGCCGGTGGATGACGCGTTTCTTGATCCGGCTTTTCAAAGGGCCACTTTGTGCTTCGGTCCTGGTGACTTCGGACTCGACCCGATCTGTCCAAACGGCGTAAGGTCGCCCCATCGCATGGGCTTGCAAACAGGCAACAGCCCCCCAGTCCCCGACAAGCCCACCGATGGCAAACGACAGATGGTCCGCCCGCGCAATCTCCGCCCGTATTGTCGCGCGTGTTTGCCGGTAAACTTTGGCAAACTTTGTCAAAACCCATGCAGTGGGCAGTGGGGCAATTTTGACCCGCTCTAGATTTGGGCCAACGTTGTTCGCTGAAACCCATCCCGTTGGGGCCGGCCCCTGCTGCAGCGGCATCATGATCGTGACATGATCAAAGTTATCGGCCCAAAGTCGAACCCCATTCGCCGCCTGCTTTTCGATCATCCAATTGCCAGGTTCGCCAAAAAGCGGGACGGGCGCGTAGATGAGCAAGCGCCCTTTTCTTTTCGTCATATGTCGAGCCCTGGTACAAATCGAGGGAGCACCTGGGTTGTTTCCAGGAACATCTCTTGCAAGCGTTGCTCTGCCTCAGTTTCGGTCTCGCCCGGCAGAATTGGTGTTGTCAGACGAACCAGGGCGCCATCGGTCCGTCCAATGGTGATGCTGTCCCAAAGCAGATACATCTTCGCTGCGAAATCCCACGCAGTGTGCCGCCCATGCTGTTCGAACCAGTAATAGACCAGCATCCGCGCCTGTCCCTTTTGGATCACGGCCCGATTGAGATTGTAGGGGTCGCTGAACCCGACCTGAGGCGCGATGTCTATCCGGTCAAGCTTTGCAATTTCCCAGCCCGCCCCTGGCAGACAGATTTCAGGAGAATGGGTGCCGCCTTTGGTCTGGTCGTCATACCACGCGATGAAAAGGCCGACGGGCGCGGCGGCGGCAGAGTTTGAGAATTGTACTGAGTGGTAATCATCTGCGCCTAATGCGGTCTCAATATCCGGGGTTAGCGCCTCGGGGATGCCGCTTTTCCACGCGTTCAGGGTGGTTGGAAACAGGATGAACGGTTCGCGTTCAACCTTGATTGTTCCGACTTGATTGCGCGTTTCCCAAAGGGTGGCACCTGCAACCAACAACAAGGTGGACAGGATCAAGGCGCGCGACGGTTCGATCAGGCGGATCCGTGCTGCTTGCGAAGCCCAACCGCTTGTGTCCAGATCCAGCGCATCAACAAGGCTCATCCGTGGCTTCGTAAAGCGCAGCATCAGCCAGGCCAACAGGAACAGCAAAACAATGCAAATCATGAAGATAATCCAGCCTTCAAAGAAATGCGTGAAGCCTTCTAGGTATTCCAGGCCAACATAATTCACCAACCACCCCGCAAAGGCGATGCGGGCAGAATTCATCAAGATCGTGATTGGGACGGCGGCCAAAAGAAGGATTGCTTTGTGCCATACCGTGCCCTTGAACAAGACGGCAAAGATGTAGGAAAACGACATGATCGGGAAAAGATAGCGTAGCCCAGAACATGCCTCGGCCACGTGGAGCTTATAGACGCCCAGATCAATAATATTGCCTTCCAAAAAGACCGGCACGTTGATCAGTTGCAGCATCCAGACGCCCAGCTCGGATGATACCACCTGCAGGTAGGTCGAGACCTTGTAATACAGGACCCCCGGCAGGGGCAGCATGTAAACAAGATGCACAACCGGCGGCCAGAAATGCTTGCCCTGCTGCCAGCCCCAAGAAATCAACAGGATCGCGCCCACCCAAAGGATGACGGCATAGGCCACGATTTCGTCAATTTGGCTAAGCTTGCCCAGAGCGCCTAGCACCAGCGCAAAGATTAAAAGCGCGATGCCAGGTCCCCGGTCTGTGACGGGCTCAAGGTCGATTGGCACGGTCTTCAGTTGTCGCAAGAACAACAGGAGCGACAGGATAGGGATCAGGGGCCCATGACTGTATTCGGGCAATTGCCAGGCAACGAAAAGCGCGTTTAGGCCTTCGTGAAAGAAGACAAGCGCTGCAAGCGTAGAAACCAGCAACCAGAATGTGCCAGCATGCAGGAAACCTGCAAAGGCAGCGCGTTGGCTTTGTTCACTACTGGCGGTCATCTAAATCACTATCACGTCTCTGAACGAACTGCGCTTTAAGCCACATGCCTCGTAAAGTGTACATCACTGCCCTGTCAATCTACAGAGCAACCATGGAAAAACTATGTCCATGGCTGCGGTCTTTGCCAAACCAACGATTCGTGACATGGATATAAGGGTGTTGAGATAGTTTTGGATTTTACGCGTGATTGATATTGCTACGTCGCTTGCACGGGCCCCGACATTTTCGGAGTACCAGGCCGTGCGGCATTTTGGGTCGCTGAATGGACTGCGGTTCTTTTGCATCGCAGCGGTACTTTGGCATCATGGGCCGGTATGGACCGGCATGGATGACGCCCCTCGCATCCTGACCCGTGGGTTTGTTGGCGTCGATTTCTTCTTCGTGCTGAGCGGGTTCCTGATTACCACCTTGCTGCTGCGCGAAGCGTCCCAACATGGGCGGTTTTCGCTCAAAGGGTTCTATTGGCGCAGGTTTTTGCGGATCATCCCGGTGTATTTCCTGGTGGTGACGGTTGTTGCAGCTTACTTCATTGGCGTGAAGGGTGAGACTCAATATCTTCAGCAACTGCCCTTCTACTACCTTTTCATGGCGAATTTTCTAACCTCCGACATTCCGCTTTTGTCGCCGATGTGGTCGCTCGCCGTGGAAGAGCAATACTACCTGATCTGGCCGTTGCTGTTGATGTTGCTTCCGGGGCGGTGGCTGGTGCCTGTGCTGAGCATTCTGATCCTGTTGAATGTGATTGCTGTGACCGGTTGGTTGACCCCGCTGGGCATCACCGCGATTGAGGCGGGGCCGCTGAGGTTTGCGATGTTCAACACGACCTATGCCCCAATCCTGATTGGGTCATTGGTTGCGATTTTGCTGCATCGGGCAAGCAGCTTTGACGCTCTGGCACAGCTGCTGGGCAACCCAATTTCTTGTTTGGCCTCCTTTCTGTTCGTCTTGGCTCTTCTTCAGTGGTTGCCTGCGGATTTGCGCGGATGGCCGAACCTTGTGCTGCACCTTGCGATGGCAGCAGCCTTGATCAGTATTGTGATCCGCGAGGATAATGTCTTGCAGCCTATCATGGCGTTTTCGCCCTTCGCGCGGATTGGAGAGATCAGCTATGGCGTCTATCTTTATCATTTGATTGGCTTGCACATCGCCAACACGGTACTGGGCCGGTTTGGTTTTGGCGACAGTGGCTGGATCGTTCTGGGGATTTACTGTGCCATTTCGGTGATTATATCCGAGATCAGCTTTCGGACGTTTGAGCAGTACTTTTTGAACCTCAAACATAAGGGTTGGGGCAAGACTACGGCGTAGGATGCCCGCGCGGCGAAACCCTGGCGGCAGATGCGACATTTGCCGTTGGGTGTCGTCTTGCCGTTTCTGTACCGCGGGGCTGAATGGCTCTCTCTGGTTCTCGCCGTTCGAAACGGCCCAATAGCGCGCCCGCAACCATCCAGCTTACCGGCGTAAGCCCTGAGTTGGGGATAAGATCGATCAGGTTTGCGGCAAGCAAAAGACAAAGCCCCTGGCTGGCGATAGAATGCCGCAAGGGACCGCGAGCAAAGAAATAGGCAAAGATCGGTAGTGTCAAAAGGCCAAACTGAGCCAGATAGCCGACCCAACCGGACACACCAAAAACAATCACCCAGATCCCGTCTGTGGTCGAAATGTCGCGGCCATTTGTTGGGTCGTAAACCCGGCTACGGCCCCAGATCCCCCAACCTAAAACGGGCTTTTGCGAGGCGCGTATCAACAGCCGCTCTTCGTTTTCAAGGCGAAAGCGGAAGGATGCAGCACGGTCTTCGCTGATAGCTGCTGCGATGCCATAGACACGCTCCAGCGGGACGACACCGGATGATCGCGCCATGGGGTAAAGCAGCACCAGGACTGCAGAGATCATGCCCAAGGTTCGCCATTGCGTGGGTTTGAACAACATCAACACCGGAATGAAGATGCAGGCGATCATGAACGCACCGACGGCCTTGGCAATCAGCAGAATGACCAACAGATAAAGCGCAATATAGATCGGCAAGCCGACCTGTTTTTGGTCTTTGTCTCTGGCACGTTGTCGGGGGCCGGTGGGTGCGCGCGTGGCAGCGCGGATTTTGTATAGTGTGAATGCCGCAATCACGACCATCAGCATGAAAACCCCGACCCGCAGCCCGTGCTGAATAAAGACCATGGGGCGAAATCCGCCAAAACGAATTTGTTGGATGAAGTCATGGGCATGGAATCCATAAAACCAGCGGTGCAATTGCGGACTGAACCTGATTTCGATCAGGATTAGGACGGAATAGACCAGCCCTGCTTTCACAAAGGTCTTGAGCAGATCCATGTGCGCTTCTGGCGTGGCCAGATATCGGCGGGCCAGAAAGAATGGCAGCAGCATGACGCCGGTTGCCAGCATCATCGAGAACGCATCATAGATGCGTAGCCCGGGGATAACGCGGGGGCCGAAAACGACCCAGTCCGAATTTGTCAGCGCGATCCCGACCGGTGCGATGAAAAGCGTTGCTATACAAAGGTTTGCGATAACGCTTGGGCGCGCGGGCGCCAGGGTTGCCACCTCAGCAGGCTGGTTATCTTGGGATTGCCGGCTTGGTCCCGGCCGTTGACGCATGGGGGGTTTGGGCGCAAAAAAGCACATGATGGCAGCCATCAGGCTTGGGATCAGAAGTTTGTTGAAGGCGGGCAATAGCGGCAAATCAATGCCGGTCCGTTCTGGCAGAAACAGATACCCGCCCATGATCGACCAAACTAACGCCTGCGGCAATGGCAACCGCCGGAAGAGAATGACCACGACCAACGGGTAGGTGAACAAAACGAAATATGCTAAAAGATTGGGCATCAGTTGCGAATGGTCATCGTTAAGTTCGGTTGGTCCTGGCGTATTTCCACCTTCAATAGCATAAACCGGTTTGTTGACAGTCACCTCATTGCATCATCAACAAACTTTTATGACTCTATGCGTTTGCGCACTGTACGACAGTTTGTCCTTTGCCCTAGAGAAATTGCGGTTCGTAGGGCAACCTGTTGGCCCCTTTGATTTGTGAAAGTCTGTTTTTGAGTGATGTCATGGTTTGTGCCTTCAACAACATCGCTGTGAGGTTCAGTTGTGGGTGACAATTTAACCGGGATCGGTGCAGTGATTATCGGGCGCAACGAAGGGGAGCGCCTGCTCGCGTGTTTGGATGCGCTGGGCCGCCAGTTTGACCGGGTCGTATATGTCGATAGCGGATCTTCTGATGGGTCTGTCGATGCTGCAAAAGAGCGTGGTGCAGAGGTTGTGATGCTGGAAACGGACCAACCTTTCACAGCCGCGCGCGCGCGGAATGCCGGCATTGCAGTGCTTGGCGAGGGGGCAGCGCCCAATTTTGTCCAGTTTATAGATGGAGATTGTGTTCTAGACCCGGATTGGATCCCGAACGCGCGCGACTTTCTGATGGGCAACCCGGAGGTTGCGGTTGTTTGTGGCAGGCGGCGTGAGCGGTTTCCAGATGTATCTGTATATAACCGGATGTGTGATGCGGAATGGAATACACCGATTGGCGAGGCAACAGCATGCGGCGGTGATGCCCTTATGCGTTGGTCGGCGGTTGACGCAGTGGGCGGCTACAACCCATCGCTTATTGCGGGGGAAGAACCTGAAATGTGCCTGCGGATGCGCAAAGAAGGTTGGAAAGTGTGGCGTCTGGACCTGGAAATGACAATGCATGATGCTGCCATGACGCGGTTTGGCCAGTTCTGGCAGCGCGCCCGGCGGGCTGGACATGCAGCTGCGGAAGCGATGATGATGTATCGAACGGATCCAGAAAGGCCAGGTTTTGTTGCGACAAGGCGTGCCTTGATTTGGGGAACTGGTATTCCTGCCCTTGTTCTTCTTGGCGGCATTTTGCTTGGGCCAGTCGTATTGTGGGCGTTGATGGTTTATCCCCTTCAGATCGCGCGTTTGGCCATCCGCGAGGGAGGCAGCCGGTTTGCCTGGGAACAGGCGGTTTTTCTGACATTGGGCAAGTTTGCCGAAAGTCGCGGTATCTTGGATTACTTTTCGCGCCGTTGGCGGGGCCAAAAGACAGAGTTGATTGAGTATAAATGAGTAATACGTCCGGATCCGAGGCTGCAAAGCCCGCGTCACTGTTCAGCCGGGTGGCCAAGGCCAGCAGTTGGAGCCTGGTGCAGGTAATGGCTGTCAATATCCTGCGACTTTGCAGCAACCTGATTATGACCCGGCTTTTGGTGCCAGAGGCTTTTGGTTTGATGGCGCTGGTCAGTGTCCTGATCGCAGGGTTCACCCTGTTTACAGATATCGGCATCAACAGATCCATCGCACGCGAACCTGATGGAGATCAGGATCATTTCCTGCGCGTTGCTTGGGTGGTGAAGGTCTGGCGCGGTGCACTGATTGCGGGGTTCATTCTGCTGTCAGCGGCTCTGCTTTGGATTTTGGCACCGTCTTATGCGCCCAAGGGGACAGTTTATGCAGATCCCGACCTACCGTTGCTGATTGCGCTTTCGGCCTTGGTTCCATTGATCGCCGGATTTGCTTCGACCAACCGCGAATTGGCGCAGCGCCGTCTGCAGATGCAATACCCTGCGATGCTAGAGACCGGCGCACAGTTTCTAACGATTGTGGCGATGGTGATCTTTGCGTCGTTCAGCGCCACGGTCTGGGCGCTGATGGCGGGGATGTTGGTGGGCAATCTGCTTAAAACGCTGGGCACACATTGGTTTTTTCCGGGGCCGCGCATGGCCTTTGTGTGGGACCGGGCTGTTGCGGACCGATTGTGGCGCTATGGTAAGTGGTTAATGGGGTCGTCCATTTTCACCTTTTTCGCGGTGAATGTTGAAAAACTTTTGCTTGGTGTCTTTCTGGATGCGGCGTCCTTCGGGATTTTCGTGATCGCGCTGATCTGGATTGAGGCCGGCGTAATGGTCATTGTCCGGCTCAGCGACGGCGTCGGCTTTCCCGTGATCAGTGAGGTTATGCGGACCAGGCCTGCCGATGCGCCACGACTTTATCGCAAGCTGCAGACGACGATTGACGGGATATGCTTGTTGGCGTTCCTGACCCTTTTCTTTGGCGGTCAACTTTTAATCGATGCGCTTTACACACAGACCTACGCAATTGCCGGAACCTATTTGACGGTTCTCGCGCTGCGGTTTCTTGCGGCACGGTTTGACACGGTCAACGGTCTGATCATGAACCAGGGTAACAGCTTGGCAATGATGATCATTTCGGGTGTTCGGGCGATCTGGATTTGCGTGGCACTGCCGGTGGCATTCCTTAATTTCGGGTTTGCGGCGGCTTTGGTAGTGATCGCGCTGGTGCCAATGGTCACGGTTCCTTATTCGCTGTGGCTTGTGTGGCCCTATCTGGGAACCAAGCAAGTCAGCTTTGATCTGTTGTGGTTCATCCTGACATTGGTGATCGCCGGCTTTGTCTATGTTCATGCAGCGGCGGCACTGGCTGCATAAGGGCTTGATAGATATGGCAAACCCAAATAGACCACACGCATTCTTGGTTACATGCTTTTTGGATGATTGATGATTGTTATTTCCCACCGCGGGTATTGGAAAACAGCGGAAGAAAAGAACACGAAGACGGCGTTTGAACGGTCGTTTTCACTGGGCTACGGCACCGAAACTGACTTTCGTGATTTGGATCGACAGCTTGTCATCGCGCATGATCCTCCCCAGGCTGGGGCAATGCCTGCGGATGAGATGTTTGGTTTGGTTGCG
>JBCBGX010000013.1:0-25686 GCA_038526325.1 Pseudomonadota bacterium | reverse complement strand
TGTTTGGAGTACTCCAAACATGTCGCACGCCTGCGCGCCGGTGGTGCGGACGCATACGGTAACCCGGCAGAGCGGGCCATATCCACAGGTCCCGGGACGCCTTGCCGTTCTTGTTTGCGAAAAGTGCCAGAAGGTGCCGAAATGCTCATTTGTGCCGCGCGCCCATTTGCAGACCTGCACCCCTATGCGGAAACAGGCCCCGTGTTCTTTTGTGCAGAGGACTGCACGCCTTTCAGCGGGGATGGTATTCCAGAGATATTTGACAATGCGCCCGATTTTCTGGTGAAGGCCTATGATGCAAATGACAGGATCATCTACGGCACCGGACAGATCACGCCGAAAGCGCAAGTGCCAGACTACGCTGCACAGCTTTTCGGGCGCAAGGATGTGGCCTATGTTGATGTGCGGTCAGCCCGCAACAATTGTTTTCTGACAAGGATCGTCGAGACGCCATGACCGATATCACCGACCTGCCGAAACTGGCTCTCGACTGGCATAAGGCTGGTCGGGGTGTTGTTATGGCGACGGTGGTTCAGACCTGGGGGTCAGCGCCTCGCGCTATAGGCTCTCAGCTTGTGATTGACGCAGACGGTGCCATGGAAGGGTCGGTTTCCGGCGGGTGTGTCGAAGGTGCTGTGATTGTCGAAGCGATAGATGCGCTGGGCGGCGGCAAGTCGCGTGTGCTAGAGTTCGGTGTCAGCGATGACGAGGCTTTCGCCGTGGGTCTAGCCTGTGGCGGAGAGATCAAAGTGCTGGTAGAACCTGTCGGATCGGCGCTGCCAGTGCCGATCTTGGAAGAGCTTGTGGCCAAACGCGGGCGCGCCGAGGCCGTCGCCTATATCACGGATCTAGAGACTGGCGGCAGCCGATTGGCCGGCCCCGATGCGTTCCCCGATCGGTTCCGACTGGATCGGTCAGGGATTGAAGAGGATGGGCGCACCTTTGTGGCAATCCATAATCCGCCGCTTCGCATGATCATCGTGGGGGCCGTCCATATTGCCCAACCTTTGGTGCAAATGGCGCGGGCATGCGGGTATGCGCCTGTGCTGATCGACCCGCGCGGTGCCTTCGGGTCGGAGGCGCGGTTTCCGGGGGAAACGATTTTTGACGATTGGCCGGACGAGGCGATGGACGCCCTCCAGCCAGATGCACGGACGGCAGTTGTGACCCTCACCCATGATCCCAAACTGGACGATCCAGCCATTCAGGCCGTTTTACAGTCGGGTGCGTTTTATCTGGGCTGCCTTGGCTCCACCCGGACCCATGCCAAACGTGTTATGCGGCTGCAAGAGGCGGGGTTCTCCAAGGATCAGATCGCGCGCATACATGCGCCTGTAGGTCTTGACCTCGGTGGCAGGCAGCCAGCCGAGATTGCGGTGAGCATCATGGCGCAAGTCACTGAAACCCTGAGGAAAGCGGAGTGAAGTTTGGCGAAATGCCAACCGTGGATGCGCAAGGGGCGATCCTGGCGCATTCCATAACACTTCCCTCCGGCCGGTTGCGCAAGGGGCAGGAGCTTGATCCGGCGGATGTAACTGCGCTGATAGCGGGTGGGCATGGCACCGTAATCGCGGCCCGGCTGGAACCAGGTGATCTGGGCGAAGATGCAGCGGCTGCACGTCTGGCCAAGGCGCTGGCAGGGGACGGTCTGCGGTTAAGCAACGCAGCGACCGGACGGGTGAATATCTTTGCGAAGGAGGCGGGGATCGTGCAGATCGATGTGGCCGGGCTGAATGCACTTAATGCTGTCAATCCGATAATAACGGTCGCGACCGTGCCGCAATTTCACCGGGTTGATGCGGGAACGATGGTCGCGACGGTCAAAATCATTTCTTACGGTGTGCCAGGTTCAGATGTGGACAGGGCTGCGTTGGCTGGCCGGCAGGCCTTGCGCGGCTTGGTGTCGAGATATGATACGGCCACATTGATTGAGACTCGCATTGATGCGGACCCGCCTGTCAAAGGGCGTGATGTCTTACATGAAAGGTTGGACCGTTTGCGGGTCGCTTTGGATGACCGGGTGATTGTGGACCATGCTACCGCGTCATTGGCGCGTGCCATTGCAGCGGCACAGGGGGATGTCGTGTTCATCCTGACGGCCTCTGCCACGTCGGACCCGGATGATGTCGGTCCTGCGGCCGTTCGGGCAGCGGGCGGTGTCGTGACACAATTCGGTATGCCGGTTGATCCTGGGAACCTTTTGTTTTTGGGGCGTTTGGGCAAAAAGCCAGTCATCGGGTTGCCCAGTTGCGCACGATCCCCCGCGCTCAATGGCGCAGATTGGGTGCTGGAACGGGTTCTGTGTGGCGTTGATCTGACACCGGCTGATTTTGCGGTAATGGGGGTGGGGGGGCTGCTCAAAGAAATCCCCACACGGCCGAAGCCTCGTCAGGAAATTGAGGACGTCCCTGGTCTGTGACGTCACGCCGCGTTGCGTCATGCATGATGCAGACGCAGCGTAAGTTGTAGGTTCTCAAGCTTGGTTGCCCGTGCTTAACTGCGGGCAAACACAAGATGATTTCGGGAGGTATAAATGGCATCGGTATCAATGACGGTGAACGGGAAATCCGTTTCTGGCGACGTGGAAGGGCGGACTTTGCTCGTCGATTTTCTGCGGAATGACCTGCGACTGACAGGCACCCATGTGGGGTGCGACACATCGCAATGCGGGGCATGTGTGGTGCATGTGAATGGTAACGCTATAAAGGCCTGTGCGATGTTTGCGGTTGAGGCCGATGGCGCGGACGTCGCCACGATTGAGGGGCAAGCCAACGCAGACGGGTCTTTGTCTGTCATCCAGCAAGCTTTTCAAGATCACCATGGGTTGCAATGCGGGTTTTGCACGCCGGGCATGGTGATGTCAGCGGCCGCGCTTTTGAAGGACAACCCGAAGCCAAGTGAGGTCGAGATCCGGGAATATCTTGAAGGCAATATCTGCCGGTGCACCGGCTACCACAACATCGTGAAAGCGATCATGGCCGCATCCGGTCAGGACGTCGGCGCCATCGCTGCCGAGTAACCAAATTTTTCTAGAAATTTGGGGCCGCAATTTTTTTACAAAAATTGCCCCCTAGGGGAGGATAATCAATGCCAAAAGATAGTGGAATTGGAGCCAGCACCAAGCGCCGGGAGGATGTGCGCTTTTTGACAGGTGCCGGTAATTATACCGACGACATCAATATTCATGGACAAGCCTATGTGCATTTTCTGCGCGCTGATGTGGCCCATGCAACAATCAACAATGTAGATACCAGTGCAGCAGCCGATATGCCGGGTGTACTGCATATTTTCACCGGTGCAGATTTTGAGCCCATTGGCGGTTTGCCCTGCGGTTGGCAAGTGACCGACAAGCACGGTGAACCGATGCAAGAGCCCAAGCATCCGGTTTTGGCCCACGGCAAGATACGCCATGTTGGTGAGCCTGTTTGTGCCGTTGTGGCCGAAACCTATGCCCAGGCCCGCGATGCAGCCGAAGCGATCGTGCTGGACCTGACCGAACTGCCCGCCGTTATGGATATGAAATCCGCCGTGGCCGAAGGGGCCACCAAGGTGCATGACGATCTGACCAGTAATTTGTGCTATGACTGGGGCTTTGTTGAGGAAAACAAGGCCGCCACGGACGAAGCCTTCACAAACGCTGCCCATGTGACCACGCTGGAGCTGGTCAACAACCGCCTTGTCGCCAACCCAATGGAGCCGCGCGTGGCCGTGGGCGATTACAGCCCCGCAGATGATATGCATACGCTGCACACAACCAGCCAGAACCCACATGTTATCCGGTTGTTGATGGGAGCGTTCGTCTTGGGAATACCAGAACACAAGCTGCGAGTTGTGGCACCCGATGTCGGCGGAGGTTTTGGGACGAAGATTTTCCATTATGCAGAGGAGGCCTTTTGCACCTTTGCCGCCAAACAATTGCGGCGTCCGGTCAAATGGACGTCCTCTCGGTCAGAGGCATTTATGTCCGACGCCCATGGTCGGGATCATGTGACAAAGATTGAATTGGCGTTGGACAGCGATAATAATTTCACTGCGTTGCGGACAGAAACTTACGCAAACATGGGCGCCTATCTGTCCACCTTCGCGCCCTCAGTGCCCACATGGCTGCATGGCACCCTGATGGCGGGCAACTACAAGACACCGCTCATTTATGTGAACGTTAAGGCTGTATTCACCAACACTGTGCCGGTTGATGCATATCGTGGCGCTGGCCGACCAGAGGCCACATTCCAGCTAGAGCGGGTCATCGACAAGGCCGCGCGTGAGTTGGGGGTCGATCCAATCGCGCTGCGCCGTCAGAACTTTGTCACGCAATTTCCCTACGCCACGCCCGTGGCCGTGGAATATGATACCGGCGACTATGAGGCCACGATGGCCAAGCTGGAAGAGATCGCCGATATGGGTGGGTTCGCCGCCCGGCGTGCCGAAAGCGAAGCGAAAGGCAAGCTGCGCGGCCTCGGCGTGAACTGCTATATTGAGGCCTGCGGGATCGCCCCGTCAAACCTTGTGGGGCAACTTGGCGCGCGCGCTGGGCTGTATGACGCAGCGACCGTGCGGGTGAATGCGACCGGGTCCATTTCCGTTATGGTTGGTGCGCATAGTCACGGGCAGGGGCACGAGACATCCTTCCCGCAGGTGATTTCGGAGATGATCGGCATCCCCGAAGATCAGATCGATATCGTGCATGGCGATACGTCGAAGATCCCATTTGGGATGGGCACCTATGGCTCGCGTAGCCTCGCGGTTTGCGGCTCTGCCATGGTGCGTGCTGCGGAAAAGGTGATCAACAAGGCTAAGAAGATCGCAGCCCACCTTCTGGAAGCTTCGGATGCGGATATTGAACTGAAAGATGGGCAGTTCAGCGTTGCAGGCACGGATAAATCCGTGGCTTGGGGGGATGTAACCTTGGCGGCTTACGTGCCGCATAACTACCCGCTGGAGGATATTGAGCCGGGGCTGGAGGAAACGGCCTTCTACGATCCGGCAAACTTCACCTATCCTGCTGGTGCTTATGCCTGCGAAGTAGAGGTTGATCCGGATACCGGTAAAGTCACAATCGAACGTTTCAGCGCCGCAGATGATTTTGGGAATGTGATCAATCCGATGATCGTTTCAGGCCAGGTCCATGGCGGGATTGCCCAGGGGATCGGGCAGGCTTTGCTGGAAAACTGCGCCTATGATGAGGATGGCCAGCTGATCAGCGCGTCTTACATGGACTACGCAATGCCGCGGGCCGACGATCTGCCGTTCTATGAGGTGGATCATTCCTGCCAGACACCCTGCACGCATAACCCTTTAGGTGTGAAAGGCTGCGGGGAGGCGGGCGCGATTGGATCGCCACCATCTATCGTCAATGCGGTGATCGACGCGCTGCAATCGGGTGGCAAGAACGTGACCCATATTGACATGCCCCTGACACCCGCGCGTGTCTGGGACGCAATGAACAACGCGTAAGGGAGAACGCTCATGTATGCTTTTGAAATTGAACGGCCTTCCACAATTGCCGATGCGGTCACCGCGCTAAAAGGTGAGGACGCCCAGGCTTTGGGGGGTGGGCAGACGCTAATCCCGACGCTGAAACAGCGGCTTGCAATGCCTGCGACTTTGGTCAGCCTGTCTGCCATTGGCGAAATGAAGGGTGTCTGCGTTGGTGATGATGGCGCGGTCTGTGTTGGTGGAGCCACGACCCATGCAAGCGTGGCAAAAGAGGCGGCAGCACATTACCCAGCCTTGGCTGAAATGGCGTCCCATATTGGCGACCCGGCTGTCCGAAATCGTGGCACAATAGGTGGGTCGCTGGCCAACAACGACCCATCTGCCTGTTATCCTGCAGGGGCGCTTGGGTCAGGGGCGACGATTGTCACCAATGCACGTCAGATTGCGGCAGATGACTTCTTTGAAGGTATGTTCACCACGGCACTTGACGAAGGCGAGGTGATCACCGAGGTGCGTTTTCCGGTGCCAGTGGCGGCAAACTACCAGAAATTCGTACAGCCCGCCTCGCGCTTTGCCTTGGTTGGGGTCTTTGTCGCAAAATACGCGGATGGTGTTCGCGTTGCAGTGACTGGCGCGTCGGAAAACGGAGTATTCCGGTGGTCGGATGCTGAACAGGCGCTGTCAGGCGAGTTGTCGGCCAATGCAATTGCCGGTCTGACAGTCCCCGCAGACGGCATGATCAGCGATCTACACGGATCAGGCGCCTATCGCGCGCATTTGGTCAAGGTCATGACAGGACGGGCGATTGTCGCAATGACGTGATGAATCCGGTATAGGTTTCGCATTGTTCAAACAGATCATTGAAAGCGAAACCTATGCCTGACCCGCTCTTGATTGCCTCAAAAAACGGCTATGATCCAGATTTTCTGGGCGTGTCGGTGCCGCTTCCGGAATTCGGGCCGGAGCTGATCGATTTCATCGTTTTGCGCGATCAACTGCGCGACGGTGTTTATGCAGACTATGTCAATTACACCGTTGCCACGCATTCCACGCTGCGGACGCCGGTCTTTTCGGCGATAAATATCGATCAGGCGCGCATTAAAAGCGTCAGCAGGACGAACAATTGGCGGATTGATACGCGTGTGGGGCGTGAGTTTCAGCTCAACAACGACTATTATCGCAGCAACCCCTGGGACAGGGGACATCTGGCCAGACGGGCGTCGGCTGCATGGGGTGACACGGCGCGGCAAGCCAAGCAGGCCTCTGACGATACATTCTTTTACGCGAACGCATCCCTTCAGCATGCGAATTTCAATCAGGACGAGTGGTTGGCGCTGGAGGATTGGGTGCTTTTGGACACGCCAGATGACACCGACAGGATATCTTCTATCTCCGGTCCGATTTTCGGCGACACCCCGCGATCCATTACCCCGCAAGGACGCGACACGGCTTTAATCCCATCCGCTTTCTTCAAGGTCGTCAGCTATATCCGAAACGGAGCTTTGGAAGTCCGCGCCTTTATCATGGCGCAGGACGCAGCGGCGTTGCGCGACCGGCGGGGGCGGCGGATGTTTGACAATCAGCGATATCAGGTGTCAGTGACCGAGATTGAGGAGCAGACAGGTCTGATCTTTCCGCAAATCCTGCCTGACACGAACCCTCTGTTATTCAATCCAAACGAAGAGATGGCAGAAAAGCTGCACATCACATCCTTTCCCGAAAGGGTTGAGGTGGATGATCCCTCGCATATCATCGCCATGGATCAGGTTCGAGACGAGGTCGGGATGCATGGGCCGGCTGTGTTTATTGCAGCGGCGATGGTCAACCCGGTCGGACCAGATCACGACGGGGAATGGGTGACGGTCATCAACGTCTCAGCTGACCCCGTGGTTCTGGATGGCTGGTCGATTAGCGACACGCAACGCCCGCCGCTGCCGATTGCGGGAACCGTAGAATCTGGAATGGCCTTGCGTATTGGTCCAGTTGCGCCGCTGCAACTTGGCAATAATGGTGGCACCTTGTGTCTTTTTGATGCGGATGGGTGCCGGATTGATCGCGTACGGTACCGCAAAGATGACGTAAGGGAGGGCGTTCCTGTCAGTTTTCTGGATCGGTCCCGGCCTGTTGCGCCCCACGGCGTTGTCCCCTGCGCCTTGCACACATAATGATCTGAAATATTCACCTAAAGCGGTCGGTCAATCAAATTTCTAGAGATTTGATTGACCGACGCAGCAGGTTGATCTGTTTGGTGGTCAATGCAAACCCCGGTTCGGGTTTGCTTTTAACACCTGTTATTTCGCAGGAGCCCGAGGACTGAAAGCCAAAAAGTGGGCTAGCCTGCTGGTTTACTTTTGCAGCGGACCGATCAGCATGACCATTTGGCGACCTTCCCCGGGGTTTGCTCGCAAACACTGTCCAAGCGGCAGGCGTTTGCGCAGCAAATGCCGAGAGCGCGTCTCAGCCAAGCGCTACTTCGGCAGCGGACCGATCAGCATGACCATTTGGCGACCTTCCATCTTTGGAAAATTCTCGACCTTTCCAGCCTCTTTGGTATCCTCGGCCACGCGCTCCAAAAGCTGGCGCCCCAATTCCTGGTGGGCCATTTCCCGACCGCGAAAACGAAGCGTGATCTTTACTTTATCCCCGTTCTCCAGAAACTTGAAAACATTGCGCATTTTCACATCGTAATCATGGTTGTCGGTGTTTGGCCGAAACTTGATTTCCTTGATTTCGATGGTTTTCTGCTTCTTGCGGGCCTCAGCCTCTTTCTTTTGGGTTTCGTATTTGAATTTGCCATAGTCCATGATCTTGCAGACTGGCGGGTTGGCATTGGGAGAGATCTCAACCAGATCAAGCCCCGCATCATCGGCCATGGCCAATGCGCGATCTGGCGATACGACGCCGACATTTTCGCCATCCGCCCCGATCAGGCGGATTTCCGGGGCCCGGATGCGATCGTTGATCCTTGGGCCAGTATCGCGCTGTGGAGGCGCGTTGTGGGGTCTGCGTCCTATGGTCTTTATCCTTGCATTGTTCCGTTCAGGTGATCGGCAAACTAAACGCGCAGGTTGCGGGCTTCAACCCGCAAAGGGGTGGTTTTCCGCTGATTTTTCCCCCCAACCTGGCCTTTTCCTTACGGCATTGATCTGACATATCGCGGCCAAGGGTCCGGGTGGGGACCCACTCGCATTCATGAAAGGATGAAAGTGATGAGAGCTGTCGCAATTCTAGTAATTTTGGCTTTTTTGGGTTTCTTTGGATATCAATATGCCGTCGAAGGACGCGGGCCGGGTGACGCAATCGGCGTACTGACAGGTGCGACGGCTGCGGCCGAGGCAGAAGCGGCCGCTGCCGCAGAAGAAGCTGCTGCCGCTGCTGCGGCTGCGGAAGAGGCTGCTGCACAAGCCGCTGCAGAAGAGGCCGCAGCCGCCGAAGCCGCCGCAGAGGCAGAAGCCGCTGCAGCACAAGCTGCCGCAGAAGCCGAAGCTGAGGCAGCTGCCGAAGCTGCTGCTCAAGCCGCAGCCGAGGCAGAAGCCGCGGCAGAACAAGCGCTGGAAGAGGCTGCAGCAGAGGCAGAAGCCGCTGCGCAGGCTGTGGCGGATGAGGCAACCGCTGCAGCTGAGGAGGCACTGGAAAGTGCTGCAGATGCCGCTGACGGCGTGGTAGAAGGTGCTGGCGCCATCGTCGAGGGTGCAGGTGGCGATCTTATGGCTATGGCCGGAGAGCTACTGACAGTTGACGGATTTGACGCTGACAAAGTCATGGAATTGATCGACACGGCAGATCTGCCGGCGCTGCAAAAAACCACTTTGGGCAGCGCGTTGACCGCAGCCAAGGACAGCCCGGAGCTGCTCGGGCCGGTCCTAGATCAAGTGCGTACAGCTTTGGGCCTGTAATCATCGGGATCGGGCCGCGCGGTTGCACGTGCGGCCCGGGCTCCCTAGTCGAGAAACGCCTTTTCCACAACGTAATGTGCGGGTTTGGAATTGGCGCCTTCTTCCAGCCCGTATTCCTCAAACATCGCCTTTAGCTCAAGGTTAAAGGCCAGGTTCCCGCAGATCATCGCGCGGTCGGTTTCGGGGTTCAGCGGTCGTACACCCAGGTCGGCAAAGGCCTCACCAGACTTCATCAGATCAGTGATCCGACCCATCTTTGGGCTCTCCTCGCGGGTTGTGGTCGGGTAATACTTTATCTTTTTCCAGAAGCCATCGCCAATCACCTCGTTCAGCAACTCATCATGCTTGAGGCTTTCGATCAGGTCGCGCCCATAGGTCAGTTCACCCACTTCGCGGCAAGTATGGGTGATGACGATCTCATCATAGTCTTCATAGGTTTGCGGCTCGCGCAGAAGCGACGCGAAAGGTGCAAACCCAGTGCCGGTCGCAAAGAACCAGATCCGTTTGCCAGGCAGTAGCGCGTCATGCACCAGTGTTCCCACAGGTTTGGGGCGCAAGATAATCTCTTGGCTCGGTTGGATGTGCTGGAGCTTGGAGGTGAGTGGCCCATCCTGCACTTTGATCGAATAGAATTCCAGTTCTTCATCCCAACTTGGAGAAGCAATGGAATAGGCCCGCAGAAGTGGCTTTTGCTTGCCGGTTTTGGGGTCAGGGTCGCCCATCAGCCCGATCATGACGAACTCGCCCGACCGGAACCGCAGACTGGCGGGCCGCGTGCATCGGAAGCTGAACAGCCGGTCGGTATAGTGTTTCACATCCGTTACCGTCTGCGCATCGGGCAGGGCGGGTACGGGCTTGGCGGCGGTCTGGGTCACAGGTGTCTGCTCGGTCATAGATGTCATGTCGCACCAATATGGCGCGCCCTCCGTTTCGTCTTTGATATGGATCAGGTGAAAAGTCTAGCCGCGTAGGCGCGACTGATAATCGTGGCCCCGCCAATCGGCGCGGAACAGCCATTGATCTTCGGGCTGGCGTTTGGCGAGCGCGTCATCAATTTCGACCTCGTCAAAACCGGACCGCCGCGCCATTGTGTATTGGTCGGCCAAGACATGCCCTTTGGCCCGCAACCGCCCTTTGAAGCCCGCCTTGCGCAGCATGGAGGCGAGCGTAAATCCGCGTCCGTCGGCGAAAGAGGGGAAGTCGATGCGGATCATCGGTGCATTGGTGAGCCCCGCCAACGCTTCGGGTGCTGTGTCCGAGGGCAGGTCGATGGCATAGTCGCAATCATTCGCCGCCGCGTCCGTGTGGGCGATGAAGCTGCCCTGCCAATCATCCTTGGCAAAGCCTGTGTCGGTCACAATGATACTCATGCTGCTTGTCCTGGTCTGACGGGTTTGTCGTCTTTGAAGTGGATCCCGCATTCGGTCTTGTCGCTGTCGCGCCAGCGGCCCGCGCGGGGGTCTTCATGGGCGCTGACCCGTGTTGTGCAGGGCATGCACCCGATCGACGGGAAGCCTTGTGCGACCAGCGGGTGACGGGGCAGGTCGTGCTTGAGCATATAGTCTTGCAGGTCCTGCGAGGTCCAATTCGCCAGCGGATTGATCTTTATCTTGCGATCTTCCTTTTCAAACAGCGGAAGTTGCGCCCGCTGTCCCCCCTGAAAGCGCTTGCGCCCGGTGATCCAGCCGCCGAAATCCTTCAGCGCCTTCGCAAGTGGTCGGGTTTTGCGCAGATCGCAGCAAGCATCAGTGTCGGCCTGATGCAGGATACCGTCCACATCCTGTTCCAGCACCTCGTTCCGGTCCGGGCCGATGACGCGCACATCGGTCAGCCCCAGAAATGTGGCCACCTTACGCTGATAAGTCAGCGTCTCGGGGAACAGCATTTCTGTATCCAGAAAGATCGCCGGCGTGACCGGGTTGATCTGCGCGATCATGTGCAAGAGCACGACGCTTTCGGCCCCGAAAGATGACACCATCGCGACCGGCCCGATTTGCGCGTCTTCCAGCGCATGTTTCAGCACGGTTTGCGCGTCGGATTTCCGGTGCAATATATTGCGACGTTCGGCGAGTTCCTTAAGCGGCATTGGCTTTATCCTCGGCTGGGTACAGGATGGCTTTGAACGGCTCCATGCCGAGGCGGCGATAGGCCTGCAGAAAGGTTTCATTTTCGTCTGAGCGCAGATCCATGTAACCGGTCACGAGCCGTTCGATGGCGGGCACGATCTCGTCCGCGCTGAAACCGGGGCCAGCGCGCTCACCGATAGAGGTCGTTTGCGTGCCATCACCGCCCAGCGTGATCTGGTAGTTTTCGACGCCCGCCCGGTCGAGACCCAAGATCCCGATATGGCCCACATGGTGGTGCCCACAGGCATTGATGCAGCCTGAGATTTTGATTTTCAGCTCACCGATATCGTGTTCGATTTTCAATGCCTCAAAGCGGGTCGCGATTTCTTGCGCGATGGGGATCGACCGGGCTGTTGCAAGCGCGCAGTAATCCATGCCGGGGCAGGCGATTATGTCAGAGGCGAGCCCGATATTGGCCGTAGCCAGGTCCGCTGCGCGGAGCGCTTGATAGACGGCTGGCAGATCTGATTTGTGGACATGCGGCAGGATCACGTTCTGTTCGTGACTGAGCCGCAGCTCGCCGTGGCCATATTGTTCGGCCAGGTCCGCCATGACGCGCATCTGGTCCGATGTTGCGTCGCCGGGTGTCGCCCCATGCTTTTTGATGCTGATTGAGACGATGGCGTAGCTGTCCGCCTTATGCTCGGTCAGGTTCGTGTCTGTCCATGACCGGAAGGCTGGATTGGCAAGGCGGGCAGCCTCGTAGCCGTCGGCCGATTTCCGGGTGAAGGCAGGTGCAGCAAAGGCGGACTGAATGTCTTTGAAGAGTTCCTGATCCTGACCAGAGAACGCGGCGCGGATTGCGGTGAACCGACCCTCCACCAGTTCTTGGATTGTCTCCAACCCGTTCTCATGCACGGTAATCTTGATCCGCGCCTTGTATTTGTTGTCGCGGCGGCCCAGCAGGTTGTAGACGCTGACGATGGCTTCGCAATAGGGCAGCAGGTCTTCCTTTGGCAGGAAGTCCCGCAGGACTTTGCCGACCATGGGCGTGCGGCCAAGGCCACCACCGACGATAACCTGAAAGCCGACCTCGCCCGCGTCATTGCGCACGATTTGCAGACCGATGTCATGGGCGCGGACGACGGCGCGGTCCTCTACAGCACCTGTCACGGCGATTTTGAACTTGCGCGGCAGGAACTGGAATTCCGGGTGGTCGGTGGACCATTGGCGCAGCAGTTCTGCATAGGGGCGCGGGTCTTCAATTTCGTCGGCAGCGGCGCCTGCGAAGTGGTCAGCGGTCACGTTCCGAATCGTATTGCCCGAGGTCTGGATGGCATGCATGCCCACGTCGGCGAGCGCCTTCAGCATATCAGGCACGTCTTGCAGCTTGGGCCAGTTATACTGGATGTTCTGGCGGGTCGTGAAATGGCCATAACCCTTATCCCACTTGTCCGCGATGTAGGCGAGTTGGCGCATCTGCGATGGGTTCAGTGTGCCGTAAGGCACGGCGACCCGCAGCATATAGGCGTGCAGTTGCAGATAAAGGCCATTCATCAGCCGCAGCGGCTTGAATTCATCCTCGGTCAGGGAGCCGTCGATCCGGCGTTCCACCTGTCCACGGAACTGGGCCACACGGCTGCGCACAAAGGCTTCGTCAAAGTCGTTATAGGTGTACATTATGACAGCTCCGCTTGTTTGCCGTGGTTGTAGTTGGAGGGTCCGCGCGTGCGGAATGTCTCTCGAAAATGGGTCGGTTCCGGGCCGTTTTCGCCAGCTTTGGCATCGGCCAGATAAGCGCCCGCGATTTCATCGACGCGCGCTTGGGCTTCGAGCAAGCGCAGATCGGCATGGGCCTCATCAGTCATCAGTTCGGCCTTGGCCATGTCGCGCGTCCAGTTGTTGTCTTCGGTCAGCCAGACGGCATCACCTTCCAAGAGCGCATTGGCGGTCACGACTTTGGGTGTGAAAGTGCGGGGCATCAGGCAAACTCCTTGAATTTCAACGCATTGGCTTGGGCGTCGCGCGGGGCGAGGCCGTAAAATGTGATCGCAGGGCCGGTTATGTTCGCGTTGGTCATCGTTGGCTCCATCTCGGCCAGTGTGGTTGCGATGATCCGCTGATCAGGGCGGCTGACATTTTCGATGATCGTCACCGGTGTCGCAGGGTCGGCACCATGCATCAGCAGGCGGCCTTGGATGAACCGAGCGGATTTCTTGCCCATGTAGATCGCTGCAACTTCGCCGGGTTGGGCCAAAGCGCGCAAGTCGTGGTCCGCGTAACCCTTGGTGTCATGACCCGTGATCAGACGCACCGACGAATTGCGCTGCCGCTTGGTCAAGCTCTGGCCGATATTGGCAACAGCGGCAGAGGCGGCGGTGATGCCAGGAACGATGCGATAGCTGATACCGGCGGCTTCAAGCGCTTCGATTTCTTCGTCCAGACGCCCGAAGACGGTCGGGTCACCTGCTTTCAGACGGACCACGTGATGCCCGTCCAGCGCATGTTGCACGATCAGCGCGTTGATATCGGCCTGTTTCATCGACGGGCCAAAACCGGTTTTGCCAGCGTCGATGATGATCGCCTCGCGCCGGGCGAGTTCGAGGATTTCGCCAGTGACAAGGCGGTCGTGGATGACGACATCGGCCTTGTCCAACGCGTTGCGGGCTTTGAGCGTCAGGAGTTCCGGATCACCAGGACCAGCGCCGATAAGGTCAACATGGCCTTCTTTCGCCTCAGCCATGATGTGGTCGTCGAGCAGATTTTCCAGTGCCGGGATCACGCCGCTTTCGCCAGCTTCCTCAATCGCTTGTGGCCCTTTTTTGAAATAGAAGGCCGACCAGAAATCGCGGCGCTTACGGCCCATGGGCAGCACCTCAACGGCATGGCGAAAGGTTTTGCCGATACGCGCAAGAACGCCAAGGGAGGAGGGCAGGCGTTCCTCAAGATCGGCCTTGATCGCGCGGGCGAGGACGGGGGCGGCGCCTTCGGTGCCGATGGCGACCGTCACCGGGTCTCGGTCCACGATGGCGGGGGTGATGAACTGGCTGTCGGCGAGGTTGTCGACAATATTTACCAACGCGCCCTCAGTATGGGCGATGGCCGAGACGCGGGCGTCTTCGGCATCATCTTCATTGGCGGCGTAGAAGAGAGCGGCGCAGAGGGCATCGCCGGGTTCCATCGCGCGTTCGATGATGCGCAGCTTTCCTTGGCCCGCCCATTTACGGATGTCGGGGGCAACCTCGGACGCGATAACGGTCAGGTTTGCCTCGGTCTTCATCAACAGGCGCAGCTTTGCCATGGCGGCATCACCACCACCCGAAAGGACAATGCGGCGGCCCTCAACGGCCAAAAGGATTGGAAAGTGCTTCATTGCGAACCTCTGACTTCTTGGGTCCAATATAGAACAACATTCTTCCTGTTGCGCCCCCAAGGCGCTAAGTAAGGACGCATGTTCTAGGCTGGCGCCATTTTGGGTCGCCCGTCCTGCAAAAACGGAGAAAGCAGAATGTCGGTTCGGATTGATGCCACAGACCGGAAAATCCTCGCGGCTTTACAGGCCGATGCGGCGCAGTCGCTTGATGAAATTGCCAAAAATATCGGCTCTTCCAAGACGCCGGTTTGGAACAGAATCAAGAAATTGCGGGAGGCCGGGGTGATTGGTCAGCAGACCGTGCTGCTGGACGCAGAGGCGCTGGGATTTGAAGCCTGTTTTTTCGTGCTTATCCGCACATCCGAGCATGATGCGGAATGGCAGGGGCGGTTCCTGAAAGCACTGAAATCGCGGCCAGAAGTGCAAGAGGCGCATCGACTGGCAGGCGATATCGACTATATTCTGAAAGTGCGGGTCCAGAATGCGCGGGCCTATGACAGTTTCTATCAGGCGCTGATTTCAGAGGTGAAAGTGCATAATGTGACGGCGCTTTTGTCGATGGAAGAGATCAAATCGACTGTGGCTTTGCCCCTGTAAATATCCCGTACAGAAGCTGTACGTACGGGCCTATTTATAGGTTTCCCGCCGATCGCCGAAATCGCGCACCCTTTTGCGCCAGGCTTTGTAGCTGCCGGGCTTCAGATTGGCCCGCATCACGGCTTTGACTTGGCTTTCACGCAATCCGTATTCGGCGCGGATATCGGCGAATGACACGTGGTCTGACAGTGCCATTTCAATCACGTGGCTAAGATGGTCGGGTGGAAGAGTGGGCGTCTTTGGCATATCCGGGCACATAGCGGCCGATGCGATCAAGACAACAATCAGCCCCGGCTTTTGGGCAAGTCGACGCCTGCTTGGGCTGCATAGACCTTGGCGATCGCCGCGTCATCTTCGTGCCCCAAGCCCATGGCGACGGCCTTTGCATATTGCGCCAAAGCGGTCTGAGTGATTGGCGCGTCGAAACTTGCATTTTTCGCGATGTCGCTGACGATCCCCAGATCTTTGGGCCAGATGTTGACCGATGACCGCGGGGTGTAATCGCCGTCGATGATATGGGGCGCGCGGTTTTCGAGCATCCAGGATGTTCCGGCGCATTTGCTGATGACATCCAGAAATTGCTGGGCGATGACGCCCTGTGTCAGGCCAAAGGTCATCGCTTCGGCCATTGCGGCAATATGGATCCCCGCAAGCATCTGGTTCACCGCTTTCATCGCGGATCCGGCCCCTGCCGCATCCCCAAGTTCAAACACCGTTTCGGCGGTGGCGTCCAAAACGGGGCGCGCCGCAGAAAAAGCCTTGTCCGAGCCGGATGCCATGACGGATAGCTGACCCGTCGCCGCCTTGGCTGCACCGCCAGAGATTGGGGCGTCAAGATAAAGAACCCCATGGTCGCGGCATTGCTTTTCCATGGTGCGGGCAAAATCGGGCGGCACCGTCGCACAGCCCAGAACGACCGCGCCGGCCTTCATACTGGGGACAATTCCATCTGGTCCGAACAGGACTGTTTCGGTCTGGTCCGCGTTCAGAACGACAATGACCGCGGCATCAAGCAGGGCAGGGTCCAGCGGTGACGTCTGGCCGCCCTCCTTCTGGAAGGCTGCGACACTGGTCGCATTTATGTCTACCCCCCAAACAGCGTGCCCGGCGCGCAAGAGTGATGTCGCAATGCCATATCCCATTGATCCCAATCCAAGAACAGCGGTGCTTTTCATGCTGTCATCCCCAATTGAATTCTTTGCCATTTGAAAGACTAGGCATGGAGTGGCGCAACACAAGACCGGGCAGGCTTAGGACGTGAAAAGAACCATAGCTCAACAATTTTTGAACGATGTTCATTTTTTTCTTGACGGCTATGGCGGGCGCACTCTAAATGTGAACATAGTTCATAGGAGATCAAAATGACATTCAGATTGAAACTTGCAGGCTTAACACTTGCCGTAGCAACGGTTGCCGCCTGCGCCAGCCCTAGTGCGCAACACGCCACACAATCCGCCAATCATAGCGCCCAAGCCGCAAGCCACGGGGTCAGTGCGGTTGTGACAGGGGCTGGAACCGTCACGGCTGTACCAATAGTGGCCGCTGGATCGACATTAAGCATCACTGGCGCCGCCTTGGAAGAGGTCGGAACGGAAGCAGCCGTGTCGGGCTTGGAGGTGTTGGACAAAGGGTTAGGTCTTGCGCCCGCGCAGACCTGTTATGGTTCGCCCGTCCGGGGAAATACCGCATGTGTCGCCGCTGACGGTCCACCGCGGCTGCGTTAAGTGAGGGACAGTTATGAGGAAGATTCTGACTATATTGGTGTTTCTTGCCGGCAGTATCTTGCCGGCAAGCGTGAGCGCCGGCAGCAGCCGTGCTGCAAACCCGGTTTTGCCCGCCGCCGACGTGGCCACGTTTTCAAACCGTGTTCAACGTGATATGGCGGGGCGGGGGGCCAGTGTCGCCATTGTCGCGCGGGTGGGCCGAGATCCGGCGATGTTGCCAGATGGCATTCGCTATACGCATGTGGCGTTCTGGGTCTATTCCCGGATCAGGCAGGCCGATGGCAGCACTGGTAGGGGGTATCGCGTCTATAACTTGTATCAAAAGGGCGGTGACCTGACCCGGAGCGAGCTGATCCAGGACAGCCCAACCGATTTCTTTGCTGCGGCCCATAGCCTTGATGCCGGGGTGATTATCCCTGATCCAAAATTGCAGCGCCAATTGCTGGACGTGATCAACAGCCCGACCTACGCCGCGCTGCACAATCCAGCCTATTCGGTTCTGGCCAATCCCGGATCATCACAGTTCCAGAATTGTACCGAACACACGTTGGATGTGTTGATGGCTGCGCTTTATGACACTGCAAACCGCAGCCAGATCAAGGCAAACATCGCAGCGCATTTCCAGCCGCAACCCGTGCAACTGAACAGCTTGCAGCGCTTGTTCGCTCCGGCAGCGTCAGGGGCATTGACCACGCGGGATCACGGGCCGGATGTGCGCACGGCGACATTTGGGTCGATTGCACGTTTCATGACGGCTTATAATTTGTCGGATCAGACCTACCGCATCACACCTGACCGTTTGGTGCGGTTCTGACAGTCAATCTTTGCACCAAACCAGCCCGAACGCAGGCGCGTTTGGGTAACAGTTTGGGGCAAATGACCGGAACGTGACCCCAATTGCCGTTGTTTATGCGGTATATTTTGCCTAGGCCTATACCCAACCAAAGACTGTAGCCAAATCTGGACATGTAACCGATGTTAAACAGACGCCATTTTATCATGACAACAACCGCGATGTTTTCAGCGCCGCTCGCCCAGCCCGTCTTTGGGCAAGAGGTCGAGGCAGGGGAACCGGTGGTGGAGGAAACGGCGGTGGTTGAACCTGCTCCGCCAAAGCCGCCGGTGTCACCGCCGTCCCGTTGGGCGGGCTGGGATGCGCGCGTAACACCGCGTGACTACGACCCGTTCACATCTAATCCCTGGGGGCTGCACCCGCGCTTTTTGCCGACGATCGTGCAGGCCAACGACAATCTGACGCCGGGGGATATCCATGTCGATGCCATTGCGCGGTATCTGTATCACATTCGGCCAGACGGGACCGCGATGCGCTACGGCGTGGCCATTGCACGCGGCAATCTTTATGAGCCCGGGACATATAACATTCGCCGCAAGGCGAAATGGCCCACATGGCGCCCGACCGATGCGATGATCGAACGCGAACCGCAATCGTTTGAACGGTTCAAGGACGGCGTCGATGGGGGGCCGCGCAACCCGCTCGGGTCGCGGGCTTTGTATCTATATGTCGGACGACGCGACACCTATCTGCGTATTCATGGCACGCCTTCGCCTCGCTCCATCGGTGGGCGGGCCAGCTCTGGCTGCGTTCGTATGGTGATGGCCCATATCATTGACCTGTACGATCAGGTTGAGACTGGCTCTACGGCGTTTCTTTATGCGACCGAAGATGGAGTGACAGCGCGCAGCTAGCGCGCGTCAGCCCTCTGCGACCTCTTCGGGCTTTGGCGCGCAGATCGGGCGGCCTTGGGTGGTGCGCAGCGGCAATAATGTGGTCTCAACCGGGCCCGCATGGCTGTACCAGTAGCAATTGTCGTCTTCCAACAGCACGACCTTCTCAAGGTCCTGGAAGGGGGCGGCGAGGGCGACAACCTCCTCTGGCACAGAGCGCAAGTAGCGTTGCCCGTCGGGGCCCGGTATGGTCTCGCAGGCGGCAATCGCTGATATTGCCAAAACAGTCAGATATGTGCGGCCGGTCACTGGTTGTCCCCCTTGATGTTGCGCGGGTCCAAAGCATCTCTGCTGGCGCAAGGCAACCTGTTGCGCGTCTGACGTCAATTTTTTGGCCAGGTGTGCTTTGAAATCATCGTCGCACCGCCGTTCAAGCCTGCACGATCAGTTTTTCCAACCCGTGGAAATGATAGACATCGCCATATTCTGGCGGTGCCGACAGTGTCAGGTGTGGGCAGCGTTCAAACAGTACCTGCAATGCGATTTGCAGTTCTAACCGGGCCAGCGGGGCGCCGACGCAAAAATGAATGCCGCCGCCGAAGCTGGTGTTCTTTGGGCCCTGTCGCGCTGGATCAAAGACATTTGGGTCCGAATAGGCCAAAGGGTCCCGATTGGCGGCTCCCAACAGGCACGCGATCTGGTCGCCACGGCGAAACTTGTGGCCCTCCAACTCCAGATCTTCGTAAACCCACCGGGTGAACATATGCAGTGGAGGGTCGAAGCGGATGATTTCCTCAACCAGGGCCTCGTCAATCTCCCGATACTGGGTGTCAAGCAGGGTTTTGACACCATTTCCCAGCGTATGGACTGTGGCTTCATGTCCGGCATTTAAAAGCAAAATACATGTGGTGATCAGTTCATCGTCACTTAGCTTTTGGCCATCTTCGCGCGCCGCAATCAGGGTTGAGATCAGATCATCTGTGGGAGATTTTTGCCGCTTGGCAATGTAGCCCCGCATAAAGGCGGTGAACTCATTGGTTGCCGTGATGGCTTCGGCTTCGATCTGCAGCGTCCGTTTTGCCTGATACATCGCGACCATGGCATTGGACCATCGCAACAGATCATCTGCGCGTTCCTCTGGCACGCCCAGAAGCCGCGAGATGATCACAACCGGCACGGGCTGCGCATAGTCGGTGAGCAGATCAAAGGGCGTGTCTGGAAACTGGTCTATCAAGTCATGACAAAGTTGCTTGATGTCCAGGGCCAGTCTGGCAATCGTGCGGCTGGTGAAGGCCCGCAAGACAAGCGCGCGCAATCGCGTGTGGCGGGGCGGCTCCAATTCCAGCATCGAATTGGCCTCAAAATCAAAAAAGGGTTGCAGATTTTGCGGTATGACTGGCGCGTGTTCGGGCGGGCATTCCCGTCCCATTCGTTTATCTCGCAGAACTGCGTGAACTGCCTTGTGGCTGACAGCACAGGCCATCCCATAGTCTTCCCACCAGAAAAAATCGCCAGCAGCGCGCGCCTGATCATAAAAGGGATAGGGGTTTTGGACAAAGGTTGGGTTTTTGGGGGATTGCCTGAAATTCTGCATGACCGCAGATGTGACGCAGGCCGCGTCGCTTTACAAGCCGGCCTTTGGTTGACCCCAAAAAGAAGCTTCTTGCTTCATTTATCATGCATAAGTTTACGGTGAACCGGGCCGGGTATTTCGAGCGGTTGATCATGCGTATATTCCTTAGATTGTGCTATGGCATTAGGCTCTCCCTATGGCTGTATCGCGCGACATTCTGACGCGCCGAATATGCCTGTTTTTTGTGCTAGTCTGTATGCGATTGGATGCCGTCCTCATGGGAACGAGGGAAACTGCGGTGCCGATTTGCCAGCAAGGGAGGGAGCGTTCATGGCCAGGGCGCCAGTGGACGAAGGTGCGTTCGACCGCTCCGAATACGACAAAGCCGATCAACAATTTCGATTGGCAGAACAAAAGTTACCGCGCGAGGCCATCAATGACCTCGCGCGTGAAGTTGTTAGGCGTCTGAGGTTCCGCATGCCAAGAACGGTTCGGAAAGAGGATCTGCCAAGCCCCAAAGACATTGATTTGCTTTGCGGGGCGCTATTATCGTCAGATGAAGATGCAGCCGACAGGTTCATTGTGAAAGCGCGCCGCGATGGTGTGGAAATTGACGCAATCTATCTGGGTTATGTGGCGGGCGCCGCCCGCAGGCTGGGCGACATGTGGGACGCCGATGAGGTGTCCTTTATGGATGTCACTCTTGGCTGTGCCAAACTTTACCGGATCATCCGCGGTTTGCGCCACATCGTGGCGCCGGGCATCATCTACGGACGCGATGAAAAGCCTGCACTTTTTGCTCTGGTGCCGGGCGAAACCCATACGCTCGGGATCGAGATGGCCACAGATTTGTTCCGTCGGGAAGGGTGGGATGTGGATATGATGGTTGGCCTGGATCACGAGATCCTGGTCGATCAGGCGGAGCGGCGCAGTTATCGCGCCATAGTGCTTGTCGCTAACAGCGATGCGATGATGCAGCCGTTGATCCGTTTAATCTTGGCTTTGCGCATCACGCAACCATTGGCCCATATCGTGGTAGCTGGGAATATACTCGATCACTTTCCGGATATCGCACATATGGTGGGCGCCGATGCCTTAATCAAAGATATCGAAACGGCGATTGCACAACTTCGATCCGTTGTCGATGAAACAGCGGACTGACGGCTGTAGGGGTGGCATTCAGACCTTTCGTCACGAAAAGTCTGACACTGGACAAAGTCTTTTTCACAAAGACTTTGTGGTGCGCAGGTCAGTCACACTGCGCTGTTTTCAAGCGCGGTGATAATCGGCGAGAAATCAGCGGCTTTCAGGCTGGCCCCGCCGACCAAAGCGCCGTCGACATGGCGGACGCTGAATATCTCTGCGGCATTACTACCTTTGACTGACCCACCATAAAGGATCCGTATCTGATCTCCGTCGGCAAACCGGTTGATCAAGCGCTCGCGAATATGGCCATGAACGGCGCTGATTTGGTCCAGTGTCGGCACTTTGCCCGTACCGATCGCCCAAACAGGTTCGTAAGCGACAACCGTGTTTTCGCCGTCGGCGGTCTCGGGAATGGAACCAGCCAGTTGCGCATCGATGACATCAAGTGTTGTGCCGTCTTCACGCTCGGTCAAGGTTTCTCCAATGCAGATGACCGCAATCAGCCCTGCCTCATAAGCGGCTTGTGCTTTGGCGGCGACAGCCGGATCGGTCTCGGCATGATCCGTGCGCCGTTCGGAATGCCCCAAGATCACATAACTGGCACCCGCATCCGCCAGCATGTCAGCACTGACATCACCTGTATGTGCGCCAGAGACAGCACTATGGCAATCCTGCCCGCCAATATCGAACGGTGTATCCTCGCATTCGCTGATCAAGGTCGTGGGCGGGCAGATCAGGATATCCACATGAGCATCGCCATGTTTTTCTTCCAGCTTGGCCAGTTCCACCAAATCGGCCCGAAGACCGTTCATTTTCCAGTTTCCTGCAGCAAGTTTGCGAAGCATTGGCGGGTCCTTTTGACTTGTCTTGTGACTTGCTATCAATTTGGAGCGAAGACAGGAAGAGACCATGACCCAACATCATATTCCACGGATTGATGCAGCCGCGCTGATTTCGGGTGATCCGGACGTCAAGGCGATGGTGGCAGACGCGGCGATCGGGGTTGGTTTCAT
This sequence comes from Pseudomonadota bacterium, assembly GCA_038526325.1. Classification (GTDB taxonomy): domain Bacteria; phylum Pseudomonadota; class Alphaproteobacteria; order Rhodobacterales; family Rhodobacteraceae; genus Yoonia. Next base: position 3,176 of record JBCBGX010000013.1, on the reverse strand, counting down.
GACCATCCACAATACGCCAATTTCATCAGCAACGGCCCGCGATGTTCTGGCAGCCTATCATGCGTTTTTTGCGCTGCCAGCGGCAGAGAAGGCAGCTTATGACATGGCGAAGACCGGATCGAACCGCGGGTGGGGGGCGCCCGGGTCGGAACGTGTCGATCCAGATGCGAACCCCGACTACAAACAGGTTTTTGATTGCGGGCTGGAATTGCCTCCATCCGATCCGCTCGTGGAATTGCCTTGTTATGCGCCGAATCTCTGGCCCGCGCTGCCCGATGGTTTCGCGTCCACACTGCAGGGCTATTATGCTGACGCAACAGCGTTTTCGCTGGATCTGCTTTGTGCCATCGCGGATGCGGTAGGCGGGGATAAAGCCTATTTTAGGGATCAGTTCGATCGTCCGATGGCCCTGTTGCGAGGGAACTATTACCCGGAGCGGCCAGATTGGGCATGGGCCGAGGATTTCGGGATCGCAACCCACACAGATTATGGGTGTTTGACACTGCTGGCCACCGACGGGTCACCCGGGCTGGAGGCCCGCGCCCGCGGAGGAGGTTGGATCCCCATTTCTGCACCACCCGGGGAATTCGTAATCAATTTTGGCGAAATGCTAGAGATGTGGACAAATGGGCGGGTGAAGGCGACGCCGCATCGGGTTGTTGGGACCCAAGCAGAACGGATATCTGTCCCACTGTTTTTCAACCCCAATCATGATGCGAATGTCGCGCCACTTGGGTCGGGAGAGGTGATAAACGCACGTGAGCATTTAGAATCGCGCTTCACCGAGACCTATGTGCATTTGAACACCGGCTAGACCGCCGCCTGGAAAATAAAAAAAGGCAATTGTTTCCGCCCTATAAGGCGTCTGGCGGTGCACTTTCCTTGAAATGAAAGCTGGCTTTTGGTTCTTGGATTTCGCGTCAAGCGTCCAGAAACTTGCGGGCCCAGTTGCAGGCGGCATCGGCATCATCAAGCACGCTTTCAGGCAGTGACCAATAGGGCATGTTGTGAAATTGTTCGGCGTTTTCGCTTGCAAGTGCCGCGGCCGTGTCTGGTGTCGTTTTGACGAAAATCCGGCCTTCGCTATCTACGACGGCGAAGATCGTGCCATTATGGTACAGGCCGAGGCCACCGAACATCTTGCGGTATGTCACCTGACCAAGGTTTGAAAAAAGATCTGTGGCGAAAGCGATATCAGCATCGCTGACCGCCATTACTTTGTGGTCAGGCTTTCATCGAATTTGATGGATTCGCCGCAGCCACATGCATCGGTGACGTTAGGATTTCGGAACTTGAAACCCGCTTCCAGCAGCGACACTTCGTAATCAATCTCGGTTCCGAACAAGAACATCTGTGCCATGGGTGCGATCATGACCCGGGCGCCATCTTGTTCGACAACCTCATCAAGCGGGTCAATCTCGGTCACGTAGTCCATGGTGTATTCCATACCGGCGCACCCACCCTTTTTGACGCCGATGCGCAGGCCCTGGTGACCGTCTTTGGCCATCAGTTTGGCGATTTGTGCGGCCGCCTTTTCTGTCATGGTGACCGCTTGTTTGCCTGGAATGCCGAACATGTGTGCTCTCCTTTGACAAGCTATGTAGGGTATCGGTTGGCATCGCTCAAGTCGGGGGTGGGGTCGATCCCCGCGATTGTGATGAGCGATAGCGTCGCATAGCTGATCAACAGCGCCCACCCGAATGAGGCAAGCGTGCCGATGATCACGTATTCGCTGGCCCGCTGGTCTTTTGAGGCGGTGTCGAACCGCAGTATCGATTTGGCGGCGATCAAGAAACCAATCCCTGCGGGTTGCCCGACCAGCACCATAAGGTAAATCAGCGCCCGTTCGAGAATGCCGATCATACGGCCAGCCGCGGGTAGGCCTGCATGTTCGATGTTTTGGAAATCCGCCATCATATAGCCGATGGCCGGGCCTCCCGCGTGAACACATAGGATAAGCCCTACACTAACAGCGAGTAGATATTGCACCCAGATCGTAGCGTCAGGCCATATCAGCGCAAGATCTGGCCAGAACCACAATACTCCAGCGATTGTTGCGTAATGAGCCAGCTGATCGACCAGATATGGCCACAGCCTGTCTGGGGCATAGTGGGTCTTGATCAGATCAATGATCAGATGTGCCCCTGTGATGGTCAATGCCGGGAGGATCTCGCCTTTTAGCGCCAGGAAACTGAGGACAAAAACGATGCCGATATGGGCTGCCATCGCCTCTGACTTTTTCTTGTTGGCGATAATCCAGCTGTTTTGCAGCGGATAATCCGCCAAAAGATGCGCAAGAAATAGGGCGAGGGCTGTGGTCAGCATCGGATCGGCCTTGCGCGTGCCAAACAACCGTATTCGGGTGTTTTTGGTGAATACAGTCTAATATGGCTGTAATTGTAAATAACAGTCGAAAATGGCTGTAACTTCATAAGCCCAATTAAGGTGGCTGTTGTCGTCAACCGCTGGTCTTGATGATTGCCCCTATACAGCATCGTAAAGCTCGCACGCTGCGATCAGCGCATCGACGCCAGAACCGTCGACATGGCCCTGGATCGTCTGTTGTGTCACGTTCAATACGCTAGCTAACGCCGTTTGCGTCGGTTGATCAGGGGCCAAAGCATGCATGGCAACCTCTGCCTGGGCCTCGGTCCAACGTTTGATGATTTCTTCAGCCAGCCGCAATGTAACAGCGTAGCCGCCATTACCATCCGCAATCACCATGTCGCGCTTTCGCGGCATCTGTTCCAAGGCCTGTCCTGAGGCGGTGAAGACCGGCCCGTAAGCATCAGAAAGCGTGTTGCCGGGGATGGACCCATCACCCAGGGCCAAGGCAACGCGGGTGTCAAACCGCTTGTCCACCCTGCGTACCGCGGCGCGCGTAGCAAAGACCGCGCGCAAGGCGACCCCGGGGTCTACGGCCATCTGCCAGCCATCGCCCCTATTGCGGGTAAAGTAGGTGGGCGCATCTTGCCACCGGCCAATTGTCTCGGACGCCTTTGTTAGGCTTTTGAAAATACTGTCCAACCCGCCAGCGGGGAGCTGAGATGATTTGACAATATCACCTGTCTGGACGGCATAATTCGGCATCGGCCCCTCGTATCTTAGCACCATGCTGGCGCGGGCAGAGGCCGAGTGCAAGGTGGAGTGCCCTGATCCGTTCGGGTCAGGGCATT
>JBCBGX010000012.1:0-26415 GCA_038526325.1 Pseudomonadota bacterium | reverse complement strand
ATCTGCTGCTTCGTGCGCACGCAGCATGAAATCACAATGACCGACTTGGGCTCATACCGGTCATCTGGTGCACATACCGAACACTTCACCTCGCAGCGCGGCATATGATCTTCGCAACCTCAGCCGCATGCGTAATCGGGACCATATGTGCAGCACCCGGCACGACATGATCTGTCGCATTAGGAATACGGTCAGCAAGCCTGGCATGGATGGCGGCGATGACCGGCTGGGTGTCTTCACCGCGGATCAGCGTTACCGGAATGGCGAGGTTCTGCAGCGTTTCAGCTGATGTCACCCCGTCTGCGTCTTCCTCGATCGGGGCGGCGCCTGCGACAATCAGATGGATGCGCCGGGCCAGATAGGTGCGAAGCCTCTCCGGCAGCTCGTCCCAGGGCTGCGCGCCCCAGAGACTATTGAAGATTTGCGCAGCAAGATCTTCGTCACCTTGCAACATGGCGCCAATGAAGGGCCGGAACGCTTTGGCATGCGCGGCATGCTCCGGTGTCTCTTTCGCCGCCGCGAAATAGACCGGTTCAATCAGCGTCAGGCGGGTCACAAGCTCCGGCTGCTCGACCGCCAGCCGCAACGCCGCCGTGGCCCCAAAGGAACGCCCGATCAGATGCGTCGGGCCATCACAAAACGCCGCTGCGGCCTTAACAACCAGCGACTGATAATCCGCTTTTCCATCCCAATCAGCGCTGCGCCCATGGCCGGGTAAATCGAACAAGGTAACATGCCCGCCCATGGCTTTGGCTAGCGGCAACAGACCGTCATGTTTTGCCAGTGCGCAATGGATCATGACAACAGACGCGCCGGCCCCAACCGTTGCGAAATGCACGGCGTGACCGGCAACGTCACGCATCAAAGCTTGCCGGACAAATACGCATCCAGATCGTCAATCCGGTCTTCGCCCCAGAACCGCTGATCGGTGTCGGTGATAAAGAATGGTGCACCAAAGGCCCCGGCATTCACCGCATCCTCAAGGTTCTTGGCAAAGGTGTCGGCACTGGTCATCATGTCCTTGTCCGCAAGGCCCGGATCAAATCCCGCCTTTTCCAGACAATCGCGCACAACGTCATCCTGGCTGATATCGCGCTCTTCTGCCCAACAGGCAGCGCCAAAGGCATGTACCAATTCTGCCACATCTCCACCGGCATTCTGTGCTGCGATGATCGCATAGGCCGAGGGCGCCCCATTCGTGGGCCAAAACATCGGCTTTGGGTTCAGCGGCAGTTCGACAACTTTGGCCCGGCGCACAAGGTCCTGCAGGCGATATTCCTGTCGGTTCGGGTGGCGGTCTTTGGGCGGTGTTCCTCCGGTGCGGCCAAACAACGCCATGATATCAAGCGGTTTGTAAGTGATCGTTGCCCCATGCTTCGCCGCAATCTCAGCCGGACGCGTGCCGCTGAGATAGGTAAACGGCGACAATGTTGCAAAGTAGTAGTCGATATGCGGCATTTCCGGCTCCTTGGGTGGCTCAATTCTTTGCGCGACGGTAACCCTGTGCTAGCAGGTGTCAACGCCACGATTCTGTTACAAAGCTGTCACCCCGCACCTTCTGCCAAAGGACCCCGTCATGCCCACAATGTTTGAGCCCAAGCTGATTTCCGGCAACGCCAATCAGCCATTGGCCACCGCGATTGCCCGCCGGATGTCCATGCATCGGGGCATGGAGGTGGGGCTGTGCGATGCACGGGTGGAACGGTTCAATGACGGTGAAATCTTTGTCGAGGTATTCGAAAACGTGCGGGGCGAGGATATGTTCATTGTCCAGCCCACATCGAACCCGGCAAATGACAACCTGATGGAACTGTTGATTATTGCCGATGCGTTGCGCCGGTCCTCTGCCGCGCGCATCACCGCGGTGATTCCCTATTTCGGCTATGCGCGGCAGGATCGCAGGTCCAAGGCCCGCACTCCGATAACAGCCAAGCTTGTATCGAACATGATCGTAGAAGCCGGCATCGAACGCGTTTTGACCCTGGATTTGCACGCAACGCAGATCCAGGGTTTTTTCGATATCCCGGTCGATAACCTCTATGCGTCACCGATTTATGCACTGGATGCCATGCACAATTTCCGGGGTAAAATGGATGAGGTGATGGTTGTTTCCCCCGATGTAGGCGGCGTAGCGCGCGCCCGTGACCTGGCCCAAAGGATTGGTGCACCACTCTCCATCGTGGACAAACGTCGCGGCAAGCCCGGCGAAGTGGCCGAAATGACAGTGATTGGTGACGTCAAAGACAAGGTCTGCGTGATCGTTGACGACATCGTCGACACGGCTGGCACGCTATGCAAAGCGGCCGAGGTGCTGATGGAAAATGGCGCGAAAGAGGTTCATTCTTACATCACCCATGGTGTGTTGTCTGGCCCTGCGGTGGAACGTGTTTCCAAGTCTGTAATGAAAAGCCTCGTGATCACCGACACGATACAGGCAACCGAACCAGTCAAAGCCTGCAAGAATATTCGCATCGTGCCGACAGCGCCAATGTTCGCCCAAGCCATCCTGAACACATGGAATGGCACGTCAGTATCGTCGCTCTTTGATCACAAAACGCTCGGCCCGATTTACGAGGGGCTCTACGCCGCCGAATAACGCGATCCTTTTTTGATGTGACGGCGACAAATGGTGCTGCCGATAGTGAAAAGGCCATTGGTGTGGCCGCTTTTGACGGTGCGCTCCCGATGTAGCGCTTTAATAGAGCTCCCACCCGTCGTCATTCGGCAATTCGCCGAATGATGTCCACGCCACGCGAACCCGCGCCACTTGCGTGTCCGACCATGTCCGAAAAACGATATCGAAACCTGTCGTGGTGATCCCTTCGGCCTGAACATCGGCACGAATATTGCTGTTGTTCGAAATATCCCACATTGACAGGCTCACCTGCACATGCGGCGGGTTCAGATAGGGCTGTGCGAATGTCACGCTTTGCCGGGCTTGTCGCGGGCCATCGCCCCGCCACATTTTCCCGTCATCTTCAAAATCCGAGAACATGACCACATCACCATAGTCTATTCCAACCGTTCCACTGTTTAATCTGCGCATAACCACACTGGCCTTCCGGGCCGCCCCAACCGATCAATCACCATGATCCGGCATCTTCACAAACGATACTTACCTGCTGGAAATAAGTTTTAGTTAACAAAGTCCTGATAGCTCATTTCCAGTTTTAAGAAAACGGAAATCAGATTTCGGCATGGGCAGCTTCTTATTGCGCTTTTCGTTGACTGTTTTGTTGGTTTGGGTCATGGCCGCTTGTGGCAGTGGAGGGGCCCCCGGATCCGACAACGCGCCATCGTCCGACGATAGCGATGGCGGCGGTGATGACGGCACACCCCCCGACCCACCCGCGCCACCAAGCCCACTTAACATCGTCACGCCTGAACAACGTACGGCCTATTATGACCTGCTGTTACCCAATTTCTCGACGGTGAACAGTTCCGCAACCACAGGTGCCGCAACACCGTTCGCCGCGCCGGCCGTCACCGGATCGGTTACGTATGACGGCTATATGCAACTTATCATGGGCAACGCGACCATCGCGGCGAATGTAATTGGAACCACGTCGGTTCAAGTGAGCTTTGACGGCGGCCCAGTGACCGGGTCTGCGGGCAATTTTCTTGGTGTCACCCCGGATGAGGCCATGGTCAGACAAGTTGTGGCCTACGAAGGGACCGTTGATATTTTTGGTGGTGGCGTGACTGAAGGACAGGATGGGTCCACCGATATCAGTTTTCAGATTGATGGCGCACTGGACAATGGTGTGAATACGTTTGCCATCGACGGCACTCTGGTCGGAGGATTTTACGGCTCGGAGGCCGAGGGGCTGTATGTGATCGGCAGCAACACCGGTGTGCATGGTAATATAAACATAGCTATCGACGGGGCGAGTGGCACAGGCACTCTGGGGATTGGGACGGTCTCGGCCATAAAGCCCTAGCATTGCTATGCCACGGCCGTGATCTGCCACGCGGTGGAAGGTCTGTTTGACTGGGTTCCCCGCAACGACAGATGTCAACTTCGACTGACACAGCGACAGTATGGCACACTGTCAGGCTACGTTTACACTTGCCGAAGACAGATTTGTCAATCTAAAGTGACAAAATGAGTGTCACGTCAGATTTACACAATCCTGATCTAGCGCGCCGCTGGCCAGAGCCACGGGCTGCTTTGCACCTGATCAAACCAGTGACATGGTTTCCGCCAATGTGGGCCTATCTCTGTGGGGTTGTGTCAGCAGGGATAAACCCTTCTGGAAACTGGTTTTTCATCATTCTTGGGGTCATCCTGGCTGGTCCCATAGTCTGTGGGATGAGCCAGGCCGCAAATGACTGGTGCGACCGGCATGTCGATGCAATCAACGAACCTGATCGCCCGATTCCTTCAGGGCGCATCCCTGGACGTTGGGGGCTTTATATTGCGCTGGCCATGACCTTTTTGGGTTTGATTGTTGGCGCACAGCTTGGCCCCTGGGGTTTCGGGGCAACCGTTCTGGCAATTGCCGCAGCATGGGCGTATTCGGCCGAACCCGTGCGTGCGAAACGGTCCGGCATTTGGGGGCCGGGCCTATGTGGTTTGGCTTATGAAACGCTTCCTTGGATCACCGGGGCAGCTGTCGTCAGTTCAGGCGCACCCAGTGGTCAGGTGATCCTGGTCGCCCTGCTTTATGGGTTGGGGGCACATGGCATCATGACGTTGAATGACTTCAAAGCCATCGATGGCGACCGCGCCACCGGCCTGCGATCTTTGCCGGTCGTTCTGGGGCCAGAGCGCGCAGCCCGATTGGCCTGCTGGGTGATGGCCATCCCACAGGTCATTGTCATTGGTTTGCTCACCTATTGGGATCATGGGTTTCATGCGATGGGCGTGTCGGCGATGCTGGCCGTACAGCTTGGCGCGATGCGGGTGCTTTTGCGTGACCCCGAAGGCAAGACACCCTGGTATCAGGGCATGGGCATTCTTTTCTACATCAGTGGCATGATGATCACCGCAGCAGCGCTGGGGGCTGGGCAATGACACTCTCGTGGTTCCAGATCGTGCGGCTTGGCTTTGTGCAAATGGCGTTGGGTGCGATTGTGGTGCTCACCACATCGACATTGAACCGATTGATGGTGGTGGAACTGTCCTTGCCAGCGATCCTGCCAGGGCTATTGGTCGGGCTGCATTATGGCATTCAGCTCACGCGGCCCCACTGGGGCTTTTATTCCGACACCGGTGGACACCGGACGCGGTGGATCATTGGCGGGATGCTGGCGCTCGCACTCGGCGCTTTTACAGCTGCTTATGGTGTGCTGGCGTTTGATCAGTCATTCGTACTCGGACTTACCGTGTCGATCGTCGCATACACGCTGATCGGTCTTGGTGTCGGCGCCTCTGGAACCTCTTTGCTGGCGCTTCTTGCGACGACAACGGCACCGCATCGCCGCGCCGCCGCCGCAACAATCACCTGGCTGATGATGATCTTTGGCATCGCGGCAACCGCTGGGATCGTTGGCCAATTCATCGACCCCTATACCCCGCAACTGCTGTTGCGGATCGTGGGCATTGTTGTGACCACAGCCACATTGGTCACCTGCCTTGCCGTTTGGCGGATCGAACGCAACCTGATCGCCATTCGCGAACCAGACCCGACCCCGTTCATGGAAGGCCTGCGCGAAGTTTGGAGCGAACGCAAAGCCCGCAATTTCACTATCTTTGTATTTCTTTCGATGACCGCCTATTTCATGCAAGAACTGATCCTTGAACCTTATGCAGGGCTTGTCTTTGGCTTTACCCCCGGCGAGTCCACAACGCTGTCAGGTGCCCAGAATGGCGGCGTCTTCATTGGAATGCTGACAGTCGGTATCATGGCGACAGGACTGAAAATCGGGGCCTTGCGCAATTGGGTCATGGCGGGCTGCATGGGGTCGGCAGCCGCGCTCGCCTTTATCACAATCCTCGGTCCAATTGGCCCCTCTGCCCCGATCGTTCCGGCCGTCATGCTGTTGGGCTTTTTCAATGGCATGTTCGCCGTTGCTGCCATTGGTTCGATGATGGCGCTTGCGGCGGAAGGCAAGGAGCGCCGCGAAGGCACGCGTATGGGCCTTTGGGGCGCGGCCCAAGCCATTGCCGCCGGGTTCGGTGGGCTTTTAGGGGCCGGCATGGTCGACATCTTGCGCCTGACCGTCACGGACACCCAGGCATTTGGATCAGTCTTTATCGTCGAGGCGGCCCTGTTCATCGCCGCCACCGCTATGGCTGCGAAAATCATGGATCGCAAAATGCCTAAAGCCACCCTCGTTCCGGGAGAGTAACCAATGCAATATGATGTCATTGTCGTGGGCGCAGGCCCGTCAGGGGCCACAGCGGCAGAGGATCTTGCCCGCTCAGGTCACAAGGTCGCATTTATAGACCGCGACGGGCGCATCAAGCCCTGTGGCGGAGCAATCCCGCCCCGGCTGATCGCAGATTTCCATATTCCCGATGAACAACTGGTGGCCAAGGTTAACACCGCACGTATGATATCCCCCACCCAACGGCATGTGGACATCCCAATTGAGGACGGATTTGTCGGCATGGTCGATCGCGAACATTTCGACGAATTTCTGCGGGTCCGCGCGAAACAAGCAGGGGCACATCGCTATACCGGCACCTTTACCAAGATCCTGCGCGATGAAGACGGTACACATGTTGTCTATCGCGACAAGATCAGCGGAAATGAGATGAAGCTGACAACCAAGCTGGTGATCGGCGCAGACGGGGCGCGGTCAAACATCGCGCGGGCCGAAATCAAAGATGGCGACAAAATCCCTTACGTGATTGCTTACCACGAAATCATCGAAGCCCCCGAAGCGAACACGGTCTACGACCCAAAACGGTGCGATGTCGTTTATGATGGGCGTATCTCGCCCGATTTTTACGGCTGGGTCTTTCCCCATGGGGGTCAGGCTAGCGTTGGCATGGGGTCGATGGAAAAATCGGTTGATGTCAAACAGGCCACTGCCGATCTGCGCGCCGCATCGGGACTTACGGATTGCAAGACTATCCGCAAAGAGGGTGCACCTATCCCATTGAAACCATTGGACCGATGGGACAATGGCAAGGATGTTGTGCTGGCCGGTGATGCAGCAGGTGTTGTTGCGCCATCATCAGGCGAGGGTATCTATTACGCCATGGTTGGCGGCCGTGTGGCTGCCACCGCAGCAGCGGCTAGTTTGGCATCAGGTCGCGTAAAAGACTTGCAACTGGCACGGAAACTTTTCATGCGCGAACACAAGCAGGTGTTCCGGGTTTTGGGGGCCATGCAAAATGCCTATTACCGCAGCGATGAGCGGCGTGAGCGGTTTGTCTCCCTGTGTCATGATGTCGACGTGCAAAAGCTGACTTTTGAGGCCTATATGAACAAAAAACTCGTAAAGGCCCGGCCCATGGCGCACCTTAAAATTGGCATAAAGAACCTGGCGCATCTCACGCGTCTTGTTTCGCCGCTGCGGACATGAGCATCATGATCCCGGCCTGGGATAACGGCATCCTGAAACCTGTTGAAAAGCTCGAAGCCCATAAGCGCGGCTTGAAACACAAAGCCGTCAGCGTCTTTGTAATGAACAAGGGCCGCGTTCTGATCCAGCAGCGCGCAATGGGCAAGTATCATACACCTGGTCTTTGGGCGAATACCTGCTGCACACATCCGGCATGGGACGAAGACCCAGCCGATTGCGCCATCCGCCGCCTGAAAGAAGAACTAGGGATCGAGGGGCTTTACCCATCCCACCGCGACGAGATTGAGTATCGCGCAGACGTCGGCGGCGGCCTAATCGAGCATGAAGTGGTGCAGGTGTATGTTGCCGATGCGCCAGGTGGGGTAAAATTGGACCCGAACCCAGAGGAAGTCATGGCCACCCGTTGGGTCGACTTTTACGACCTGTCAGCCGATGTCGCACGGCATCCGAGTCAGTATACACCATGGCTCCGGATTTACCTTCGGGACCATCACGCAGCGATTTTTGGAGACTTACTGCGCACTGTGTAGCGTGACAACCAAGTTCCGGCAGTGTTTATAGCACTGGGGAATTAGGGATGATCACGATGTCGCTTTGGGTTTTTGGGTATGGATCGCTTTTGTGGGACCCTGGTTTTCATCCAGCGCGTAAGGTCAAAGCTAGTTTGCACGGTTACCATCGCAGTTTTTGCATGTTGTCCATCCATCATCGCGGGTCGGAAGAAGAGCCAGGGCTTGTTCTAGCACTTGACAAGGACCCTGATGGGCAATGCACGGGGGTTGCCTTTGAGGTAGAGGAAGGTGAGCAGGACGGTGTCCTTGACATGCTTCGTGAGCGCGAATTGATATCATCCGCCTATTATGAAGACACGGTAGAGCTCACGGCAGAGGATGGGACACCGATCCAGGCGCTGGCATATATCATCAACCGGGATCACCGGCAGTATTGCCAGTTCGATCTCGAACACCAAGCCCAGATGATTGCGCAGGCCAATGGTGGTCGCGGGCCGAACACCGAATATCTCTACAATACCGCAGAGCACCTGACCGAAATGGGCATTCGAGACGATGACATGATGTGGTTGGTCAACCGTGTGCGTGCCCTCACAGCAACATGATGCAGGCCTTATTTTATTTGGGTTTGCCGATACGCCGCTATATGGTGCTATCGGGGCCAACAACATACACTATATAAGGACGCCCTCCTTTGTCGGAAAAACGGGAACGCAAGACGCAGCCACAATTCTCCCAACCGATCCGCCAGATCCTGTTCATGCTGATCGTGCTTGGGCTGGTTGGGGCCGGTTTTTATTTGGGTCAATCGCAGATCATCGCGATCTATAATTCAAACCCCTATCTGAACGGGGTGATCCTGGGCGTCTTCGTCTTGGGGGTACTATCCTGCATCAACCAGGTCTTTTTGCTCATCAAATCGGTCCGCTGGATTGAGCGGTTCGCAAATGAAACAGGTGGGCACAACTACACCGCAGCACCCTCACTTTTGGCTGCGCTTGCAACGCTTTTGCGGTCGCGTGGGGCACGCACGCAGATTTCGTCCACATCCGCTAGGTCCATTCTTGACACCGTTGGACAGCGAATTGATGAAGATCGCGAAATTACCCGCTACATTGGCAACGTATTGATTTTTCTAGGTCTTTTGGGCACGTTTTATGGCTTGGCGACCACAGTCCCAGCCCTTGTCGAAACAATCCGATCGCTCAATCCCGGCGATGGTGAGGATGGGGCAGATATTTTTGCGAGGCTACAATCAGGCCTTGAAAGCCAACTTGACGGGATGGGAACCGCTTTTTCTAGCTCGCTTCTTGGTCTTGCTGGGTCTTTGATTGTTGGCCTTTTGGAGCTTTTTGCAGGTCACGGCCAGAACAGGTTTTATCGTGAGCTAGAGGAATGGCTATCGACCATAACCCGCGTCGGAATTGACGGGGAAGACGGTGCAGGCGCTGATCTAGGCGTGATGGGGTCGTTTGTGGACCAGTTGGGCGAACTTATGGACACGATCCAAATGATGATGGGCCAAACCGATGCGGATCGTGAAGACAATGACAGGCGCTTTGCATCCCTGGCGGCATCCATAGAACAATTGGCGCAGGCCAATACAACCAATGATACCGCAGCACTTCTAACCCGTGTGGCCGAGGGGCAAGAGGCTCTGATCCATAAGCTTGATGATAGCGGGATGGAAGGGATCGACGCAGAAAGCCGCATGCGTCTTCGGTCCATTGACGTGCAGCTCTTGCGCATATTGGAAGAAATGTCTGCAGGCCGTCAGGAAAGCATTGGCGATTTGCGCGGCGATATTGCGACGCTGGCCAGCGCCATCCGCGAAAGAGGCTGATCCATGGCCCTCAGCCGCAGATCATCCAACCGCTTTCAAAACGCGATTTGGCCCGGGTTCGTTGATGCTATGACCGGCCTTTTGCTTGTGCTGATGTTCGTGTTGACGATCTTCATGGTGATTCAGTTTGTTCTACGCGAGACGATCACCGGGCAGGAAAGCGAACTTGACCTTCTGACAAGTGAAGTTGCGGCATTGACCAATACGCTGGGGTTAGAGCGTAACCGTTCGGCCGCGCTAGCAACGGATCTTGATACCGCGACTGCGTTGGCACAGCAACAATCCGCCCAGATCGCAGCACTACTCGCCCAGCGAGACGCGCAAGACCGCGCTCTGGCCGATGCGCAAAGCCAGATAACTGAATTTGAAGCGCAGGTTGCGGGGCTGTTGGCCGAACGCAGTGAAGCACTGGCCAACATTGCGGGACTTGAGGAAGCGCAAGAGCGGCTGATTTCCGAACAAGAGGCGCTAAACCTTGCCCTCGCCCAAGCTCGAACCGAAATCGACGCGGGCGCAGAAGAGGCACGGCTGGCGGCTGCGAGACGCGAAGCGCTCGAGGCGTTGATCGCTGAACTTGAAACTGAAAATGATGCCAATTCTGCACGCATCACCGAACTGGAAACAGCACAATTGGCCGATGCAGCAGCTGCCGACGCATTGCGAGACCGACTCGCAAATGCTGATACAGAGCTGACCGCCATGACGCTGAACTTGGAACAGCAGCGCCAAGAGGCCGAAAATACACTGACCCTCTTGGCCGCCGCGCGGGCAGCCCAGGCCGAACTTGAAGCGCTGCAAAACACACTTGATGCGGAAAACGACGATCTGTTGCGCCAATTGGCAGAGGCGCGCGCTAGCATTACCGAGCAAAGTTCCAACGCATCGGATGCAGAGGAACAGGCCGCCCTATTGGCACTGGCCAATGAGGAACTGGCCGCACAAGAGGCGCTCTCTGCGGAAAGCCAGCGGCAGGTCGCCCTGTTGAATGAACAGATTACTGAACTGCGCGGACAGGTTGGCAACTTGCAATCCCTGCTGAATCTGGCCGAAGAAGCGGACCGTGAAGCTCAGGTACAGATCGAAACGTTAGGATCACAGCTGAACACAGCGCTGGCCCGTGTTGCCGCAGAGGAGCGTCAACGCCGCGCCTTGGAAGAAGCAGAGCGTCAGAGACTTCAAGCAGAAGCCGCCCGGTTGGAGGAAGAAGCTGAGCGTTTGGCCGCCGAGGCTGAGAACCTGTCACGATTTAAATCGGACTTTTTCGGCCAAATGCGCGAGGTTCTTGAAGGCCAAGACCGCGTGCGGATTGAAGGGGATCGCTTCATATTTGCTTCCGAGGTGCTTTTTGCACCGGGCCAGGCCCAATTGTCGCCGTCAGGGCAGGAAGAGATTGCCAATATTGCGGGTCTTTTGCGGAGCATCGCCGATGAAATCCCATCGGGTATCGATTGGGTCATCCGCGTCGATGGTCACACCGACAACATACCGGTGGGAACCGGAAGCCGCTATGAAGACAATTGGGAACTCAGCCAAGCTCGGGCGCTGTCTGTTGTTCGATTTATGTCCGAAGATCTTGGAATCCCGCCGGCACGGCTTGCCGCGAACGGGTTTGGCGAATTTCAACCGTTGAACCCAGACAATACGCCAGAGGCCCGCGCACAAAATCGCCGGATCGAGCTGAAACTGACTGAACGATAGAAGTCAGATTTTCGAAGACATCTGAACAAACTCTTTTGAAGGATTTTGATGCGCCGTGACAAAACGCTTCGCATTCAGAAAAATTAAGAGCCGCTGCATCGTCTTGCAGCGGCTCTATCACAACTAGCTGTGGTGATCCGTTTAGTCAGCCGTCAGAAGGGGGGGCTTATCTCCCTTATCGGTCAGCTTGCCCTGTTCCGGCTCCACATATTTCAGGTCGAGCGCACCCTTCTTGACACCGACCTTGACGATCCCACCCTTGACCAACTTGCCGAACAACAATTCCTCAGCAAGCGGTTTCTTGATGTTTTCCTGAATGACCCTGCCCAAGGGACGGGCACCCATCTTGCTGTCATAGCCTTTGTCGGCCAACCACTCTGCAGCGGCAGGCGTCAGTTCAATATGTACGTTCCGATCGATCAATTGCGCTTCAAGTTGCAGCACGAATTTTTCAACCACTTGCAAGATGACCTCTTTCGGCAAGGCGCCAAATGAGATCACAGCATCAAGGCGGTTTCGGAATTCAGGTGTGAATGTCCGCTCGATCGCGGCAGTGTCTTCACCCTCGCGGCTTTCACGACCAAAGCCCAGCGCATTCTTCGACATCTCGGCCGCACCCGCATTCGATGTCATGATGATGATCACATTGCGGAAATCGGTTGTCCGACCGTTATGGTCTGTCAGCTTCCCATGGTCCATGACTTGCAGCAAGATGTTGTAAACATCCGGATGGGCCTTTTCCATTTCATCCAGCAAAAGGACGCAATGCGGGTTCTGATCGACCCCATCGGTCAACATACCGCCCTGATCAAACCCGACATAACCCGGAGGCGCACCAATCAGGCGACTAACCGCATGCTTTTCCATGTATTCTGACATGTCAAAACGCAGAAGCTCTACACCCAAGGTGCTGGCCAATTGCTTTGCCACTTCGGTCTTACCTACACCAGTCGGCCCCGCGAACAGGTAATTGCCGATGGGCTTTTCAGGTTCGCGCAACCCGGCGCGCGCCAGTTTGATCGCAGAAGATAATGCCTCGATTGCCTTGTCTTGGCCAAAGACGACCCGCTTGAGCGTCTTTTCAAGATCTTTCAGCACTTCCGCATCGTCCTTGCTGACATTCTTAGGGGGAATGCGGGCAATTTTGGCGACGACATTTTCAATCTCTTTCGCCCCAATCGTTTTGCGCCGCTTGCTTTCGGTAACCAAATGCTGGGCCGCCCCCGCCTCATCGATCACGTCAATCGCTTTATCCGGCAACTTCCGGTCATTGATATAGCGTGCAGAAAGCTCCACAGCGGTTTTAATCGCATCAGCTGTGTATTTGATGCTGTGATGTTCCTCGAAATAGGGCTTCAACCCCTGCAAAATCTTGATCGCGTCCGGCACCGAAGGTTCTGTCACGTCAATTTTTTGGAACCGGCGGGACAAGGCACGATCTTTTTCAAAATGCTGGCGGAATTCCTTATAAGTCGTCGACCCCATGCAGCGCAGCTTGCCACCCTGCAAGGCGGGTTTCAGCAAGTTCGACGCATCCATCGCCCCACCTGATGTGGCACCTGCGCCAATCACCGTGTGGATTTCATCGATGAAAAGTACAGCGTCCTTGTGATTTTCCATCTCGGTCATCACAGCCTTCAAACGCTCTTCAAAATCACCACGATACCGTGTGCCGGCCAGCAGGGCCCCCATATCAAGGCTGTAAATGGTCGCCGATGACAGGACCTCTGGCGTTTCGCCATTCACAATCTTGAAAGCCAGACCTTCTGCGATGGCCGTCTTGCCCACACCGGGATCACCCACAAGAAGTGGATTGTTCTTGCGCCGCCGACACAGAACCTGAATGCAACGCTCTACCTCATGCGCCCGGCCAATCAACGGATCGACATCACCCTTTGTTGCCTTGGCATTCAGGTCAACGCAGTATTTGGCGAGGGCACTTTCTTTTTCGTCGCCCTCGGCGCCAACATTTACCGTCTCGCTCTCGTCAGGCGCACCGGTCACGGGGCGCGCTTCCCCAAACGCAGGGTCTTTCGCAACGCCATGGGCGATGAAGTTTACTGCGTCATACCGGGTCATATCCTGCTCTTGCAGGAAATAAGCCGCGTTGCTTTCACGTTCTGCAAAGATCGCGACGAGCACGTTTGCCCCTGTTACCTCATTCCGACCGGATGACTGCACATGGATGGCTGCGCGCTGGATCACACGCTGAAACGCGGCTGTCGGGACAGCTTCTGACCCCTCCACATCGGTGATCAGTGTCGATAAATCATCTTCAATGAACTCCTCTAGATCCTTGCGGAGGTCATCCAGATTGACCGAGCATGCGCGCATGACCCGTGCGGCGTCGGGTTCATCTATCAACGCCAGCAGCAAATGTTCCAACGTCGCCAATTCGTGGCGCCGCTCGTTCGCTAGGGCGAGGGCCCCATGAATGGACTGCTCTAATGTTGTCGAAAATGATGGCACGCCAGTGCTCCTTCATATCGGGGTCGGCCTGTGATCTGCACAATTCAACCGTGATCGCTTATCCTTAAGGTTTGGTTTTCTACACAAACCTTCAAGGACTTTTTTCTGTTTTGGCATCACAAAAAACGTGATGCCTTTGATTTCATCTGCTTTTGTCCACGTTGACACGACATCGTGGTCAAAATTTGTCTTTTGCGGCGCGTACATAGGCAAACACGTCAACGTCGGTAGCGCTCTGTTTGCCTAGAACCGTTTTGAATTCTGGACAATCTGCGCGCAGGAACGGGTTTGTGCGCTTTTCATCGCCAAGAACAGAAGGCACGGTCGCATCGCCTGCCGCCCGCATGTCCGTCACCCTCTTGATACGAGACGTAAGGTCAGGATTGTCCGGGTCAAGGGACGCTGCAAATCGCGCGTTACCGGCCGTATATTCATGCCCCGAACATATAAGCGTGTCGTCTGGCAAAGACCGCAGCTTTTGCAGACTGTTCCACATTTGCGCAGGCGTGCCTTCGAACAGTCGGCCGCACCCCATCGCCATCAGGCTGTCGGCCGTAAAGGCCAAAGCCGCATCGGGCATATAATAGGCGACGTGTCCGATTGTATGGCCCGGGACATCGATGACACGGACAGTTTGTCCACAGACCGTGATGACGTCGTCTTCGCCGACAGACACATCAAGAGTTGGCAGCCGGTGCGCATCCGCCTTCGCGCCAATAACCCGCGCACTTTTGCGCAGCTCTTCGACCGCGCCGATATGGTCATCGTGATGGTGCGTGATCAAAATGTCCGTCAACGTCCAACCGCGTGATGACAAGGCAGCAGTAGTCGGCTGCGCCTCCGGCGCGTCGACTAGTGCGGTTTCACCAGTCGACGCGTTATGCAGTAAGAACGCATAATTGTCGGACAGGCACGGTACCACAACCAATTTGACCCCATTTTTGTTTGCCATGGAATTGTGGACCTCTATTGCTATGCTCTGATCACAGCTTTGCCGAAGGGGCCCGAAACCGCAATGCATCTTGACGTGCTTGACTTGCGAAATTTTTACTACCGCAGTGCTTTGGGTCGCGCCGCGCAAAAAGTCATTCGTGACGAGCTCTGCATGCTTTGGCCCGACTGCAAAGGGCAAATGGTCGTTGGCTTTGGCTTTGCCGTCCCTCTGCTTCGGCCCTTCCTGAAAGATGCGCGTCGCGTGATAGGCCTGATGCCCGGACCGCAGGGCGTAATGCCTTGGCCGCCCGACGGACAGAACGTTAGTGTGCTGTGCGAAGATACGCTCTGGCCGCTGGAAACCGGGCATGTCGATAAACTGGTGCTGATGCATGGGCTGGAGACGACGGAGCACCCATCCGCTCTGCTTGATGAGGCGTGGCGCGTGCTTGGCCCTGGTGGGCGGGCAGTGTTCATCGTCCCCAACCGTGCCGGCCTATGGTCCCGGTCAGATGCAACGCCCTTTGGCTACGGACGACCTTATTCGTTAGGCCAGCTAGAGGCACAGCTGCGTCGGCATCAATTTGTGACCGAACGGACGATGTCAGCCCTTTATCAACCTCCGTCGGGCCGTAAGCTGTGGAGGAAATCAGCGAGGTTCTTGGAAAAGGTCGGACACAATATACCGATGGTTGCGGCTGGTGGAGTATTGATCATTGAGGTCAGCAAACAGATGGCGGCACCCACGCGACCGGGCCTAGGCGAAGCTGTCAAAAAGCCGCTGCGCGCGCTTGAAGGGATGGCCAAACCCAAGCCAAAGCCAGAAACAGCACGCACTGCCCGCGTTCAGCGCGACTAACGTTCCGTCGCAAAAACAAGCGCCCAATATTGGCTAGACCCTGATCCGGCTTTGGCCAGCGCAAAATCTTCAAAATTGGGGTTTACGTTGTTGGCCTGATGGTCAGGGGAGTTGACCCATGCGTTCAACACGGCTTCTTCATTGGGCTGTCCGCGAGCGACATTTTCTCCAACAGTGATCCAGTCATATCCTTGGCGTCGGACCCGATCCCCCACGCTTGACCCATCGCTGCCAGTGTGCGTCATCCGCCCCATGGCCAGCATGTCATTGGCATGGGCTTGCGCAGCGCGGCCAAGTCGCGCGTCGTAATTCAGGGGTGCAGCCCCATTTGCGGCGCGCACACCATTCAGCATGCCTTGAAAGGATTGGTCAACATTCGGCACCGATGGCGCCGATGGTGTCACGCTCGACGGGATGGGGGTCGATGATGGCGATGACGATGTTACGTCAACCGGTGTAGACCCCGATCCCCCGCCGCCCATACATGCGGCAAGAAAACAAATCGAAAGCGTTGCGAGGATGGCTTTCATGATAGTGCTCCTGTCTTTGCCCCACCCAGCTAAGACACGGTGACAACCGTCGACAACTCCTTGAATGCACTTGCGTTTTTGCGCGCAGCATAGTGCCGAAACACATCTGCTGCTAAAGCGGATTACAGCCTATCGGTATATCCGGACGGCCCGCATTTGTATCAATCAACCGGGCGATGCCAGTACCAGAACCCATTTCTGATCAGAGCCGCTGCCGGCTTTCGCGATGCCAAAGTTTTCGAACAACTCGTCATCAATGCAAAGGTCTTGACCACCGCCGCCACAAGCGCCCGTATTGTCAAATTCTGCCAAAACTTCGTCGAGAGTGAATTCGCCCTGCTCTACCAACTGCAGGATCTCGCTCCAAGTGTAACCTGCCGCAGTGACAAGATCCCCGATGTCGCGGTTCATAGGGTCGCCTTGGATCGACACGCTTAGGTAGTCGCGCTCGAACATGTCATTGGCGTGGTCCTGCACGGCCCGACCGATGTCACTGTCGTATGTTACGTCATTGCCCATGCGCATGCCATTTAACAGCGTTTCAAACTGCATGTTCATTGCCACATCTGGGGCGTCCGGCGTTAAGTCCACGCTGGGTCCTGAAGAAGATGAATCGCCGCCGCCCATGCAAGCAGACAAACCAAAGAGCGCGACAACAGAAAGTATTCTTTTCATACGTTTTCTCCATTCCCCCGGCACTCAGTGCTAACGGGCATACCGATCAATCGAAAACGAAAAGTAAACCGCCCTGCCATCAAGGCAATTATCCGCCGACACAACGGAGCGGATTTGCCGCCATGGCGCAAGACCGGGCCGAGCCTTGCCCCTGATCTTAAACCCGTTATCCATGGACCACCCTGCGCTCTATCAGTTGGTAACATATGAACACTATTTTTGGCCGCATCAGCTTGATCGCCCTTCTATTCGTGGCGCCAAACTTGGCCTATGCACAAAACGAGGCGGCCACACTTCAGACCCAGGCAGAAGAGGCTTTGGTAGCGGGTAATCCTGGCAGCACAGTGGCGCTGGCAAACCAGATGCTTATTACAGATCCTGATAGCTTTGCCGCTCTTTTTCTTCTTGCTTTGGCTCAGTCGGATCTGGATCAACATGGCCAAGCTGCGGCCACAGCGCGGCGCGCCTATCGCGTCGCAGGAACCGAAGATACACGGTTGCAAGCCGCGCGCCTCGCTGCGACTGCTCATTTTCGGGCTGGCCAATTCGCGCGATCAGAACTCTGGTTTCGCCGCGCTGCCAACCATATCTCTACCGAAGAAGAGGCAGAGGCAATTGTCCGGGGCTTTCAACGCGCCCAGACCGAAAACCCGATCACAACACAATACACAGCCTCTGTCGCGCCATCGGACAATATCAACAATGGGTCCGATGCATCGCGACTGTGCTTTGAAAGCCTTGATGGATCCTGCTTTCTGGAACTTGACCTGCGCGAAGATCAACTTTCGCTATCTGGCCTTGAGTACAACGGAAGCGCGCAGTTTCAGTACCGCCTGGGGCGCGATGCGCGTCAGGAAACGAATGTTGGCGTTCTTCTGTTTGGACAAGGGGTGGTTTTTTCCCAGGAAACGCGGGACCGGCTTGACGCCTCATCAAGCGAAACTGTCCAAGAACTGGACGAAAGCGACTTTTCCGCCCTTTTGGCCGAACTTTCCATCGAACAGCGTCAAACCCGGCTTAGCCCCTTGGGACCGACCCGACTTGCTTTCAATACCGGAAAATACTGGCGTGCCGGCGATTTATTGGTGAATTATCAAGACATCATCCTTGCCCAGCAGATCCCGTTCGAACCGAACGCCGCAGCGTTGATTGAGGGCTCCGTTCGCAAGCAGCAGGCCGTCGCGCCCGGCTTGCTGGACAGCACGATCTACGAGCTTAGCGCCGCCTATAACACCCGTCTGGCCAACCGGGATGTCGCTACGTTCACTCTCGCCGCGAAATACAACGACTCAGGCGAAGAAAGCACATTCGAAGAATATCGCCTGCGGATTGACTATGCCTATGCGCAACCGCTTGCGCAGACCAGGTGGTCCACCTTCACAGAGATCGGATATCGGTCATTTGACGAATTCTCCAGCACATTTGACGGGCGCCGCGACTGGTTCGTGAATACAGGCGTTACCGGGGTTTTTGAAGACATCTCATATTTCGGTTTCTCACCAAGTGTTTCGCTGTTTGGAACACAGACTGATTCAGACGTATCGTTCATCGATTCCAGCAAGATTTCCTTGCGCATCGGACTGGCATCAAATTTCTGAGCAGGGTTATGCAGTCGACGGGGTCGGACAAAAGACACCCAAAACTCCTTTGACTCGATCCGAGCGGCTTGCTTGCACCCCTGTGACACTTGCCACTATGCACAGCCAATGACTCAGCGTTTTGATATCTTTCTCGTTTGTCCGCCTGGCCTTGAAGCGGTCTTACAGGACGAAGCGCAGGAGTGTGGTTTTACCGAAAGCACAGCCGTGCCGGGCGGCGTCACGTTTACGGGCGGGTGGTCGGATGTGTGGCGCGCCAATCTGGTGCTGCGCGGTGCGACACGTGTGTTGGCGCGCATTGGTAGCTTTATGGCGTTTCATCTGGCCCAGCTTGACAAGCGCGCGCGGAAATTTCCATGGGGCGAGACGCTGCGGCAGGACGTGCCCCTCCGGGTAGAGGTCGCAACTTCGCGCAAATCCAAGATTTATCATGCGGGCGCTGCCACCCAGCGATTTGAGACCGCGCTGAAGGCCAATGGCTATGAGATAAGCCCCGATGCGCCGGTCGCGATCAAGGTCCGCATAGAGGACAACCGTGTCACGATCAGCGTTGATACGTCCGGTGAGAGCCTGCACAAGCGGGGGAATAAAGAGGCCGTGGGCAAGGCCCCGATGCGAGAGACGCTTGCGAGCCTGCTTTTGCGGAAATGCGGGTATTCAGGCACTGAACCGGTACTGGACCCGATGTGCGGATCCGGGACATTCGTGATCGAAGCCGCAGAGATCGCAGCGGGATTGTTGCCAGGCCGGTCGCGCGAGTTCGCGTTTATGCATCTGGCGACGTTCGATCCGAGTTGGCGTAGGATTGGCGAATCCCACGCGCCGTCCCACCATTTCTATGGCTCTGATCGGGATGCTGGTGCTGTCCGTATGGCGACCGAAAACGCCGCACGCGCCGGCGTTAGCGATCTGACAACCTTCACAAACCAAAATGCTGCCGATCTTGCGCGCCCTGATGGCCCGGCTGGTCTGGTCATCTGCAACCCGCCCTATGGTGGTCGGATCGGCAACCAAAGGGCCTTGTTCGGGGTCTATGCGGGATTGGGCGAGGCGCTGCGCAGCCGGTTTCAGGGTTGGCAGGTGGGGGTCATTACAAGCGACCCCGGTCTCGCCAAGGCGATGGGCCTCCCTTTCAAACCAAAAGGCGCGCCGATCCCCCATGGTGGGTTGAAAGTCTGGCTTTTTCAGACGGATCAATAGCTACAGGTCGCATTTCGGCTGCTGTCGCAAAACATTTTTTGCAGTTGCGCTGTCACCTCATCACGATCAATCTGGGTGTAAGGGTTGTAGTAGGTTCCGTGATAACTGTTGTGGTTTTGCAGCCGCGTGTCGCGGCCAAAATTGATGTAGATCGCATTGGACGGCGCGAGTTGAAAACGACGATGGTCGTCCACGCGCGCAAATACCTCCCACACGTCTGCATCCTCTGGGCGCAATCCGTATGCGGGCATGATCTGGTTAAGGACCGGTGTGATCCCCTGTTTTTGATCGATGAGCACATAATCGATCCGAGGGGCAGGCTGGCCCTGACCACGTGGTCGTAGATTGGTGGTGTAAACATCCGGACCAGCGGTCATTCGACCCATCACAAGCCCGCGTAGATCTAACGGATTGCTGTAATCCGGTGTTTCAGGGAAGTCTGTCACGCCATAGAACATTGTCGCGCCAGAATTGCCGTCAACCAGGAACCGGCAAGCATCACGGCAATAGAAATACTCGTTGGGCGAAAACTCGTTCCGAAACGCGAAATAAAGCACGTTCTTCCCTCTTAAATCGACAGGTTTGGGGCCATAGGCCCGTTCAGCCTTGTCAAATTCCAGATTGAGCGTGCGCTTTTCCGCGTCGGTCAATTGGTTGATCTGACACCCGGCCAAGAAGGTTGTCATGAGAGCCACCAAAGCCAGCAAGCGCAATATCATGGTCTTTCTCGCAATTTGTGAACATTGTTCATAAATTGCGAGAACTGAAGGCAATTGCAACTACTTTCTTTGCTCAATTACCGATAAGGGCCTTGTGACGTTGGGTCATGCAGATGCATCGACCCGATTGAGCGCGAGACCCGCCGCCTGCATCGCGGTTGCGGCGATATCGACAGCGGTCAGACCTGCATCGGCATACATCGCGGCAGGTGAGGCCTGATCAATGTAGCGGTCCGGCAGGGTCATTGTTCGTATCTGGCAGCGCCCGTCCAGCAACCCATCATTCGCCAAATCGTGCAAAACCATTGCCCCAAAGCCACCCCGCGCGCCCTGTTCGACAGTCACCAACGCCTTGTGATGGCGCAAAAGCTGGCGGATCAGGTCACGGTCCAGTGGCTTGGCGAAACGCGCATCGGCTATGGTTGTCGAGACACCTTGCACAGCCATCTCATCAGCCGCTTTGCGGCACTCTTCGAGATGCGCCCCAAAGGACAACAGCGCCACATCGCTGCCCTCTTGCACGATGCGGCCCTTACCTATCTCAATCAGGTTGCCCCGTTCCGGCAGATCCACGCCAACGCCCTCGCCCCGCGGATAGCGAAAGGCAATTGGCCCATCATCATAGGCCGCAGCGGTGCGCACCATATGCATCAGTTCCAGTTCATCACCTGCCGCCATGACAACCATATTCGGCAAAGCTGACATATACCCGATATCAAACGCGCCCGCATGCGTTGGGCCATCGGCCCCGACTAACCCAGCCCGGTCGATAGCGAACCGGACCGGCAGGTTCTGAAGGGCCACGTCATGCACCACCTGATCGTAGCCGCGCTGCAGGAAGGTCGAATAAATCGCGCAGAAAGGCCTTAGCCCGCTCGCTGCCATCCCGGCGGCAAATGTCACGCCGTGCTGTTCTGCGATGCCAACATCAAACACCCGGTTTTCAAATCGATTGCCCACTATGTCGACGCCCGTCCCAGACGGCATCGCCGCCGTTACCGCCACAATAGTCGGATCCATCTGCGCCTCGGTCGTGAGCGCCGATCCGAACACCTTGGTATAGCTGGGCGCATTCGGTTTGGATTTCGCTTGCGCGCCCGTGGCCACATCGAATTTCGACACACCATGCCCGCAATCCGCCGCCCCTTCAGCAGGGGCATAGCCTTTGCCCTTGGTTGTACAAACATGGATCAGCACAGGACCCGTTGCCCGGGTCCGCGCGGCGCGTAAGACCGGCAAGAGCTGTGACATATCATGCCCGTCGATAGGGCCGATGTACGAGAAACCAAGCTCTTCAAACAACGTGCCCGATCCGCCGGTCTGCATACCCGTCACCAGATTACGCGCGCGGCGGGCATGATCCCGCAGGGGTCCGGGCAACGCCGCCTCAAACCCTTCAGCCATCTTATGCAGCTCTCCCATGGGCGAAGCGTAGAGGCTGGACAGGTATTTCGACATAGCACCCGTGGGCGGGGCAATCGACATTTCGTTATCATTCAAGATCACGAACAAGCGGCGTCCTTCGTGGCCTGCATTGTTCAGCGCCTCATAGGCCATGCCCGCACTGATCGATCCATCGCCAATGACAGCAATCGCATCACCCGTCGGCATCCCCATATCGCGCCCAACCGTGAAGCCAAGCGCCGCAGAAATTGACGTGCTGGAATGGGCGGCGCCAAAGGGGTCATAGTCGCTTTCGGACCGTTTGGTGAAGCCGGATAGGCCACCCTCTTGCCGCAAGGTGCGGATGCGGTCGCGCCGCCCGGTCAGCACCTTGTGCGGATAGCATTGGTGACCCACATCAAAAATCAGTTTGTCGCGCGGCGTGTCAAACACTGCATGAATGGCAACGGTCAGCTCCACCACACCCAGCGATGACCCCAAATGCCCCCCTGTTTGGGACACCGCCGAAATCACCTCGGCCCGCACATCATCTGCCAGATTGGCAATCGCGGTATCGTTCATCCGCCGGATATCAGCGGGGCCCGCAACAGCGTCAAGAAAGGGGGTTTCTGGGCGATGGGTCATGACAGCACCTTTGGAATAAAAAAGCGCCGCAAATGGGCAAGCCCACTTGCGACGCTAGTCTCCTGTAGCCAACAGGAAGGGAACTGGAGCCTTTACGGCCCCAAGTGACGGACCAGCCAGGGAGGGAGGTCCGACGGCGAAGGATCAGGCAAAGCGTCGCGCATGCCTGATCCAATCTCATCACGCGAAGCTGTCATACTCCGCAGCTTCAATCGTCAACGAAGACCGGTTGATCGGGTCCGGCGTATCGCGGCTTTCTTCTGGCAGCGCACGCCCGATCCAGGCCATCACGGCAATCAGGAACCAGATGGACAGAAGGAATATCGCGGCATAGCCGGCCCCCTTCAGCATCAAGAGCGTGATGTCCGCGGTCAGCCGTGACTTTTCACTGACGTCGAGGATGTTTTCGTTTTTCATCATCTCTCTCCTTTAGTCGAGCGGCGCGTAGCCATGCTCTTGCGCCCAGACAAACCAGTTATCCACAACCGTCCCGGTTAACAGGATACCGATCCCACCCGTGAGTGTGGTCAGAACCGCAAACCACCAGGCCCAGCGGTGAATGCCTTCCATCGTCGCGTTAAAGCCCATGGTCCAGCGCCAGAACAAAGCAGCCCGTTCGGTCGCTGTCCCGCGATCTACGATCTGTTCGATCTCACGCTCACCGCCAAAGCGGCTTACGGCAAGGATCGTCGCGCCATGCATCGCGAACAGCAGGGCAGACCCATAAAGGAACACGATGCTCAGAGCATGAAACGGATTATAGAACAGGTTGCCGTAAGTGATGGAGAACAGGTTCGTCCAATCAAGGTGTGAGAACACGCCATAAGGCACCATTTCGGACCAGTCGCCCATCAGGATCGGACGGAACAGACCCAGCACAAGGAACAGCCAAATGGCAGAGGCGAACGCCCAGGCCACATGCTTGCCCATGCCCAACGCCTCGGCCCGCAGATAGGTGCGCACCCACCAGGTGATGACAGAGATCAGCAGGAAGAACGACGCGATCATGAAATATCCGCCATCATCCATAGGCGGCATTCCCAGCCCATAACCTGGTGACGGTGGGTCCAGCGACAGCCAGAACAGATCCCGCATAAAGATCGCCGGGTTGTAATCGGCCTGCGCCCAGAAGGACAAACCGACCATCACAAACCAGATCAGACCGGTGGCAAGCGAGATCACCCCGAATGAGCCCAGATAGATCGGGCCCAATTGGGCATTCCCGAACCACCCTGCCAGCGTGGAAAATGACGCCTTCTTGCTGCGGTCAATCCCGCTGCCATCATATCCTGCGACCCCCATTTCGGGCGGGCCCTGGACCTGAACCTGGGTGAAGATGTTTTGATATTCAGCCATTGTTCATACCCTCCTTAAAGGTCAACCCACCAGGGCAATTCGTAGTACCAATCCCACCAGACGATCCATTCTTCGAACCAGACGGTCCCGGAAATTACGATGCAGACAGCACTCCAGAAGCCCGCATTCAGCGCCAGGAACAGACCCAGACGGTGAATACCCAATGGCCCGATCGAATAGCCGATCAGATCCCGGAAATAGGTGTCTTCGTGGTCAGGTGATTTGATCTCTTGCCCCTTTGGCGGGTTCACGGCGGAGAGAACCAGCGAGCCATGCAAGGCCAGAGCAAGACACGTTGTAAAGAAGAACGTGATGGCAACCATATGGGCAGGGTTGTAGTGGAAGTTGCCATAGGCATAGCCCACATTATTCACCCAATCGAGATGGCTGAAGATGCCATATGGGAACCCGTGCCCCCAAGCGCCCAGCAAGACGGGGCGGATCACCACCAGCGTCACATAGGCAAAGATCGCCACACCAAAGGCGAACGGCACGTGATAGCCAATGCCCAGTTTGCGGCAAATCTCGACCTCGCGCATCATCCAGCTGACAAAGGCGCCGATGGCACAGATCGTGATGATCTGCCACAGCCCGCCCTCCATCAGCGGTGCAGGGCCTAGCCCGTATTCAAGGGGCGGCGGATCAATTGAGATCAGCCAGGGGTTCCATGTGGGGCCTTGGCTGGCCCCATAAAAAATCAGTATCGTTCCAAGGACGGCGAAAAAGAACGTCGTGACCCCGAAGAAGCCAACATAAAATGGCCCCACCCAAAAGTCGAACAGATCACCGCCTACCAATGTCCCGCCACGGACCCGGTATTTTCTCTCGAAGCTGAGCTGTGCCATCTTCCTACTCCATTTCTGACAGGCCCTGCAGCCGCGTTTCGGTGCGCCCTGTCATCGTCGTATGTTCGGTGTTTGCTACGGGCGAACCGGGCCCGCCCGTAGCGAATTTATTGGCCAAGCCAGTTACTGTCCGCCAAAGGCGAGCGTGAACCAGTTTGTCGTTTCGTTGCTGAGCAGCACGAGGTGAATCATCGCTGCCAGCAGGAACAGGAAAACGCCCTGCGCCACGAAAACGCGGCGTGGGTCGAAGACCAGCCAGATTTTATAGAACTGTGCCATTCAAACGCTCTCCTACCAGCTGAACCAAGGCAACTTGATGTATGTGAGGAAGTGAGCGATCACGGCTACCACCGTGAACAGCCCAAAGCCGCTCATATACACCGAATGCAGCTCTTGGGCCTGCTCATCAGTGAGACCTGTGAAGGACAGGTCGGATTTGTCAGCCATGTTTTGTCTCCAAAATTTGGGTCTGACGCCGCGCACCCCCCGCGGCCGGGTTACGACAGAAGCTCTTCCTCTGCCCCAATCCACCATCCCGGGGGGGAATGATGAACGTCGGATGCCCGTAGAAGGGCAAATGGTTGTGCCAGCGGATCATGCGTTGAAGATCTGCGGCGTGATGATACGTGCCTGGGTCCAGGCCTTGGCGAAGGGTCCCTTTTCCGGCATCTCAAACCGGCGCGCGGCAGCCAGCACCCAGGTCAGGGTGCACAGCGGCAATGTCGCCAGAAAAATCAGTGTGAAATAGGCGTAGTATTCGCGTTTCGGGGGCGCTGACCGAACCCGTGAGATCGGGGCATCTGTTGTGAAATCAGTCATATGCGTCCTCCATTCGCAGATTCCAGTGTTTCGACGGTCTCAAGGACAACCCGGTCGTTGCCGGCGTCGAAGGCCGCCCGTTCAGCTGCGTCCCGCAGCGTCTTGGCGGCAGAAATTCGGGTCAAGATCGGGTGGGTCGCCACGATCTCATCCAATTTGGCTTGCGCATCCGCATCCCACGGGAAGTCGCGACGCAAAGGTGTGAGCGTCGCGTTGCCTGCATCCATATCGCTGGCCAAAGGCAGGATGTGGAAGAGCGCGTCGAACAGACCGTTGCAGACCTCCTGCAACAGGTAAGTCGCCCCCGCATAGCCCATAAACGGCGTACCTGTGGCGCGCCGGATCGCAGCACCGGGGAAGCTGGCCGGGATGAACACAGGGCTTGGCCCATGGCCCGCCTGCATCTCGGCCATGTATATCTTTTCGTTGATCGACCCGAGCACGATCAGCGGGCGCTTGGTGTGGATCAGGTTGCGCACTTCATCATTGTTGGTTTTCTTGCCCCGGCATCGGGCCACGGCAAAGGCGCAAGGAAAGCCCAGATCACCCTCAAGGAAGTGGCGCACGCCACGCGCATATGTTTCAGTCGCAACAATGCCGAACTCAGCCGTCGCATAGAAATCCTGCGTGACCGAGCGCCAGAGATCCCAGACAGGTTTGATCGTCGAATGCTTTTCACGCTCGATAAACGGCTCCGGATCAAGGCCCAACAGCTCACCCAGCTTGCGCAAGAATTTCGTGGTGCTGTCGATCCCGAAGGGTGAATGCAGATGTGAACATCACCATGTATCGCGAGTTTGGGCGGGGCCTCTGCGAAGTGCTGGGCAAGCCCTATTTGCAAGCACCCTTCGG
>JBCBGX010000011.1:0-26560 GCA_038526325.1 Pseudomonadota bacterium | reverse complement strand
GCTGCGGCCTCTTCGATGGCAGAGTGGAGCGCCGCAGTATCGGTGATATCGCATTGCAGATACAAAGGCGGATGTTGGTGGGTCACTGCCAAAGTCTCGACGAAGTCATTCGCGTCTGCAATATCGACAAAAGCAACCCTAGAGCCTTGGGCCAGGAACCCTTGAACAAGTGCAGCCCCAATGCCACTGGCGCCGCCGGTGATAAAGATCGATGCGTCTTGCAGATCAGGATAGATTGCCGTCATAAGCGCTGGCCCTCTAACACCCACATTCTTTCTGGGAAGGACCATGGCAAAACAACACCGTTTCGCATCAGGTATGTCCCGGATAGGTCGACATCCCGTGTCTTTAGCACCGGCTGTCCTCGAGACAGGCGCGGGGCACTATCGCGGTTGACGAGGCGAACACGATAGGTTGCATCTGGATCCAATGCGGTCAGGCGCAAGGGGCGAGGCGCAATCTGCGCGCTGGTGGCGGCCTTTCCGGCAAAGACAACAAAGCGATCTTTCTGTCGTGAAAGCTGCTGTTCGGCCAGTACAGCCGGGTCGGTGCTGTCGAGCCGCAGAATGTCAGCGAATTGCAACCAATGCCTGTGATGTTTCCACCAACTCGTCACTTCTTTCAGGACAGCCGCTTCATCCTCAGTCAGCTCCCGCGGGTCCATCTCGAAACCCATATGCCGCTGGGCGGCAACCCAAGCGCGGAACGAGATGTCCAGTGTTCGACCAGACGTATGGCAGACGCGCGGGCCCACATGGGAACCGGTCACAGCGAGGGGCAGAAACAAAGCCGCATCGTGCTGAATGCGGAGCCGTTCCAGAGCGTCGTTGCTGTCAGAAAGCCAGACCCGTTGTGTCCGCTCTAGAATGCCAAAGTCGATCCGCCCCCCTCCGGATGCGCAGCTTTCGATCTCAACATCCGGAAAGTCCTGCCTCAGCCGGTCAATCAGCGCATAAGACCCCCGAGTTTGCGCCGCATCAGGCATCGGTAAGACCCGGTTGTGATCCCACTTTATGTAGTCGATGGCATGATCGCGTAGAATGGCGGACATCCGGTCGTAGAGAAAATCGCGCACTGCTGGCAAGGCCATGTTCAGCGCTTTCTGTTGGCGGCCGAGCGTTTGATCCTCTGCGCCGAATACCCAGTCGGGATGGGCACGGTGAATGTCGCTGTCTTCGTTGATCATTTCAGGCTCGAACCAGATGCCAAAGGTCATGCCCAGTGTATGAACGTGGTCAATCAGCGGGTGCAGCCCATCGGGGTATTTGCGCGGATCAACCTCCCAATCAGAAAGGGACCTTGTGTCATCGTCTCGGTTCCCGAACCAGCCATCATCCAGCACGAACCGTTCAGCACCAAGGTCTGCCGCACGGTTGGCGATATCCTTCAAAACAGGCAGCTTGTGGTCGAAATAGACAGCCTCCCAACAGTTATAGTGAACCGGACGCGGGGTATCGGGTTTCGGCCACGTGACAATACGGTCGCGCAAATGGCGTTGGAAGGCTACCGCACATCCATTCAGACCGCTTTCGGAATAAGTAATGTAAAGCGGTGCCGTCTTGAATTGGTTGGCAGCCTCGGTTTCCATCCGGGCGGCATGGCCCCATTGGATTTGACGGCGACCGTCCTGCAATTCTTCCGCGATCATCTTATGGCCACCGGACCAGCCATAATGGAACCCATAGGCTTCGCCTTCGGTATTGGTCGCGCCACGGCACGGAATGATCAGTCCAGGGAAGTTTTCGTGACCTGTGCGCCCCGTGCGGTTTTCCCGGTAACGCATGCCAGGTGCCCAAGCCGTGCGCGACAATTGAAATTCGCCGCACCACCGGCCTGAGACATCAATCATTTCGTCCGATTGCTGTGGACCAGGCAGCACCGGGGCAGCAAGCCAATGCAAATGCACCGGGCGGGTTGCATCCAGCGTTGTGGTGCAGGTGATGATGTGCGTCTGTGGATCAGAGATAAAACTGAACGTCAGTATTAGACCATTATCCACGTCGACATAGGTGAGTTCCAGGGTCCCGTTCTGTTCGGCCTTTTCAAAACAGAATTTTGGCAACAAAGGTGTGCCGCCACTGTCGCGAACGATCAGGCCGGGTTGTCCTGGAAAGCTTCGGGTCGCTTCTGGCGACAGGGACAGATCCGGGTTTTCGTCAAGCATGCCACCAGTCACGTCG
This sequence comes from Pseudomonadota bacterium, assembly GCA_038526325.1. Classification (GTDB taxonomy): domain Bacteria; phylum Pseudomonadota; class Alphaproteobacteria; order Rhodobacterales; family Rhodobacteraceae; genus Yoonia. The sequence goes on along the minus strand of JBCBGX010000011.1, from coordinate 24,380 downwards.
ATCACGGCCGCTGCATGCAGCGTTTCAAGATCCTCTTCCTGGGGTAGGCGAGGCCCCCAATAGGCCACTTGTGGTAACCGATCATTCGTCGATGTCAGGACAAGCGTTTGCTGCCCGTCATCGACCCGCCATACATGTTTTGCACCAAGTGTCGGCAGATCGAAGCCGCCTAGTGGAAGGTCTGTTGCAAAAGACGTCGCTGTGACGCCACTTTGCCGAACCGTATCCGTTGCCATTTAGACAAACTCCAAAAAAAGAGAGGATCACTTCACTGCGCCAAGGGTCAAACCCGCAATGAAATGCTTCTGCATCAAGAAGAACATCGCAACGGGAGGAAGGGCAGCAACGATGGAACCGGCGCTCATCAGGTGATAAGCAGCGCGGAATTGTGAATTGAACTCGGTAATACCAGCTGTGACGGGCTGCGCGTCTGGCCCTTGGGTCAGGACAACCGCCCAGAAATAGTCGTTCCAGATGAAGGTAAAGATCAGCACAGCCAAAGCGGCCAGCGCAGGCTTCATCAAGGGCAGCACCACAAAGACAAAGATACGCCATTCCGCCACGCCTTCGACCCGGGCGGCCTCGATCAAGGGGAAGGGCAGAGCGCGGATGAAGTTGCGCATGAACAGGGTGCAGAAACCGGTCTGGAAGGCAATATGGAAGAGGATCAGGCCTGTTTTGGTGTCATAAAGGTTCATGCTGACGGTCAGATCACGCACCGGCACCATCAGGATCTGGAAGGGTACAAAATTGCCTGCAATGAAGATGAAAAAGATCAACAGGTTACCCTTGAACTTGTAGACCCCCAGGGCAAAGCCCGCCATGCAAGACAAGGCCACGGCACCAATCACCGTGGGCACCGTGATCAATAGCGAATTCAGCAAATAGCGGGGCATGTTCGATTCAAAGAAGACCTTGCCGTAGTTCGACAACGCCTCAAAACTGCTGGGGATGCCCCAATAGTTGCCATTGACGAAATCCGCATCGGGTTTGATCGAAAAGTTGGCGACTGCGATCAGGGGTAGCAACCACACAATCAGCGCAAGCGGCAGAAAGGTCTGATAGGTGATCTGGGCAGAGCGCGACCGCTTTGCGATGGGGCTTGGGAACATTTCAGTCTCTCCCCGTCCCGGGCTTGACCCGGGACCTCTTGGTGGACGCTTGAATGAGGTCCCGGCTCAAGGCCGGGACGGGTGTTTTCATCACCATTACCGTCCCCCTTTTTCATCCTGGTACATCGACCAGAGAAAGTAGACGATAAAGCCAAGCATGATGAAGAACAGGACAACGGCGATCGCCGCGCCATAGCCCATGCGAAAGCCGAATTCGGACAGCGATTCTTCGAACATGTAAAAGGACAGGACCCGCGTTGATCCGAACGGGCCGCCATTCGTCATCACGCTGATCAGGTCAAAAGACCGCAGCGCGCCGATGATCGTCACAACGAAAGCGATGAATGTGGCGGGCTTCAACTGGGGCAGGATCACATACCAGAGCATCTTCCAGCCCTTGGCCCCATCAAGCCGGGCGGCCTCGACCTGTTCGGGGTCGACGGCGTTCAGACCCGTCAGATAGAGGATCATGCAATAGGCGGTCTGGGGCCAAAGGCCAGCAGCGATGATCCCATATGTGGCCAATGTCGGGTCGCCTAGAATATTCACCGGCCCCGCACCAACAAGCCCCAGAATAGCATTCAACAAGCCTTCACGGGGCAGGTAAAACCAGCTGAAGACAAGGCCCACAACCACCTGTGAAATGACAAATGGAAAGAAGAACAGGGATTTGTAAAGGCGGATGCCACGCACCGTTTGATTGAGGAAGAGGGCAATGAACAGGCCCGCCGGGATGGCCAACAGATAAAGCAACAGCCATTTGAGGTTGTTCCAGAACGACACTTGGAACTTACGGTCCATATTTTGCTCGCCGATGCCAAGTAGACGTTCATAATGTGCCGTACCGACCCAAGTCTTTTCGCCCAGACCGTCCCATTGATGAAACGAAATCCAGAAGGATTGGGCGATCGGAACGATCACATAAACCGCAAAGAACAACATCGCTGGCAGCAGAAACAGCCAGGGGGTTATGGCGATCTCGTTTCGCTTGTACCAGCCGCGCTCTGTGTCAGCAGAGGACATAGGGTTTTCCTTCCTGGGCAACACATGCGAAAGACCGCTTGATCTTACGGATAGGTTGCGGATGGGGGCGCTGTGGCCCCGCCCTGATGGGACGGAGCCACCACGTAAGGTGGATTTAAATCCACCTTACATTTTGGATCACTGGTAGATACGCTGGCGTGTCTCTTCCAGGCGGGCCAGGATGTCGTCCAGATTGTCTGGGAATACCATGAACTCTTGCAGACCTTCCATGCCGACGGATGCCATTTCGGCGTCAAAGTCGCGGTCAAAGAACTGCATGATGCCGCCTTGCGCGTTGTTGGACAGCAACTCAAAACCCTCGCGCAGGAACTTGTCATCGTCGATAGATGCATTGGCGTTCACTGGCAACTGACCAAGGCCGTCACCTGCGTTGATCTCTGTCTGTACTTCAGCGGACGTCACAAAGCGCAAGAACTCTTTGGCCGCGTCCATGTTCTGGGCACCAGAGGCGATGTGGAAAGTGTCGGTTGGCGCATCTTCTGCATAGTCGACGTCAGGATTGATCACCGGGAATTGGTAGAAGTCCAGCTGATCATCCGTCAGGCCACCATCACGAAATGCCGCGACCGAGAAGTTGCCCATCAGATAGGCAGCCGCTTCGCCATTGACCATGAAGGGCAGGGCCTCCTGCCAGCTATAGGTCTGGTGGTCGTCAATGAAGGCGCCCATGTCGATAAGCTGACGCCAGTTGGCGAATGTCTGACGCACGCGGTCATCTGTCCAAGGGATTTCACCACTGGCCAGCTGAATGTGAAAATCATAGCCGTTGGTGCGGCTGTTGATGTAGTCAAACCAACCACCTGCAGTCCACAGGAACTTGGTGCCGATGGTGTAGCACTTGATCCCGTTGTCCAGAAGGGTCTGGCAATTGGCCAGCTCTTCTTCCCATGTCGCAGACTCTTCCAGGCCGTATTGCTCAAAGATGTCTTTGCGGTAGTACATGCCCCACTGATAGTACGTGTAAGGCACGCCCCATTGGGCACCATCCAGTGTCATTGCACCCTTGGTCGAGGCCAGCGCCTCGAATTCAGGCTCAGCCCAGAGATCCGAAATATCGGCGAACAATCCCGCATCCACATAGGGGCGCATGCGGTTGGCAGCATACCAATTGACAACGTCAGGTGGGTTTGCGCCAAGGGCGTTCCGGATCTGTGTTTTCCAGGCCTCGCGGTCGACGATTGTCAGTTCCACGTTCAAGTCGGGGTGCAGCGCACCAAAGTCCGCGACCAGCCCCTCCATCACCGCGCGCGGGGCGGGGTTAGACATGTCCGAGATGATCTTGAGGTCGCCGGATAGGGCGTGGCCGTCTGCCATTACAGCGGGTGCGGCGATGCCAGCAGCGACAAACGCCGCGAGCGACGTTTTCAAAATGGAATGCATGGTTTCCTCCCAGTATGCTTCCATATGTAAACTTTGTTTCATTATTTGAAACTAAGTTTTGGATGTTGATACTAAACCGCGACTCGGCTAGCCTTGTCAACAGTCCTACGCTGTACCGGTGAGGAGATCGGCAACAAAAGCAGCAAAGGACATGGGGAGGAAAAATGGGACGAGTGACCGGTGACGGCACAGTCGGCAAAGCACTTGAAGTGCTTGATCAGGTGGCGGCCTTCGGCCGGCCCGTGAGATTTAGCGAGCTTCTCGCGGACTCCGCATTCCCCAAACCTACACTTTATCGTTTTGTTCAGACGCTCACCAACCAACAAATGTTGGCTTACGATCCGGACCGGCAGACCTATGCACCAGGTGTGCGGCTGGTCCGTCTGGCTCATGTTGCCTGGGAACAATCCACCCTCGCATCTGTTGCGCGACCACATGTTGATGCGCTCAGCGCGGCGGTGGGTGAAACAGTGCATCTGGCGCAGTTGGACAATGCACAGGTCCTTTATATCGATAAGCGAAATGCGGGCAAACCGGTACAGATGTACAGCCAAGCAGGCAAAGTTGGCCCGGCCTATTGCACTGGTGTCGGTAAAGTCATGCTTGCGTTTACAGACCCGGAGATCGCAGACAAAGCAATCGACCAGCAGTCCTTTCACGTCTTTACCCCACAGACTCTGGCAAGCCCAGCAGCGCTGAGAGACGAACTGCGAAAGATCAATGCAAACGGTTATGGCTTTGATCGAGAGGAACACGAACCCGGGATCATTTGTGTTGCCGTACCAATTCTCTCTGACAGTGGGAGGGTGTTGGGCGCACTCTCAGTAACCAGCACAACCAGCCGTACCAATTTGGCCGGCTTGGAAGGCCATGTGCCGATCCTGCAAGACACATCTGCAAACATAGCGCAGGATGCTCAGAACTGGAGCTTTCCTGACTACGAAAATAATCAAACAACAAGGATTTCAGAGCCATGACGGGTGTTACACTGAACAAGGTGATCAAGCGCTATGGTGACGTTCAGGTTATACATGGTGTCGACCTTGAGATAGAGGATGGCGAGTTTTGTGTTTTCGTTGGTCCGTCAGGATGCGGGAAATCAACACTATTGCGGATGGTCGCAGGACTTGAGGAAACAACCGAAGGTTCAATGCATATCGGCAGCCGTGATGTGACGCGAATGGATACGTCCGAGCGTGGTGTCGCGATGGTGTTCCAGACCTACGCGCTGTATCCGCATATGACGGTCAAGGACAATATGGGGTTCGGCTTGAAGATGAACGGTCATCCCAAGGCCGAGATCGCTCAGAAAGTGGCCGAGGCGACCCGGATCCTGAAGCTCGAGCAATATCTTGACCGCAAGCCATCGGCACTTTCCGGTGGTCAGCGCCAACGCGTGTCAATCGGACGCGCGATTGTGCGCGGGCCAGAGGTCTTTTTGTTTGACGAACCGTTGTCAAATCTTGATGCGGAATTGCGCGTTGAAATGCGGGTCGAGATTGCGCGCCTTCACAAAGAAATCGGTGCGACAATGATCTATGTCACCCACGATCAGGTTGAGGCAATGACTTTGGCCGACAAGATTGTGGTGCTGCGTGCCGGGAGCATCGAACAGGTCGGCGCACCGATGGATCTTTACCGTGATCCTGACAATAAATTTGTTGCAGGCTTCATCGGGTCACCTGCCATGAATTTTGTAAATGGTTCGGTGATGTATGGGGCGGTTGACGCGCCTGGGCTTGGAAAGCAATTCGACGGGTTAGTGACTACGGCCTACGAAGGAAAGGCGCTCAGCATCGGCGCGCGACCAGAGCATATCACTATTGATTCAGCAGGCGACACACACAAGGTAGAGTTGACGGAAAGCCTCGGCGGCGTTTCATTCGCCTATCTGACCAGTGAGACGGGAGAACGGGTTGTGGTCGAAGAGCGCGGCGATGAGCGGTCGGTCGAAGGTGCATCAGTTGGGATCGATATCGATCCAAGCCGGATCTACCTATTTGACGCAGAGACAGAGCAACGCATCCGGACCTAAAGCGTTATGCGAAAACCCTGTATCATCTAACGCTGCCTGAAATCAGAGATTGGGGCGCGTTAGATGATACATGATGCTTCAGGTATTTCGTCAAACGCTGTAACCCAAGAGTTTTCAAAACTGCCCAAAAGCCTTTGAAGACTATTGTCTGCAACTGAAAAAGGGCCCGCCCCATAAGGAGGTGGGCTTAACGTTTTCCGTAGTACAGCCCCACAACATGCTCCGCCTCAGCGAAGAACAGCCAGCGCAAGGCGAGCACGCCAGCGATATGGCAGAGCACTGCGAGTGCGGCCAGCACATGGTTGAACGGCATCAGCATAAGAATGACTGGCATGACAAAACCAAGGCCAAGCGCCAAGATACGCAATTGCTGTGCGTGTTTGCGTCCAACCTGATGAATGAATTCACGCATCAGATAATTGGTGCCCGTATGGGGTGGCTCAAAGGCGCGAACCTGACCGATATGTCCCAATCCGGTGGCAGTCCCCATATTGGTACCAGATTTCTCAAACCGGGTATCACCGGTCATCCAAGCATAGGCTTGTAGCACCGCCGCCACGATGAGCAAAAGCAAAGCTGCGGTCACCTGACCGGCAAGAAGGCCACCACCTGCAATAGAGAGCGTGAGAAACAGGGCTGGCGTGCTCCAATGTCGCCAGCGTGGCACAGTCTTCAACTGTGCGTAGATCATGGATGTCGTGAACACCGTGCCCAGCGCGCCGACCGCTCCGATCCAGCCAAGCAAACTCAAACGTGTTCCCGCAAAGACAAGCCCCGCCCCATAAACCGCCATCATGCCCAATGTAGCAATGGCACAAATGCCTTCGCGGCTCAGCCAGCTTGTTTTCCATTGGCTAAAAGCTTTGATGGCACGTTCGGGATGGCCCAGGTGAAAGGTTGATGCGAGCAATCCACCCACAGCCGCCACATAGGCAATGGCGAACCAGATAAAGGCGGAAAGACCTGTTGGCGTGAGGGCGCCGATGCCCAGCCAGAAAAGCAACCCAAATCCGATCCCGGAGAATGTGGTGAAAACGATGACACTTGGTGCTGGGTGCATTATTTGGATCCTCCAGGCAGGGCAGACAGCGCTTTGTCGAGCCAGTGAACAAACCCTGTCCCGTCTTGTGCAACCGGTTCTAGATATGGAGCCAACACATCAAACTCTGGCAAGTCGTCTTTGGGTCGCGGCGGCAGGTATTTGTTGACCGGTTTCGTGCCTTGTTCGGGCATCAGGTCAAACCCACCGCGTTCGGCCACCAGTTTGGACACATCGCTATCTGGATCACCCAGATCGCCGAAGTGCCGCGCACCCGCCGGGCAGGTGCGCACGCATGCCGGCTGGCGGTCTTCTTCGGGCAGGTTTTCATTGTAGATCCGGTCGACGCAAAGGGTGCATTTCTTCATCACCCCTTCTTTCGCGTCGAGCTCGCGCGCGCCATAAGGGCAGGCCCAGGCGCAAAGGCCGCAGCCGATGCAGTCGCTTTCGTTGACCAGCACAATCCCATCTTCAGCGCGCTTGTAACTGGCCCCCGTGGGGCAAACGGTGACGCAAGGCGCGTCTTCGCAGTGTAGGCAGGATTTGGGAAAATGGATGAGCTGCGCGGCACCTTCGTTGGGTTGCACCTCATAGGAGTGCACCCGGTTCAGAAAGGTGCCTGACGCCGCCCCGGAATAGGCGTTTTGATCCGATAGCGGCGCGCCATAGTTTTCGGTGTTCCAGCCCTTGCAGGACACAACACAGGCATGACAGCCCACGCAAGTGTCCAAATCGATGACGAGCCCCAGTTTTTTGGCGGATGGCGGGGGAAGTTGGGTCATAGCGTGGCCCTTTCTTGAAACGCCGGAGCCTCCGGCGGGAGTATTTTGGGCAAGATGATAGATGCAGGCAGGCTGGCTGCATCGCGGCCTTCCCACGTCGCGACGTAATAGATGAAACTTCCCACCGTCAGGGTAAGGAAAGCCGCGATGAGAAGAAGCACTAGTCTATTCGTCATGGGAGCGACTTCTCGCATGAAACATGACACTTGGCGCTTATCCATTCGATAGCCCCAATGATAAGGTCCTTACCTTCGACGATGACGCCCCAATCAAATACGACTATGTTTGCTAGCCAAGGCACCGGCATCTGGTTACTAGCGAGCTCAACTTCAGAAAGTGGGAAGTGAGAATAAACCTTCATTCAACGGCCTTCCATGCCAAGGTTTCTGGCCCTTTGCCTACGGGCGATTTGATTGCGGGCATCGCCGGTTGCGCCTCGTTGGGTACATCGGATTTTTCGATCTTCACTCGCAGGTCGAACCAGGCCGCTTGTCCGGTCACCGGGTCGGAATTGGCCCAACGCAGCCCGTCGCCTTTGGGCGGCATCAGTTCGTGGATCAGATGGTTCAGCAAGAACCCTTTGTTGGCTTCGGATGCGTCTTCATCCAGCGCCCAGGCTCCTTTGCGTTTGCCGATGGCGTTCCAGGTCCAGACGGTGTTTTCGTTCAAAGAGGCCTGATGGGCCACAGGCACCACGATGGACCCATGGGCCGAGGATACTTTGGCCCAATCCCCTTCGGTAAAGCCGTTCGCCGCCCATATTTTGGTAGGCACATATAGTGGGTTGTGCCCATGGATTTGCCGCAGCCAAGCGTTTTGTGTGCCCCAGGAATGATACATCGCCATCGGCCGCTGGGTCAGCGCGTGGATCGGATATTCGGCGGTATCGACGGCCGTGTCCTCGAACGGTTCGTACCAGATGGGCAGCGGGTCCATTGTTTGTTTCAACCGTGTCCGCAGATGTTCGGGCGGTTGTCGTTCGCCGATGCCTTCGGCGGCGGCCTGGAATTTGCGCAGCGGTTCGACGTAGAGCTGGAAGATGTAGGGTTGCACCACATCGTAAAAGCCCATTTTCACCGCCCAGTCCTGGTAGCCCGTGTTGAAGGGTTTGTAATAAGCGGCCTCTTCGGGAACATGTTCGATCCAGAAGCCGCCGTTGTCGATGTAGTCTTGAATTTGATCCGGGTTCACGTCGCCTCGTCCGCCCTGCGGGCCGTCCTCGGTTTTGCGAAACCCTGCCAAGGGCCCAATGCCGGGCCTGCGGATGTGATTGGTGATGTAATCAGCGTAGTCTTTGTATTTGGCGCTGCCGTCTTCATTGACAAAACCCGGCATGCCGAGCCTCGCGCCCAGATCACAAAGCACGGATTGGAACCCTCGCACGTCCCGGTCAGGTTGCACCACAGGCCAGCGGATCGCATCAGCGACCCCGTCGGCCTCGCAAATAGGCCGGTCGAGAAGCGAGATGCAATCATGCCGCTCCAAATAGGTCGTATCGGGCAGGATCAGGTCTGCATAGGCCACCATCTCGGAGGAATAGGCATCGGAATAGATGATATGCGGGATCACATAGTCTCCGTTCTCATCCTTGTCCGTCAGCATCTTATGCACGCCGCCCACATTCATCGACGAATTCCACGACATGTTGGCCATATACATAAACAGCGTGTCGATCTTATAGGGCACACCTGCATGGGCGTTCGAGACGACCATATGCATCAGGCCATGTGCGGACATGGGGTTTTCCCAGGAATAGGCTTTGTCGATCCGCTTCGGGTTGCCCTGATCATCCAGCAAAAGGTCCTCGGGGCCATGGGTGTACCCTAGGTGTGGGCCGTCCAAGGGCTGACCCGGCGTCACCGTGCCATGTGGCTTGGGATGCGCTGTCGCAGGCTTGGGGTAGGGCGGTTTGAACCGCATGCCTCCGGGCACCTCGACCGACCCAAGGATGATTTGCAGCATATGCAGCGCCCGGCAGGTCTGGAATCCGTTGGAATGCGCCGAGATGCCCCGCATGGCATGGAATGACACAGGGCGCCCGATCATTTTGTCATGTCGCTTGCCCCGAAAATCGGTCCAGGGACGATCCAATTCGATCGCTTCGTCAAAGGCCACGCGTGCCAGATCCGCGGCCAGCGCCCGGATCCGCTTGGCAGGAATGCCGCAGCGGTCTGCCACCGCCTCGGGGGCGTAATCCTGGGACAGATAACGATCTGCCATCAGATGAAAGACCGGGCGATGGGTAATCCCTTTGTCGCGATAAGTGGCGGCCAAATCCGGCTCCACTCCCTGGCCGTTCCATGGGGCGAGCTTGCCGGTTTTGCGGTCGATCACCTGCGGCTCACCGTCGGCATCACGCAGGAACAGACCGAATTGTTCGGATTTTTGATCCTCATTCACTAGCACGGATGCGTTGGTGAAGCGGGCCAGATAGTCCAGATCGACCTTCCCCGCCTTCATCAGGCAATGGATCATCGCCATGATGAACAGACCGTCCGTGCCGGGTGTGATGCCCACCCAATCATCGGCCACCGCGTTATATCCTGTGCGGATCGGGTTCACCCCAATCATCCGGCCGCCGCGGGCCTTCAGTTTGCCGATGCCCATTTTGATCGGGTTGCTGTCGTGGTCTTCGGCCACGCCGAACAGCATAAACAGCTTGGTCCGGTCCCAGTCGGGCTGGCCGAATTCCCAAAACGCGCCGCCCATGGTGTAGATGCCGGCAGCAGCCATGTTCACCGAACAAAACCCGCCATGGGCGGCAAAATTGGGGGTGCCATAGGCCTGCGCCCAGAAACCGGTGAAGCTTTGGGACTGGTCGCGGCCCGTGAAGAATGCCAGCTTCTCGGGGTGTTTGTCGCGGATGGGTTTGAGCCAGTCCACGGCTTGGCTCAGCGCCTCTTCCCAAGAGATCTCTTCAAACTCGCCCGACCCGCGGGGGCCGACCCGTCGCAATGGTGCACGCAATCGAGACGGGGCATTGTGTTGCATGATCCCGGCTGAGCCCTTGGCACACAAAACCCCCAGATTGACGGGATGATCGCGGTTGCCTTCGATATAGGCGACCTTGCCATCCTTCATATGTACGTTGATCCCACACCGGCAGGCACACATGTAACATGTCGTCTTGCGCACTTCATCTGAGACTTTGGGCGATGTATCTAGTGGTGGCTGATCAAGGGACATGTGACGACCTTTCAAACGGATATTCAGGTGAGGAAGTAAACCCCGGCGAGGATCACCGTTGCAATGAAAATTGTTTCGCAGATTATGAGCGCAATGGCCGCACCCCCGACCCCCAAGACCTGTTTGAGATTGGTTTTCATGCCGACAGCAGCGATAGCGGTCAGCAACAACCAACGCGAGGCCTCTGACAGCCCGTTGGCGAGCGGCGCGGGGATCAGGCCAAGTGAGTTCAGCGTGGCGAGAGCCAGAAAACCGACGACGAAGGTTGGGATGATGGGGGGCCGTTCGCCAGCGTGGTCTGACGTGGCAAAGCGGCGGATCAAAAGGGCGGCGATGCTCACAACCGGCGCCAACAAGGAAACCCTGATCAGTTTGACCAATGTCGCCGTGTCGCCGACGCTTTCACAGACCGAAAAGCCGGCACCGACAACCTGTGCCACATCATGGATCGTGCCGCCAAGGAAAACGCCTGCAGCCAGATCGCTCAGATTCAGCATATTCACAAAGATCGGGTAGAGTATCATTGCGATGGTGGACAGGACAGTGACGCCCATAACTGTAAACAACAGGCGCTGTTCAGAGCGTTCATCTTTGGGCAGGATTGCCGCGATGGCCAAAGCTGCAGACGCACCACAGATTGCCACCGACCCGGCCGTCAAAAACGAAAATCGCCATTTCGAACCAAAGAACCGACCCACAAGCAAACCAAACCCGATTGTAAGTGCTACAGCGCCGATGATGAGCATTACAAGCGGCAGGCCCGGTTGTGCCGTCAAATCCATACTGATCCGTGCGCCCAATAAGGCGATACCCAGCCGCAATAATGTACGTGCAGTAAAGCTGATGCCTTCGACTGTTTTGCCCTCTTCGCCCAAAAACGACATCGCAATGCCCAAAAGAAGGGCAAGCAACATGGCAGGGGTCGCGTAATGCTCAGCCAACCATTGTGCGGTGATCGCGGTTATTGCGGCAACCACAACACCGGGAAACAGCGCTTTGCTGCGAGCAGATAAGACAGCTGGGGTGAGTGCTGCCATCATGCGCTTAGTGTCCGGGCGATACTGACCAACGCGAGCGCGCATAGCAGGGTCAGACAGAAGGGCCGATAGTACTGTGCAAGTGATGGGACAAACAGCTTTTGTCCCAGATAGACGCCTAGCATCGTCGGTGCTGCAAATATCAACCCACGCGTCACACCAGAGAAATCCATAACTCCGAAGATCAGTAACGTGATCATTGATGTCAGTGATCCCAGAAATAGAAACAAGACCAGTGACCCGCGCATCTGTCGTGCGGGGGCATTGCTGGCCAGGACATAAAGGGCGACGACCATTCCCCCAACATGGGCTAGCCCGCTGACAATCCCCGCCACGATGCCAGTGCCGTAAAGCCCGGGTCCAGTAGCGAGAAAGCTAAGCTTTAGTTTGCTGAGTTGGGAGACAGCCAAAACAATGATGATCGTCAATGCGATCAATTTCGAGGTTTCAACTGGCAAGCTCACTGTTAGCCACAGCCCAAGCGGCCAGCCCGCAGTGGACCCGATCACCAATCCAATGGCCGTGCCGCGATCCGCATCGGCCCAGCCGCCCTTAAGCATCAACAATGATGCACTCATTTCCAGCCACCAGAGCATTGGTAGCAATTCGACCGGTGGCAATATCAACACCGCCGTTGCCATAATCATTGCAGACAAGGCAAATCCGGAAAACCCGCGTACGATACCAGCAATCACCACGATGATCGTCAGGATCAAAAAGTCCTGTCCGGTCAAATGAGTGAGGGTCAGCAGGCGTTCCATCGCGTCAGCGCCCCTCTGCGATCAGTGCCAACGCATCGCGGGCGATTTGCTTTTCCTCATCGGCTTCGACGACATGGACGGGAACGTCGCCGAAACAGGCCAGGTGCTCGATGATCCTGTCGCGGATCGAGGCCGCTTTTTCGCCGATACCGCCGGTGAAAGCGACCGCGTCCACACCGCCCATGGCCACAATGGCCGAGCCTGCATTGCGCGCCGCCCAATAGCAAAAATGTTCCACCGCGAAGTTCGCGGCGTCATCGTCACGTTCAAGCAGGGTCTTCATGTTATTGTCGCCCGCAAGTGCTTTCAGGCCTGAATTCTTGTTCAGCATCCTGTCGGTTTCATCCTCACCCAGTGATTTGGACATGCGCAGCACTGCCGCCCCGTCGATATCACCTGAACGGGTCCCCATGGTCAGGCCGGACAGGGGCGAATACCCCATGGAGGTCGCGATCGATTTGCCCTTCTGGATGGCACATAGACTCGCCCCGTTGCCAAGGTGAAACGCAAGTAGCCGCTCTGGTAAATCGCGTCCGAAATCTGCAACCATGTTGGCGTAACTCAGCCCATGAAAGCCATAGCGGCGGATACCAGCGTCGTGATGGGTCTGAGGGATCGCGTAGCGTGTGGCGACATCAGGGTTTGTCGCGTGGAAAGCCGTTCCAAAGCTGCAATATTGCGGCAGGTTCGGGGCCATGTCCTGCAGCGCGTAAATGCCTGCAAGGTTGTTAGGGTTATGCAATGGCGCAAGTGGGATTACGCTTTCGATTGCCTTAACAACCGGGGGGCGTAGTCGTGCTGGTTCTGTCAGCACCGCGCCGCCATGCACCACACGGTGGGCGGCAGCGCTGAGGGCCGAGATGGGATAGCCTGCATCACCCAGTGCGTCCAGCATGCACGCCAGCGTGTCAGCGTGATCCTTCGTCTCAATGCTGGTTTGCTCCTGACCCAATTTAATCTGACCTAAGGTGCCTATGTTTGTCACAGCTCCACTGGTTATCGAGGTCAGGTCTTGGTTGAAAACCTCGATTTTGAGAGAGGAGGACCCGGCGTTTAGGACAAGGATCATGGGCGTGCTACACTCATTTCGGTATCCCACAAGAGATGGCTGCCAAAGCCACAGATGTAATTCGGGCAGCGGGCGGGTCCGCGCGTGAGGTCAAGAGGATAGGTACTTTCGCGCCCGTCACAATCCCGGCCGCACATCCACCTGTCAGATAGACAAAGGCTTTGAACAGCGCATTGCCCGACACGATGTCCGGAACAATGATCGCATCTGCGTGACCGGCCACGGGATCTTCCGTCATCTTCTTGGTCGCGACCGCTTTGGGCGACATGATCAAGTCAAAAGCCAGTGGCCCGGATACATCTACCCCAACGACATTGTCTCGTGCCCAATCGGCCAAAACCCGGCCATCCATTGACGATTTTACCGCAGGGATCGGGCTTTCAGTGGCTGATAAAATTGCGATCTTGGGGCGATCATTGCCCAGTTTGTTCAGTAGCTTTTTGACTTCAATCACTGAAGATTGCCGCGTTTCCAAATCGGGGTCAACGTTAACAGCTGCATCCGATATCAAGATCGGGCGTCCGCCATCTGGATGCGTGATATGAAAAATATGCACAAACCGCTGGCCCGTGCGCAAACCCGCATCACGGCTGACGGCAGATTTCATGAAGACATCGGTGTGCAACTGGCCTTTCATCAGTACGTCCGCTTCGCCAGCACCGCAAAGGGCTGCAGCTGTGCGGCCGGCCTCTTCTTCGCCGGTTGTATCATGCAACGGAAAAGCAGAGATGTCCCAATCCAGCTTTTCGGCCTCTGCCAGGATCATTTCGGCCTCACCTACAAAAACCGGGGTCATAATACCCGCCTTGGTCGCATCTTCTGCGGCTTCCATCGGTAACGGCGATCCAGCCCGGGCGATGACCACCCGTGGCGGGCCAAATTTTTGGGCCTGCTGGATAATATTTTGCGGTGCGACAGCTTCGCGGTCTGAGACAAAAGGTGAAGTCATTTTATAATCCTGTCATGGCACGAGTCAGACCCAGCGCGGCTAGTCCCAAAAGCAACATCACCGCAAAGCGCCGGAATGTCGAAGGGGAAGCGGCCAAAAATTGCCGCCCACCCAGCCAGACGCCAAGGCCCAGGATAGGAAAGGCCATAGCTGCGGCAAGGGCGGTGTCCCATGTGACCAGTCCGCCGGCCCACAAAAGCGGCATTGTAATCAGGTCCAGCCCGGTCAAATAGACAATCATCGTCGCGCGAAAGATGGGTGCTGGGATGGGCTGCGCGGTCATGAAGGCTGCGACCGGCAAACCGCCAATCCCTGCGCTGTTGCATAGGCCCGAAACCATCCCGACACCTAGGTGGCCGTGCGGCTTTATGATGGGCAGCGTCCAGCCCGTCAGCAAAATAAGTGACATTATCAGCACTATGAGAGACACAGCACCGCGCACCGTTTCTTCGCCTACCGACAAGATAAACCAGACCGATGCAGGCAGAACGATCGCTGCCCCGATGAGCAGCGCGCAAACACGCCGCCAATCTATGTGACCGCGTATACCGCGCGCCTGAAAGAGGGTCATGAGCATTTCGCATGCGAAAACGACCGGGATGAGGGGCAGGGGATTTGTCACCAATGCTGCAAAGGCAATAAAGATCGCTGAAAACCCAAAGCCCGAATAGCCCCGGACGAAGGCCGCGCCAAACAGTGCAAACGCAAGCGCCGCCCCCAGCCCGAGGCCAAGGTCAAATGGCACCGATCACTCGGCGGCCATATCTGCTTTGTCGATTCCCGCCACGCGGACAGGCTTTTTCATCGCATCGCGGCGGAACGGCTCACCCAACTCCTGGTTCAGGATGACCTCGATCAGCGTGGTCTTGTTGTTTTCCATCTGATCTTTGATCGCCTTGTTCAGGACGTCGGTCAGCTCTTCCATTGTCTTGGCCTGGACGCCAATGAGGCCACAAGCCTGCGCAATCCCAGCGTAAGACACTTTCATGTCCAACTCGGTCCCAACAAAGTTGTCGTCAAACCATAGGGTCGAGTTCCGCTTTTCTGCGCCCCACTGGTAATTGCGGAACACAATTTGCGTGATGGCGGGCCATTCGTCGCGACCGATCGCGGTCAACTCGTTCACCGCGATGCCGAAGGCACCATCACCTGCAAAACCGATCACCGGCACGTCCGGGCAACCAATTTTTGCGCCAACAATTGATGGCAGGCCATAGCCACAAGGGCCGAAGAGGCCCGGCGCTAAATATTTGCGACCGGTCGGGAAGGACGGATAGGCGTTCCCGATGGCACAGTTATTGCCAATATCGGACGAGATGATGGCGTTTTCGGGCATTGCAGCCTGAATAGCGCGCCACGCCTGACGTGGTGACATCCAGTCAGGGCGCGCCGCGCGGGCCCGTTCGTTCCAAGTTGTTCCAGGATCGTCTTGTTCGTGATCGAGAGATGACAGTTCCTGCGCCCACGCCGATTTTGTCTGCGCGATCATGGCCTTACGCTCATCCCGACCTGGATCGCCGGCTGTATCGGTCAGTTTGGCTGTGATGCCTTTGGCCACTTTGGCTGCATCACCCACGATCCCGACACTCACCTTTTTGGTCAGACCGATCCGGTCCGGGTTGATATCTACCTGAATGACTTTTGCCTCTGTTGGCCAGTAGTCAATCCCATAACCAGGCAAGGTGGAAAACGGGTTCAAACGTGTGCCAAGCGCCAGCACCACATCAGCCTTACTGATCAACTCCATCCCGGCTTTGGACCCATTATAGCCCAGCGGACCGGCAAACAGCGGGTGGGACCCGGGAAACGCGTCATTGTGCTGGTATCCGACGCAAACCGGTGCATCCAAAGTCTCTGCCAGCACTTTGGAGGCTTCGATGCCGCCTTCGGCCAAAACCACCCCGGCCCCGTTCAAGATGACGGGGAACTTGGCTGTGGATAGCAAGTCTGCGGCTTTCTCGATTGAGCTTTCGCCCCCAGGGCTAGGTTCAAATTCAATTGGGTCAGGAATTTCGATATCGACGACCTGAGTCCAAAAATCACGCGGAATATTCAACTGGGCCGGACCTGACAGGCGCCTGGCTTTGGCGATCACGCGGGCCAGGACCTCACACACGCGGGATGGGTCGCGGACTTCTTCCTGATAGGCCACGCAATCGGCAAACAGGTTCATCTGTTCCATTTCCTGGAAACCACCCTGACCGATGGTCTTGTTGGCAGCTTGTGGAGTGACCAGGAGACATGGCGTATGGTTCCAATAGGCCGTTTTTACCGCAGTTACAAAGTTGGTGATGCCGGGGCCGTTCTGGGCGATCATCATCGACATTTCGCCCGTGGCGCGGGTGTAACCGTCAGCCATCATGCCCGCGCTTCCCTCGTGGGCACAATCCCAGAATGTAATGCCTGCAGCGGGGAAGATGTCGGAAATCGGCATCATGGCTGATCCGATGATCCCAAAGGCGTGGCGGATGCCATGAGCTTGCAGCGTTTTGACAAAGGCTTCTTCGGTCGTCATTTGCATGGATTGGGTCCTCCCAGTTTTTTGGACGGGGCAATATGCCTATTGGTCTGGTCGGCACCTTATGGACAACGACAGAGTCGCGTTAGGTCCAGTATGGTATCGGCCTTATTGCCAGATGGATTTTTTTTGAGACTTCAGGTCTCAATAATTAGAGATATTGGATTGCTTCTCCGATCAATCGAATGCCTTCCGGAATGCGCGCTGCAGGGATTGAGGAATAGGCGAGCCGCATGAAATTATGGGGTGGATCATCTGCCGCAAAAAAGGGTGCGCCCGGTTCGACCAAAACGCTGTGGCTGTGCAGTTCGGAAGCCAATGCGGTGGTGTCTATACTAGCCGGTGCGCGTAACCAAATGGATGACCCGCCATACGTACCCTGCCCAGCGACGGTCAAGCCTTGATTGCGCAATGAATCCTCCATGACTTGGCGGCGCTCGTGATACGCTTTGCTCATACGGCGAACCAGCGCGTCATAGTGGCCAAGCGACAGATAGTAACTGACTGTCCGCTGAATGTGACCCGGCGGATGGCGCAGTACAGTGGCGCGCAGGGCCCGCGCCTCGCGGATGAACGGGGCTGGCCCCACGAGATAACCGAGCCGCAGTCCCGGAAACAGTGACTTTGAAAATGAACCAACATAAATAACCCTCCCATTTTGATCCAACGACTTTAAGGAAGGAGAGGGAGACTTAAGAAACGACATTTCGAATTCGTAGTCATCCTCGACAATCAGAAAATCCTCTGCCTCTGACCGGTCCAGTAGGGCCCGGCGGCGTGACATGGGCATAGTTGCTGCGGTTGGGCACTGGTGGCTCGGCGTCGTAAAAACGACATCAGTTCCCTGCGGCAAGGCATCAGGAGGAAGGCCATCTTTATCGACGGGTACAATGCTGAGCTGACATCGCGCCTGCGTTAGGATTGTGCGCAGGGCTGGATAGCAGGGATCCTCGATTGTTGCGCGCCTGCGGGTGTTCAATAAAACCTGTGCCGCCAGCCAAAGCGCGTTCTGCGCGCCCATCGTCACAAGGATTTCGTCTTTGTTTGCCAATATCCCGCGCCGGGGAAGAGTTTGCCGCGCTATGAATTCGACCAATTGCGGATCGTCGCCATCGAAATAATCCGATGTCAGCGCATCAAAGTCTCGCATGCCCAAGGCGCGCAGCGCGCAGAGACGCCAATTGGCGCTATCAAATAGTGTCCGATCTGTTTGACCATAGATAAATGGATACCGGTAGCTTGCCCAATCCGCAGGCTTATCCAGGCTAAGACCTGGCGTAAACTGTCGTCCGATTGCGCGCGACCAATCGACCGTTCCCGCGGCAAAGCGCTGCGCTGGAAATGCGGGTGGCTCTGGTGCGTTTTCTGATACATAATAGCCCGATCGTCCGCGCGAGGTGAGGTAGTCATCCGCCACAAGCTCTGTATAGGCGAGCGTTACCGTGATGCGACTAACACCAAGATGACTGGCCATCTTGCGTGATGATGGCAGACGTTCGCCCGGTCGGAAACGGCCCTCCAAGATACCTTGCGCAACCATTTGCTGGATGCGTGCTTGCAGTGTCCCTTCCGCCGAAGGATCCAGAAAAAAGGTCTCTACAGAAATCGACATGGATTGGCCTTAAGTTAGGCCAAGATTGGACCTAAGTTCAGAACATCGCAACACAAAAAAACCCGGCCATTCAGCCGGGGTTTTTGCGGTGTTTTGTCACAATAGGATTATCCCAGAACTCGGGTCATCGCCTGATCGACAGCATTGGTGACCTGATCCAGATCGTCTTTTGTCGCGATCAGGGCAGGGGCGAACAAGAGCGTGTTGTTATAGCCTGGCAAAGATCGGTTCGTTGCACCAATAATCACACCCTGCGCCATGCAGTCGGCAACAATGGCCATCACGTGCTTTTCGTCCACAGGCTCTTTTGTGTCGCGGTCCTTGACCAGTTCGGCCCCGGCAAACAGACCCATTCCCCGGATGTCCCCAATCCAAGCATGTTTGTCCATCAGCTCTGCCAGGTTCCCTTGCAGATGTTCGCCCATTGCAGCAGAGTTTCCAAGCAGGTCTTCGTCCTCGATGATCTTCATGTTTTCGATTGCTGCCGCCGGACCACCCGTACATCCGCCAAAGGTCGAGATATCGCGGAAATAGCTCATTTTATCGGTGTCATCCTTAAACATCTCAAACACACGGTCGGTCGTCACACAGCACGAGATCGCGGCATAGCCAGAGGCGACGCCCTTTGCCATCGTCACAATGTCGGGTTCAACACCGAATTGCTGATACCCAAACCAGGTGCCGGTTCGGCCAAGTCCGCAGACGACCTCATCAATATGCAACAGGATGTCGTATTTGCGGCAAATCTCCTGCACACGTTCCCAGTATCCTTTGGGCGGAACGATAATGCCGCCACCTGCCGTAATTGGCTCTAGACACAGCGCGCCAATCGTATCGGGACCCTCGGCCAGGATCACATCCTCAATCGCTTGCGCGGCCTTTGCGCCATATTCTTCCCCTAAAGATCCATCTTGTGACCGATATTCCAGGCAATGCGGAACACGGACAAAGCCGGGGGCGAAAGGGCCGTATTGGGCGTTGCGCTCGTCCTGACCACCAGCAGACATCGCTGCAATTGTCGATCCATGGTAGTCACGTTCGCGGTAAAGGATCTTCTGCTTTTTTCCGCCATAGTGCTTGTAGCTGATCTGGCGAACCATCTTGAACGCTTTCTCGTTCGCCTCAGATCCCGAATTGGCGTAGTAGACGCGATGCATTCCAGGCATTTTGTCGATCAGCATTTCGGCAAACTGAGCCCCGGGGATGGACCCCGCGGTACCGCCAAAGAAGCACATCTTGGTCACTTGTTCGGCAATCGCTTGGCCGATCCGTTCACGGCCATAGCCGACATTTACGGTCCAGACGCCACCAGAGACAGCATCTACATGTTCCTTGCCCTTGATATCCCAAACTCTTAGGCCCTTTCCCTCTACGATGATGCGGGGGTCGGTCGTCTCGAAGGGTTTATGCTGAATCAGGTGATGCCAAACATGTGCGCGGTCAGCTTCGACCACATGATCGGGATCGTTTGCGAAGTTTTGCGTGTCCATTTTGGATACTCCTGCAAGAAAATGGGGACGGCTGCGCGAATCCAGCCATGACATGCCACTATGTTAAGCAATTTGCCTACGTCAGGTGCTTTTCCAATAGGGCCAGATATCGCGGTTGCATATAGCCAAATGATCATGCGGTAAGTGTCGGTGACCATGCCATTCGCCGCTTAAACATATGATTTTACGAAATAAAATAGATCAGGCGATATCTGTTTCGCGCGTTTCTGAGACTCGCCAGCTCATTTCTAGCGATTGACGGGGGAGACTGAATTCCCTTCGCTGCGGGCAGACTTGCCACATTCTTGCTCGTTTCAAGGACGCGGAACATGTCGGCCGTCCGATTCCGGACGACAAATCACGGCTGCGATTGATTGGGGCTAGGAACCGGTTTCAAATCATGCTCAGCTATCACTGCAGAGACGGGGAAAACCCGTCCAACATCAGGTCTCGACGGGACTTGCAACACGGGAGATTACGAATGAAACTCAAGAATACACTCATGGGCGCTGTCACTGGCATTGCCGTGATGACAGGGACCAGTCATGCGGTCGCAGATGGTCATGGCGAAATTACAGTGGCCTACTTCCTTGAATGGCCAATGCCGTTTCAATACGCCAAAGTGAATGGCACCTATGATGAAGAACTCGGCGTTGCGGTCAACTGGGTCAGCTTTGATAGCGGGACGGCGATGTCTGCTGCCATGGCCTCCGGTGACGTGCAGATCGCGGTCAGCCAAGGTGTGCCACCATTTGTCGTCGCTGCCTCTGCGGGGCAGGACCTTCAGATCCTTGACGTGGCAGTGTCCTATGCTGAAAACGACAACTGCGTCGTGGCGTCTGCGCTTGAGATTGACAAAGAAAGCGCCGAAGACTTGGCCGGCAAAAAAGTCGCCGTTCCGCTGGGCACTGCTGCCCATTACGGCTTCCTGCGTCAGATGGACCATTTTGGCGTGGAACTTGCCTCGCTTGAAATCGTGGATATGGCGCCGCCGGATGGGGCCGCGGCAATTGCGCAAGGCTCTGTTGACATGGCCTGCGGTTGGGGCGGTGCACTGCGCCGGATGAAAGAGCATGGGAACGTTCTGCTGACCGGTGCCGAAAAAGAAGAACTGGGCATTCTGGTGTTTGACGTCACTTCCGCACCAGCGGGCTTTGTGGCAGAAAACCCGGACCTTGTTGCCAAGTTTCTTGAGGTGACAGCCGAGGCGAATGCGGCCTGGAATGACGGGTCTGGCGTCGAAGCGATGCTGCCTGTGATCGCGCAAGACGCGGGCATGGATGTCGACGCGACGAAAGAGACCATGGACACATTCGTGTTCCCTGACGTGCCGACACAACTGTCCGAAGCCTGGCTGGGCGGCGCGGCACCTGCGTTCATGAAAGGTGTGGCAGACGTGTTTGTTGAATCGGGTTCTATCCCCGCATCGCTTGATAGCTATGCAGGCAATGTGAACATCGAACCGCTGCAGACCCTGCAGTAATCACCTCCGGGACCGGCGCAGGTGATGTGCTGGTCCCTTTATCCCGGTAAGTCCTTAAACGTGATCAAGGGCTTTCCGGGGAAAAGATGAGGGCGGGATGCCGGGACTAATCATAGACAGACTTTCCATGCGGTTTGATCTGCCCAACGGATCATCCGTGCAGGCGCTCAAAGACGTGTCGCTCAACCTGAATGCGGGCGAGCTTTTATCGGTCTTGGGGCCATCAGGCTGTGGTAAGACAACGCTCTTGAATATTGTTGCGGGGTTTCTGGCGCCCACCGAAGGCCAAGTGGTCTTGAACAATCGCAAGGTCGAGGGGCCAGGACCCGAACGCGGCATGGTCTTCCAGCAGGGGGCGCTGTTTGAATGGATGAGCGTGCGTGACAATGTGGGCTTTGGCCCATCGATGAAAAAGATGCCACGCGCCGAAAAGGCCGAGATCGTGGATCACCTGCTCGACGTGGTTGGCCTGCAGGATTTCAAGGAAAAAGCGGTTTACGAATTGTCTGGCGGCATGCAGCAGCGTGTGGCGCTGGCCCGCTGCCTTGCCAACGAACCTGATGTGATCTTGATGGACGAACCACTTGGCGCGCTTGACGCGCTGACCCGCGAAAAGATGCAAGGACTGGTTCTGAAGCTTTGGAAAGAAACGGGCAAGACCATCATCTTGATCACCCACTCTGTTGAAGAGGCGTTGCTGCTGGGTGAGCGGCTTATCGTAATGGCGCCCCGCCCAGGTCGGATCCATACAGAATACCGCCTGCCTTTTGCGGAAATGGGCGTCGGTCAGGACCTGCGCGAGGTGAAGAAACATGAAAAGTTCGGCGAAGTGCGCGAGGAAATCCTGGGAATGATCTGGAACATGGAAGAAGAAATCATGGGCCGAACGGAGAGCGCATAATGGGACTGATACGCGATCTTTGGAGCGAACTGGTTGTCGTTCTGGCCACAATCCTATCTGCACTCCCCTACATACTGGGCTACGTGCTTGTGATCCTTTTGCTGATGTTCATATGGACGGGTGTAAAGCGTTTGCTGACCCCCAAACAGGACTATGCATCGCTCAAGACAGTGACTTTCGGCGATGAAAGCGCGGTAACGTCAAACACGGTTGCGTCTGTTGTTTCGGTGGTCCTGATCTTCGTTCTTTGGGGGTCGTTCACCGGATCAAAGCTACTGCCTTCATTTATGCACGCGCCGCCAGCTTTCGAAGGAACAGGAAGCTTTACCTACACGATCACCACCCCAGCGGGGGAAAGTGACGATGCAACAGTGACGGTCATCGTGCACCCCGCTACCGATAGCCCGGCCGTCCCCGAGGTGGAGCCGGGCGAGGGGATTGCCAAAAACGATGCAACGGCAATTGCGGTTTACCGCAGTGAGCTTTTGCGCGTGGATCGCAACGACGAGATGGGTCGGGATGAAGACACGTTTATCACAGCTGTGAATGGTCAGCAGATCTCGCCCGGTGTTGAAGTTCCCGTCGACTTTGGGCGTGTGGTAATGTCGCAAAGGGGAACTCTTAATATTGTACCGGACCCTGGCGTCCAGATGGAAGCGATCTGGTTGCCCTCACCCGAAGCGGTGTGGAACCGCGTGACCGAGATTGCCACCGTGGGTTACCGCAACTTTACGCTTGCTGAACATTTAGGGTTTTCGTTGTTCCGGGTCATCGTGGGTTTCCTGTTGGGCGCGTTGGTGGGTATTCCACTGGGCTATGCAATGGGCCTATCCAACTGGTTTCGCGGTTGGTTCGACCCGATTGTGGAATTTATGCGCCCGGTGCCCCCATTGGCATTAATCCCGCTGGTGATCATCTGGTTCGGTATCGGTGAGGTCGGTAAGATCATCCTGCTCTTTCTCGCGGCTCTTTGGATTATGGCGATCGCGGCTCGGTCTGGCGTGTCAGGGGTGCGGATATCAAAGATCCACGCAGCGTATTCGCTGGGGGCTTCCAAATGGCAAATCATGCGCCACGTGATCATCCCGAATTCACTGCCTGAAATATTCACGGGCGCGCGTGTTGCAATGGGTGTCTGCTGGGGTACTGTTGTAGCCGCAGAACTGGTTGCCGCGCAAAAGGGCGGTGGCATGATGATCTCGGTCGCCGCTGACTTCCAGCAAACTGACATCGTGATGATGGGGATCATCCTGATTGGGATCATTGGATTCACGATTGATGTACTGATGCGCCAGGCCGAAAAGTGGCTGGTGCCTTGGAAAGGTAAGGGCTGAGCCTCAACCAAGCATCGGATCGTTTGGGCAGTGGCATCGCGCCGCTGCCCTTTTTGTTTTCACTCATCGCTTGACCTTCCCATCGCTGGAACCCTTATGGTAGTTGAGAGAAGGTGGGTTATGGCTAAAACCAGCGAAATTAAATTTGACGTTCAAGGCATGAATTGCGGGTCCTGCGTGGGCCGGGTGGAGGCGGCTTTGCTGAAGACGCCAGGTGTTGTTGCAGCAAATGTGAATCTGGCCAATGGCACCGCCACGGTGATGACCTCGTCCGGAGAGGCGACAGCACTGCAATCCATGGCGGACATCGGCTATGCCGCTGCCGTCGTAAAATCTGTCCAGGACAAGAGCGGCGAAAGGGATGAAGAGACTACAATCGCACTGGCCCGGTTCCGTTTGGCTGCGCTTCTCACGCTGCCGGTCTTTGTGCTGGAAATGGGAGGGCATGTCTTTCCCAGCCTGCACCACTTGATCGCCCGTACGATCGGGATGGGGGCGAGCTGGACGATACAGTTTGTGCTGACTTTGCTGGTGCTTGCCGTTCCAGGGCGGGTTTTCTTTGAAAAGGGCGTGAAAAGCACCACAGTCGAAAACAGGAACGCAGCCCCGGCCCCAAGGACCACGAGAGCGTTCATATCTGGGGCCCGT